>CAJMMF010000001.1:0-174237 GCA_905214385.1 uncultured bacterium
GAAGGGGTGGGGAAAGGTGTTGAAAAATGGGGCGGTTCCCCATATTATTAATGACGTCGACAGGCGGGGTGGTTCCCCGCGTACGTGCCATCTGAGTAACCGAGGGGAGGGCGCACATGGGAATGACTGGTGCATACGAGCGCAATCTCGATGCAAAAGGTCGTCTGTCCCTGCCTGCACCCCTTCGCGAGGAGCTTGGAGAGCACGTTCGCGTGTTCAAAGCCCTGGATGTCGATGCTCTGTACGTGTTCTCTGCCGAGGCCTTCGATAAGTGGGTCGAAGGACTCTTCGCGGGTCGTGAGGGCCACGAGGGTTTTAACCCGCGTGACATTAATGACCAGAAGCTCATGAGGGCGATCAACAAGCGCACCACGTCGATGGACGTGGACAGCGCCGGTCGTATCGGTCTTTCCGAGTCTCTCCGCAAGCAGGCGAACCTCGACCGCGAGGTCACGGTTGTGGGCAACTACGACCACCTTGAGGTTTGGGATCGCGCCGCGGCCGATGAGGACGATGACGATGAGGCCCTGCTGGACCTCTTCTTCTCGTAAGGGCAAGGCACGGGTAACGGATGGAGCGTGGGATCTTGACACAAGAATATCGGCATGAACCTGTCATGCTCGGCGAAGTGCTTGAGTCGCTGCGGCTAAAGAGCGGCTCCGTTGTCTGCGATTGCACCCTTGGCGGTGCCGGCCATTCGGTAAAGATGGCCGCGCAGGTGGGGGAGACGGGCCTTTTGCTCGGCGTCGACCAGGACGACATGGCCCTCGAGGCCGCTGGCGCCCGTCTGGACCGCGAGGTTCCCGGCGTTCCGCACCAGCTGCTGAAGGGCAACTTCGGCGACTTGGACGAGCTGCTTTGCTCGGCCGAGGTGCCCGGGGTCGATGGCTTCCTGTTCGATTTGGGCGTTTCGTCGCCGCAACTCGATATCCCTGGCAGGGGCTTTTCGTATAACGAGGACGCCCCATTGGACATGCGGATGGATCCGGGTAATAACACCTTAAACGCAGCTGAGGTCATCAACACCTATAACGAACACGACCTCGCCCGGATTCTACGCGTCTACGGCGAAGAGAAGTTCGCCTCGCAGATCGCGCGCGAGATCGTGCGCCGCCGCGAGCAAGAACCGATCGAAACCACCGGCCAATTTGTCGAGATCATCAAGGCAGGTATCCCGGCTGCCGCTCGTCGGCATGGCGGACACCCGGCCAAGAAAAGTTTCCAGGCCATTCGCATCGAGGTCAATCACGAGCTCGATGTGCTCGAACGAGGGCTTGATGCCGCCACCAGGTGGCTCAACCCGGGCGGACGTATCTGCGTCATCTCGTATCACTCGCTCGAGGACCGTATCGTAAAGAACCACTTTAAGGAGATGAGCCAGGGGTGCACGTGTCCGCCGGAGATTCCGGTGTGCGTGTGCGGCAACGTGCCGATACTCAAGGTCATCACCCGCAAACCCTTGGTTGCCCAGCCTGATGAGGTTGAGCGCAACCCTCGGGCGAGATCAGCCAAAATCCGCGTGGCGCAGCGTCTGTAGGCACGACCGCGCGATATTGGACCTCCCGCTCGCACCATAAACGAAGCTTAAACACACTACCAACGTACTCGGGATGGGAGGCGGCATATCATGGGCTACAACACTTCAAGCGCAGCACTCGCCTATGATATGAACGCCATGCCCGCCTATCGTGAGACGCCGCAGGCCCCCGTTGCTCCCCGTGAGCAGCGCACGCCGCGCTTTGATGTCTACACGGGCGCGGGCCGTCAGGCAAACCAGGCGGTAAGCCCGGTTTTCATGAGCGTTCTTAAAACGTTTTGCATCATTGCGGCCATCTTCATGACGATCGGCGTCGCCCGCGTGGCGCTCGCCGGCGTTACGGCCCAGGTGCTCAACAGCAACGCCGAGCTTACCAACACGCTCGAAAAGGCGACCGATGAGAGCTCCGACCTGGAGGTCATGCATTCGGTCTATGGCGCCGACACGCGTATTCGCGACCTTGCGGGCGCTTATGGCATGGTGGAGCCCAGCGAGAGCGTTACACTTGACTTTTCGCAGGATGCAGCCGCGGGCGCCAACGCGACCGCGACCGCTCAGTAGCAAGACGGTAGCTGAGTATGACAAATGACTATCGCCGCGGTTCCGATGGGGGCCGCGGTTCTGGACGTCCCTCGTCGCGGGGACGTTCTGGTTATCAAGGAACGGGTCGGCAATCTTACAACGCCGGGCAGTCCCGTGGCAACGACCCGGCGTCGCGACTTCGCGGCTCGGGCGGCCCTCAAGTGCATAACACCAGGTCGCGCAAGAGTTCGTCGACCGAATGGCTCACGGGCACGCCTCTGCCTCGCCGCAAAGCCGTCATGGGCTTCATTGGGCTTGGCTTGGGCTTGGGCGTCTTTCGCCTTGCCGACTATCAAATTGTCGAAGCCGATAAACTGCGCGAGCGTGCCGATGCGCGCCGCCTGCTTGCGCAGACCCTCTATGCCAAACGTGGCACCATCTACGACCGCAACGGTAACGTGCTGGCGTCGTCGGTCGAATGTCGCAACATCGCCGTGAACCCCCAGCTTGTCGAGGATGTTGACAAGACGGTGTCGGCGCTGGTCAAGGCAACTGGAATCGATAAAAAGACCTGCCGTAAGCTCGTTGAGTCCGATGGAACCTGGGTGTATATCAAGCGCCAGGTGGACGAAGACGACGCTGCGGCGCTGGAGAAGAAGAACCTGCCCGGCGTGCTTTTTGAGCAGGCCATGAAGCGCGTATATCCATACGGCAATCTGGCATCGCAGGTGCTGGGTGTAGTGAATGTAGACAACGACGGCTTGACGGGTCTCGAAAAGCAATACAACAAGCTTCTGACCGGCACGAACGGTTCTCTCGTACGCGAGCGCGCGAGGGACGGCAGCTATATCGCGGGCGGTGCCTATAAAAAGGTGGCTGCGGTCGACGGCGTTGATATCGTGACGACGCTCGACGTCAATATCCAGCGTGCGGCCGAGGATGCCCTGGCAGAGGCTGTCGAGAAGACAAAGGCCAAGAACGGCTCGGCGCTGGTCACCGATCCTACGACAGGCGAGATCTTGGCAGCCTGCTCGTATCCGACCTACGACCAGACCAATTTGGAAAACGCCAAGACCGAGGATATGAACCTGCGCCTGGTCACCGACGCCTACGAGCCCGGCTCGGTCTTTAAGACGCTCGTGGCGGGCGCCGGCTTCGACTTGGGCGTCGTGCGGTTGAGTACGTCGTTTGAGGTGCCGGCGAGCATCAAGGTGGGCGACGATACCGTCACCGATGCCGACAAGCGCGACTACGCCATGACCATGGATGTGCGCGAGATGATGCGCCGTTCGTCCAACGTGGGATTTGTCCTGGTGGGGCGCAAGATCGGTGCCGACGACTTTGCCGCCTATGTGGACAAGTGGGGCATCGGTCACAGCTCGGGTGTCGATTTTCCGGGCGAGAGTCTGGGCATCGTCAAGGAGCGTGACCAGTATGACGGCGCCACGCTGGGCTCGATGAGCTTTGGACAGGCGCTGTCTGTCTCGCCGATTGAGATCGCACGTGCCGTGGGCGGCATCGCCAACGGCGGCGTGATGATGACCCCGCACTTCTATAAGTCCAGCAAAGGCGACGAGAAGGACTGGGGCGAAGGCGAGCGCGCGATTTCGGAGGACGCCGCATCCCAGGTGACATCGTGCATGCAGACGGTCGTGTCGGAGGGAACGGGCGTTGGCGGCGCGGTTGACGGCTATGACGTGGCGGGTAAGACCGGTACGGCCGAACGTGCCGACGAGAACGGCGGCTACCTCAAGGAGAACTACATGTCGTCCTTTATGGGCTTTGCACCGGCACAATCGCCCAAGGTGCTGTGCTATATCACGCTCGACGGAACGCCGAGCGGCTCAGATGCCGCTGCGGTGCCGTTCCAGTCCATTATGGCCAACGCGCTCGACGTGCTGGGTATCCCGCACACGAAGTAGGGGGTTACAATCTTTGGGGCGTGGTTTGTTGTCCCATATGAGGGGTGTTCACATGCCCTGCACCACGCATGCGCGGCGCTGGGATACAATACGCCGATAGCATTATTTAGGTTTACAGGGGAGCTGCAATGATAGAGATCGCCGTCAACAACCTCGCGGCCGCAACAGGGGCCCGAACCGTGACGGGAGAAGTCGATCGGGTATGCCGCGGGTGCGTTATCGACTCGCGCCAGGTCGAGGAAGGGACGATTTTCGTCGCCTTTCCCGGTGAAAACGTCGACGGCAATGATTTTGCTTCCCGTGCCGTCCAGTCGGGTGCCGGCGCCGTCGTGATGACGCGTGAGCCCGAGGCCGAGCTGGTCTCGCTGGCGCAGGACAAGGGCTGTGCCATCTTGCTGACCGATGATCCCGAGGAGTTTCTGCTGCGTTTGGCGCACGTGTATCGCCTGGAGCTTGGCTGCCTGGTCGTTGGCATTACCGGTTCCATCGGCAAGACGACGACCAAGGACGTTCTCGCCGCTGTGCTCGCCAAGCGCTATCGTGTCTGGGCCACCAAGGGCAATTTCAATAACCTGATCGGCATGCCGCTCACGGTGCTTTCCGCTCCGGCCGATACCGAGGTCCTGGTGCTCGAGATGGGCATGAACCATTTCCACGAGATCGAGCGCCTGTCCCAGTCCGCCAATCCCAACCTTGCCATCGTGAGCAAGATCGGCACCTCTCATATCGGCATTTTGGGCAGCCGCGAGAACATCGCCCGCGCTAAAGCCGAGATTGTCCAGGGCATGTGCGCCGCCGGCGACTATTTGCCGCTGCTGGTTTTGGGCGGCGAGGACGATTTTACGCCGTTCATTCGCGATACGTTCGCCCAGCCTGCTGGTATCGACGTGATGCTGGCCGGTGTCTCTGACGATGATGAGGTCCGCGCCCGCGACGTTCGCGTTGATGACGAGGGCCGTCCGGTCTTTACGCTCGATTTTGGTCAGGGCGAGACAATCGATACCATGCTTGCCATCCCCGGCGTGCAGTCCGTTCCTAATGCCGTTAAGGCCGCCGCGGTTGCCTATCGCCTGGGCGTGACGCCCGAGCAGATCGATGCTGCCTTTAGGGGCCTCACGATCACCGGGCACCGCCAGGAGATCAAGCGCGCCAAGAGCGGTGCACGCATCATCGACGATTCCTATAACGCCAGCGCCGAATCGATGGCAGCCGGCCTCGATCTGCTGTGCTCGCTTTCGTGCACGGGGTCTCGCATGGCGATTCTGGGCGAGATGGGCGAGATGGGCGATGAGGCTCCTCGCATGCATGAGCTCGTGGGCGCCTATGCCGCCGCCAAGAAGCTCGACATGCTGGCGTGCGTGGGTGGTGAGCTGGCCCAGCTTATGGCCGATGCCGCGCGCATGATGGGTATGGACGAGGACCGCATCCAGGTGTTCTCCGATTATCAGCAGGTGCTCGACCGCATGGGCGGCGCGCTTGAAAAACATGATGTTGTACTGGTCAAGGGTTCCCGCTTTGTTGAGCTCGACCGCTTTGTGGAAGGTGTGTGCTAGCCCATGTTCGGCAATCCCTCGTATCCAACGTATCAGGCTTTTTTGGGGCTTGGCATCGCCGCAGCCATTGCGCTGCTGCTCATGCCGTGGTGGATCAAGCTGCTCAAGGTCGAGGGTATCGGCCAGCAGGTTCGTGCCGACGGCCCCAAGCGTCATTTGGTTAAGCAGGGAACGCCCACCATGGGTGGCGTTGTCATCCTCGTCGCGATCTCGCTGACCTGCCTGCTGATGGGCAAGCTCACCACCGAGCTCGTACTCGTGCTGCTCGCCACGCTGGCGACCGGCGTGCTGGGCCTGATCGACGACCTGACCTCCGTTACGCATGGGCGCTCGCTCGGTCTGACGCCCCATGCCAAGATGATCGGCCTAACCATTATCTGTGTCACCTTTACGGTACTTGCCGTCAACTGGTGCGGTGTCGCCCCCGAGATTCGTTTTCCCGGTGGGTTGACGATCGACCTTGGCGTGCTTTCGACCACCATCTGCGGCTATTCGTTCCCGTGGCTCTATATTGTCTTTTGCTGGCTGATGATTGCCGGTCTTTCTAATGCCGTGAACCTGACCGATGGCCTTGACGGTCTTGCTGGCGGCACCTCCATGATCGCCATGCTCGCCATGGCTGCCATGGCGTTTTTGCACGGAGACGTGAACCTGTCCATCTTCTGCACCGCGTGTGCCGGTGCCTGCTTGGGCTTTCTGTGGTTCAACTGCTATCCGGCGAGCATCTTTATGGGCGATACCGGCTCGCTTGCCCTGGGCGCCGCGTTTGCCTGCACGTCCATCATGACCAACACCGAGGTCGTCTCCCTTATCATCGGCGGCCTGTTTATCGTTGAGACCCTTTCGGTCATGATTCAGGTTGTCTACTTCCACTTTACGCACAAGCGCGTCTTCCTTATGGCGCCCATCCATCATCATTTCGAAAAGAAGGGTTGGGCCGAGACCAAGGTCGTCATCCGTTTTTGGATTATCGCTGCGGCCTTTGGTGCCGTTGGCCTTGCCCTGTTCTTCCAGTTGGGATAGTGGTCTTTCATGCCTCTTGCTGATGTCTTTAGCCTGCTCGTTTTGGGTCAGGGCAAATCCGGTCTCGATGTCGCCCGCTGGGCGCTGGCACATCCCGAGCGCGTAAGTGCCGTTACCGTGTGTGGCGGCGGCACCTCTGAGCCCAATGACGCCACGCGTGCGCTCGAGGCTGCTGGTGCGTCGTTTGTCTATGGGACCGAACAGGTCGAGGGCGCCTATGACGTATGCGTGACGTGCCCGGGCATCTCGGAGTTCTCGGGCTTCTTTAAGGCCGGGCGCGAGCATGCCGCCCAGATTATGGGTGAGCCCGAGTTTGCCTATCGCCTGTCGCCCGATAACTGGATTGCCATCACGGGCACCAACGGCAAAACGACCACCACGTCGCTGACTGATTATCTGCTCAAGGCTGCCGGCGAGGCCAGCGTTGCTGTCGGCAACATCGGCGAGCCGCCGGTCAACGAGATTGACGGCCGAGCCCACAACGAGTGGTTTGTGGCTGAGCTCTCGAGCTATCAGATTGCTACGACCACCGAGCTCCACCCTCGCGTGGCGGTGCTGCTCAACATCACTCCCGACCACTTGGGCTGGCATAAGAGCCATAAGAACTATGCGCTTGCCAAGATCAAGCTGTTTGACAATATGGTCGATGACGATCTGGTGGTTGTCGACGTCGAAGACGCCGGCATTCACGAGTTCGATGAGTACATCTATACGCCGGGTCGCCGCATCTGCAAGGTCGCTTTTGACGAGCCCGAGGGTGCAGATGCCGCCTTTGTGCGCGACGGCAAAATGGTCGTGCGCCTAAAGGGCGTCGAGACTCAGCTTGTCGCCACGTCCGAGCTCAAGATCTCGGGCCATCACAATGTCATCAATGCCTTATGTGCCGCCACGGCTGCTCTGGCCGTCGGTGCCGATGTCGATGGTGTCCGCCGCGGTCTGGCCTCGTTCCAGCCGCTCGAGCATCGCGTGGAGCCGTGCGGCGAGATTGACGGTGTGCGCTACGTCAACGATTCCAAGGCGACCAACACCGACGCGGTCGAGAAGGCGCTGACGGCATTTCCCGATGACGACGTGATCTTGCTGCTCGGCGGCCACGATAAGGGCACGCCGCTCACGGACTTCGCGCGCGTTGTTATGGATAACGTGCGCTCGGTCGTCTGCTTTGGCGATGCGCGCGAGCGCTTCACCGCCGCTATGGACGAGGCCGATGTCGATGGCGATGTGGATATCGCCCAGGCGGATGACCTACGCGATGCCGTGGACGTTGCTCGTTCGCTGTCGAGCCGTGGCGACGTGATCTTACTTTCTCCTGCCTGCTCTTCGTTCGATGAGTTCTCGGGCTATGAGGAGCGCGGCCGCGTGTTTAAGGACTATGTGGCCCAGCTTGCCGCTGCAGCGAAATCGCAAATGGAATAGGGGTTGCCGGTGAGAGAGGAGAGCCCCCGACAAGGTATGAGGAGGCCCGACTCGGACCGTGCTTCCTCGCGGCGTAGCACACCGCGTTCCGGTCGCGGCGGGCAGTCGTTTAGCGAACGCTATATTGCCGGCGTTCCCGCCCGCATCATGCGCCCCCGTCTGATATTCATGGCCTGTCTGTTTATCTTGGTGTGTTTTGGCCTGCTGATGGTGTACTCGGCGTCTTCGGTCGAGGCGCTGCACGAGAATGGCTCAGCGACGTTTTTTCTGGGTCGACAGGCTGCGTTTGCCGTGGTCGGTGTTCTGGCGCTGATTGCCATCGTGCGCGTTTTGCCGGACAGCTGGTTTGGGGAGGATGTGCTCAGGATCTTCCTCATAGGCATGATAGGGCTACTGTTTCTGGTGTTCTTGGTGGGCAGCGGCAGCCGTGGCGCCACGCGCTGGCTCAACATCGCCGGCATTCAGTTCCAGCCTTCCGAGTTTTTAAAGCCATTTGCCATTGCGTATTCGGCCATCATGCTTGATCGCTTTTTTTCGCCCGGTGGCAACATCAACGAATTCCTTCGCAAGATGGGCATCTACCTGGGCATTCCGCTCTTTCTGATCTTTATCCAGCCCGATTTCGGTACCGTCCTGATCATCCTGCTGACCCTCATGTGCATGGCGTTGTTTGCGGGTCTCGACCCCAAATTTATCATCGGCGTGATAATCTTCGGCATTCTCGTGATCGTGATTGCGCTTGTTGCAGAGCCGTACCGTATGGTGCGTATTCAGGTTGCCTTGAACCCTTGGGCCGACGAGTATGGTGACGGCTATCAGGCCACGCTTGCCATCATGGCCTTTGCCTCGGGCGGTCTGTTCGGCCGTGGCATCGGCAACTCAACCATGAAGTACTCGTATCTGCCCGAGGCGCACAATGACTACATCCTGGCCATCATTGGCGAGGAAGTCGGTTTTGTCGGAACCGTGCTGTTCTTCTTGGTGTTTGCGATGCTGATCTACTCGGCGTTTCGCATTGCCGAGCAGGCGACCGATCGTCGGGGCGCGCTCATGGCGTCTGGCTCCGCGGTCATTCTCGCGGTGCAGTTTTTGATCAATGCGCTGGGCATCCTCAACGTGTTTCCCATGACGGGCAAACCGTTGCCGTTTATTAGCTACGGCGGTTCGTCGATTATTGTGTCGCTTATGCTTGCCGGTCTGATCCTGCGCGTTTCGTACGAGAGCGCCCGTCGCGATGAGTACGACCGTCGCCGCGAGAGCTTTGCCGTTATGGATGAGAGTACCGCCGGCGTGCCCCACGTACGCGGCGAGCGATCTTCGCGTAACGGCTTTACCGTTCTGGATGGCTCTGCGACCGAGCCGGCAGCCCGTCCGCGTCAGCGAACGGCGCCGCAAGGTCGTCCGCAGCGCCCCAGCCCTCGCAGCGCGGGCGGCGGATATAATCGAATCGATTTGAACTCGGACCCGTCGGCGCGTTTGCGCACCGACGACCAGGGACCGCGTGTACGAAGGGACTACCATGACCGATAAGATGACCGTTGCTATTGCAGCCGGCGGCACGGCAGGACACATTAACCCCGCGCTCGCTTTGGCCGAGGAGCTGCATGACCGTGGCCACCACGTTGTGTTCGTGGGCCAGTCGCGCAAGCTCGAGGGTCGTCTGGTCCCCGAGGCTGGGTTTGATTTTGTGCCCATTACGGTCACGGGCTTCGACCGCTCCCGTCCCTGGACGGCGCTGACCTCGCTGTGGCGTGTCAACAAGGCCAAGCGTGCGCTCGCCAGTCATTTCTCAAAGGTCGGCAAGCCCGATGCTGCCATCGGTTTTGGTGCCTATGTCGAGGTTCCGCTGCTGGGGTGGTGCAAGGGCGCAGGCGTTCCGTATCTGCTACATGAGCAGAACTCTGTTCCGGGCCTGGCCAACAAGATGATGAACTCCCACGCCGCTCGCGTGTGCATCTCGGTGCCGGCAGCGCGCTCGGTCTTTGAGCGCGAAGGTGACCCTGACCACGTGCTCATGACCGGCAACCCCGTACGTCGCTCGGTGATCGAGGGCGATCGCGCTCGCGGCCGCAAGGCACTTGGCGTTCCCGAGGACGCTACGCTGCTGCTCGTCTTTGGCGGTTCACTCGGCGCCCAGCACCTCAACGAGCGCGTGGCTTCGCTCAAAAACGAGCTGCTTTCGCGCAAGAACCTCTATGTGTTGCATTCGACGGGTGCCGACGGCTTTGAGGAGACCGAGCGCGCTTTGGCGCTGACGCTCGAGGAGGCGAAGCGTTACCGCGTCCAGCCTTACATCGACAACATGGGCGACATGCTGGCTGCTGCCGATTTGGTGCTATCGCGTTCGGGAGCATCGAGCGTGGCCGAGATCGCTGCGCTCGCCGTGCCTTCGGTGCTCGTGCCGTACCCGCATGCGACGGCCGACCACCAAACCACCAATGCCCGTTATCTGGTCGACGCCGGGGCCGGCGTGCTCTGCGCCGATGCCGATATCGACGGTTCTGCCTTTGCCGATGAGCTGCTGCACCTGGTCGATGACGCGGCGGCGCGCGACGCCATGCGTCAGGCGGCGCGTGGTCTGGCTCAGGATAGAGCCGCCGCTCTTCTGGCGGATGCAGTAGAGGGTTTGCGTTAGTTAGACGGGATATCTTCGGTCGCCCTCGCGCTGATGCGGTAGGTGCGGTACAGTTAACGGGTTACAGGCAGTGTTTACGCAAGGAGTACACGAGCACATGGCTGATTCCCAGACTGCAACCTCCGCGCCCGAGTTTAAGAGCGCCCACTTTATCGGTATCGGCGGCGCCGGCATGAGCGGCATCGCCCTCGTTCTGCACGAGCGCGGTTATGCCGTTACCGGCTCCGACCTTAAGACGTCACGTTATATCCGCCAGCTTACCCGCGCTGGTGTGAAGGTGCATGTGGGCCATGAGGCCGCCACGATCGACGAGGTCAAGCCCGACGTGGTTGTTGTCTCCACCGCTATTCCGGAGTCCAACCCTGAACTCGTGCGCGCTCGCGAGCTTGGTATTCCCGTGTGGCCCCGTGCCAAGATGCTCTCTGCTTTGGGTCACGGCTACACCACCGTCGCTGTTGCCGGCACGCATGGCAAGACCACCACGTCTTCGATGTGTGCCACCATGCTCGACCGCATGGGTCTGGATCCGAGCTTCCTGATCGGTGGCATCGTCGAGGGCTATGACACGAACGGCAAGAACGGCTCGGGCGACTACTTTGTCGCCGAGGCCGACGAGTCCGACAGCTCCTTCCTGTTCCTGAACCCCAACGTAGTCATTGTGACCAACGTCGAGGCCGACCACCTCGATCACTACTCGGGTATCGAGGAGATCGAGGCAACTTTCGCCAAATTCATGAGCCTGGTGGGCGAGGACGGCACCGTCATCGTCTGCGGTGAGGACCCGCATCTGGTCGAGCTCGCCAAGTCGACGGGCCGTCACGTGCTTTCCTACGGCTTTGCCGAGAGCAACGACATCGTCTGCATGCACCCGGATGTCAAGGGCATCCAGAGCGACTTTATCGTTCGCTTTGAGGACGGCACTGAGCGCGCTGTGGAAATCAAGAGCAATCCCGGTCGCCACAACATGCTCAACGCCACGGCGGTGCTCACCGTCGCCCATGTCCTGGGCCTTGACATCGACGCCGCCGCCAAGGCGCTCTCGAGCTTTGAGGGCGTCCGCCGTCGCTTTACCCACGTGGGCGATATCGATGGCATCACCGTGGTCGATGATTACGGCCATCACCCCACCGAGATCAAGGCGACGCTTGCTGCCGCTTCGTCGCTGGGTTACAAGCACGTCGACGTCGTGTTCCAGCCGCACCGCTATTCGCGCCTGCAGGCCCTGTGCGAGGACTTTGCCGATGCATTTGCCAATGCCGATAAACTGCTGCTGATTGATGTGTTCTCGGCTGGCGAGATGCCCATTCCGGGTGTCACCTCTAAGATGCTCGCCGATACCGTGCGCGCCAAGCATCCTGGCAAGGAGGTCGTGTACTGCTCCAGCCGTCTTGAGCTCAATCAGGAGCTCGAGCAGATGGTGGGCGAGGGCGACCTGCTGCTCACCATGGGTGCCGGCGACGTTACGACCGTCGGTCCCGAGTTCATTGAGTATCTGACTGCCAAGAAAGACGCTTAAGTCTAATGGGTCTGTTTAACGCCGTCATGGCGCTCTCGGGCATGATCGACACGGATGTGATCGAGGACGAGCGCCTTGCGCGTCATACGAGCTATCGTATCGGCGGCAAGGCCGACCTCTTTGTGACGTGCCATAGCTATCATGCCCTCCGCCGCGCCGTGGCGGTGCTCGATCGCGAGCAGGTGCCGTGGGTCATCATCGGCAAGGGCTCCAATCTGCTGGTTGCCGATGGCGGTTATCGCGGTGCCGTCATTTCGCTCGGACGTGAGTTCCAGCGCACGGTTGTTGCCGATGACGGTTGTACGCTGACGGTCGGTGCGGGCGTGATGTTTGCGCGCCTGGTCAACGATGCCCTGTCGCGTAGCCTCTCGGGCCTTGAGTTTGCCGTTGGCATTCCTGGTTCGGTCGGCGGTGCGATATCTATGAATGCCGGCACGCGGACCGAGTGGATTGGCTCGCTGGTTGAGGATGTCGTAACGTTTGACCCGGCATCCGGTATCAAGCATTATGCGGGGTCCGAGATCTCTTGGGGCTACCGCGAATGTAGCCTTCCCCGCAATGAGATCATCCTCGAGTGTGTGCTCAAGCTTAAACCGGCGCCCAAGGCCGACATTCGCGAGCGCATGGAACGGTACCTGACGAGGCGCAAGCGTACGCAGCCCATGGGTCGCGCATCCTGCGGGTCGGTCTTTCGTAACCCGCCCGATGCGAGTGTGGGCAAGCTTATCGAGGATTGTGGATTAAAGGGTTTTTCAATTGGCGGCGCGGAAGTTTCGCCCGTTCACGCTAATTTTATCGTTAATAACGGAACTGCCTCGGCCGATGACGTTGCCGCGGTTATCAGACATGTGCACGGAAAGGTGAGGGAGGCGTATGGCATCGAGCTCAGACCGGAAGTTAAATTCCTCGGCTTCTAGAGCATCGAAACCCACCTTCCGCCGCGCCGGAGGGCGTTCCGGCGCGCCTGCCAAACCTCAACGCAATACCGTCGCGCACTCTAAGTCTGTCGGGCATGCTCGACAGGCCAGTCGTCCGGTCGTCGGCTCGCAGCTCGGTAATCGTCCGGCCGCAAAAAAGTCCTCGCGTCCCTCGGTGACGTCAAAGCCTGTTATGGGCGTCAAGCCTGCCCGTCCCATGGCAACTCCTAAGCCCTCGACGGGAACTAAAGCGCCGCGTCCAGGTCGTACGCTGGGCGCATCGAAACCGCGCTCGCTGACATCGGTGCCGGCTACCGCTAAGAAGCCTTCGAGTAAAAAAGGCGTCAACCCGTTGTCTTCACTTGGGGCAATGGTAAATAAAACATCAGATGCCGCTTCTGTCGTTACAGGCAAAGGCAAAATCGTGGGCGGCGTTCTGGCCGTCTTGGCTGTGCTCGTCGTCGTTGCCATCGTGGTGATTAACTCTGGATTGTTTACCGCCACTGATATTCAGATTCAAGGCAGCGAGCATGTGACGAAGCACGATGCTATCCAGCTGATCGACTTGCCCGAGGGAACGTCGCTTTTTAACGTCGATCCCGACCAGATTACCGAGGATCTCAAGCAGAACCCGTGGGTTTCGGGCGTGGATGTCCAGCGCCAGTTTCCCCATACGCTTATCATCACGCCGACGGAGCGTAAAGTTATCGCCATTGCGTATATCAGCTCCGACGACCTTGCCTGGGCTATCGGAGACGATGACACCTGGATCGCCCCGCTGTCGACGTCGGTCGAAGTGGACGACCAGGGCAACGTCATCACGACAGGGCAGGGCTCAAATACCTTGACCGGAATCGATGCCGCGCTGGCGCTCGCCAAGCATTATGGCGCGGTGTTGTTGACTGATGTCTCGGCGGATGTCGCTCCGGTTTCCGGCCAGGCGGTTAACTCCAAAGCCGTTAAGGCCGGCCTGGATTATGTGCGTGGTTTTTCGAGCGAGTTCTTGGGACAAGTCAAGGATATTTCCACGCCTTCGGTCGAAGCCATCTCGGCAAACCTCAATAACGGCATTGAGGTGTCGCTGGGCGATTCGGACGATATCGCCAAGAAGGAACGCGTAGTCACCAAGTTGCTTTCGCAGGTAGAGGGCGTAACGTATATCAATGTGCGCTCTCCGGGCAACTACACATTTAGGAATGCTCCGACCTCGTAGCGCTGGTTGATGCTTTGTTGAGGGGCCATACCACGCCGTTTATCTGGTTTGTTTGGTTTTCACGGTCAATTATTTGACTGATACGTTCATAATGTGCAAACATAATACGGTTTACCTTTGCATTTACTTTCAACCTGAAGGTTAATGTGCGCAGGGGTCGACCCATGCTATGGCTATAACCTTTGTTCGGAGGACCGACATGCACGAGACAGAGATCAACAACTACCTTGCCGTCATTAAGGTGGTCGGCGTCGGCGGCGGCGGTACCAACGCGGTCAATCGAATGATCGAAGAGGGCATCCGCGGCGTCGAGTTTGTTGCCATCAACACCGATGCTCAGGCACTCGCGATCTCTGATGCCGATATCAAGGTGCACATCGGCACCGACCTTACCCGCGGCTTGGGCGCCGGCGCCAACCCCGAGGTTGGCCGCAAGGCTGCCGATGAGTCCCGCGACGACATTGCCGAGGCGCTCGCTGGCGCCGACATGGTGTTTATCACCTGCGGTGAGGGCGGTGGCACCGGTACCGGCGCTGCTCCCATCGTTGCCGATATCGCGATGAACGAGGTCGGCGCACTGACCGTCGCCGTCGTGACCAAGCCCTTCACCTTCGAGGGCCGCAAGCGCAAGAAGAGCGCCGAGGAGGGCATCAAGACCCTCTCCGATTGCGTCGACACCATGATCGTCATCCCTAACGATAAGCTGCTCGACATCGCCGAGAAGAAGACCACCATGCTCGAGGCCTTCGCGATTGCCGATGGCGTTCTTTCCCAGGGCACCCAGGGCATCACCGACCTCATCACCGTCCCCGGTATCATCAACCTGGACTTCGCCGATGTTAAGACCATCATGAAGCAGGCCGGTACCGCCATGATGGGTATCGGTACCTCTTCTGGGGATACTCGTGCCGTCGACGCTGCCCAGCAGGCCATCTCCAGCCCGCTGCTCGAGAGCTCCATCGATGGTGCCACGCGCGTGCTGCTCTCCATCGCCGGTTCCAAGGACCTGGGCATCCAGGAGATCAGCGATGCCGCCGACGTTGTCGCCAACGCCGTCGACCCCGAGGCCAACATCATCTTCGGTACCGTTGTCGACGAGTCCCTGGGCGATCAGGTGCGTATCACCGTCATCGCTACGGGCTTCTCCGACTCCAACGTCAACCGTCAGGACGAGCTCTTTGCTGCTCAGCAGTCTCAGAGCAAGGCCGCTGCCTCCGCTGAGCCGCAGCGCACCGCTCCGGCTGCCAGCCCGGCTCAGGCCGCTCCGACCCGCAACGTCGGTGGTACCGAGCTGCCCAACTTTGGCAACGACCAGTTCGAGCTTCCCGACTTCCTGAAGCGCGGCAGCTTCTAGTTCGTTTTTCTCAACGACCTGCACGGGGTGTGTCCATTTGGATGCACCCCGTTTTGTTTCTCGTTTGTAAACGAAAGCCTCCAATCTCCTTACGTTCCCTTTACGTTTGGTCCCTACCGCTGCGGGTATCCTTTTAAGGAAGTATGACAGCCGTATAAACGCGGACTGCGCGGCGACGCCGCGGTACTTGTGTTATTAGGAGGCTTTAGTATGGCAGCACGTGCGGACAACGTTTCGCGTGTCGACCATGATGGAGTTACGTTGGTGGAGGGCGCGACATCCGATGTCCGTTTTGCCTTTACCGAGCGCACCGGTGGCGTTTCTGAAGATGCGTACTCCTCGCTCAACCTGGGCTCGCATGTAGGCGATGACCCCTTTGCTGTTCAAGAAAATCGTCGTCGAGCGCTCGAAGCTATGGGCGCCACTGAGTGCGAGCATAATCTGCTCGTGCCCAATCAGGTACATGGTGACCATATCGTTACGGTGACTTCGAACGGCGCCGACGATCTTGAGGCTGTTCGCGAGCAGATTGCCGAGGGCTGCGATGCCATCGTCTGTACGGCCCATGACGTGCCCGTGCTGCTCTGCTTTGCCGACTGCGTTCCCGTGGTGCTGGTGGCCCCTGGCGGATTTGCCGTGGTGCACTCCGGTTGGAAGGGCACGATTGCACGTATTTCTGCCAAGGCGTGCCAGGCGCTTTGCGATGCTGCCGGCTGCGATGCGAGCGACGTTTCCGCCTATATCGGGCCCCATATCCTGGGTGACGAGTACGAGGTTTCCCAAGAGCTCATGGATCGCTTTGCCGCCGAGTTCTCTTGCATCGATGCGAGTGCCTCTCGCATGCTCGATCTTTCCGCTGCCATTTGCGAGGCGCTGGTAGATGTCGGTGTCGACGCGGATAATATCGTGGATACCCAGCTTTCGACCGTGCGTCAGAACGACCGCTTTTATTCCTACCGTAACGAGGACGGCACCTGTGGGCGCCATGCCGCGATCGGCGTGATGCTATGAGAAAGATCGTATCGGTCCTGAGCGCCGCTGTGCTTACGCTTACGCTGTGCGCCTGTTCTTCGGGATCTTCTACCTCTTCCATTACCGTGGCCGGCTCCACGACCTGCCTTCCTATCGCCGAGATTGCGGCAGAGGGCTTTAAGGAGGAGACCGGCATCGACGTGCTCGTTTCCGGTTTGGGCTCTTCCGCTGGCATCGAAGCCGTCAGCGCTGGCACGGCCGATATCGCCAGCTCCTCCCGTGGACTCAATGCCGACGAACGGGATCTGGGCCTGACTCCCATCGTCATTGCCCACGACGGTATCGCGGTCATCGTGAACGAAGACAACCCCGTCGATAACCTCTCGACCGAGCAGCTCCGCGATATCTATGCCGGCAAGATCACCAACTGGAAAGAAGTCGGTGGCGAGGACCTGAGGATTCAGGTTATCAACCGAGATGAGGCGTCTGGCACGCGTGAAGCCTTCCGCACCATCGTGATGGACGGCACCCCGTTCGATCGCCGCTCCGCCGTTCTTTCGGGCACGGGCCAGGTGCGCGACGTGGTATCTCGTTCGCGCGGGGCTATCGGCTACATTTCGCTGGGCTTCGTCGATAGCCTCAACGCCAAGACCTCGGTCAAGGCCGTCTCGGTCAATCATGTTGAGGCGTCCGAGAAGACGGTCGCGAGTGGCGGCTATCCCATCTCGCGCGACCTTTACTTCTTTGTGAAGGGTGCGCCTTCGCAGCAGGCGCAGGATTACATCGACTACGTGACGTCCGAAAAGATGGACAAGCAGATTCGCGAGGCGGGCTTTATTCCCGTCACCAACGACGAGAAGGGGAGTGAGTAGCATGGAAGCACAGGAAAACTCCCAGACTGAGCAGAATGCTCAGGCGCCCAAGAAGCGCGAGCTGGCGCTCGTATCGCGCAGCACCTATATCAAGGAGAAGGCGCTGCAGTGGATTTTCTTTGCCTGCGCGTTCTTGGCGGTTGTTACCGTCATCCTGATTTTTGTCTTTACCACGTACTCGGCGCTGCCCGTCTTTACCGACATCGGTCTGGCGGACTTCTTTAGCTTTACGTGGGCGCCCTCTGAGGGTCACTACGGCATCGTGTCGCTGCTTGCCGGCTCGGGTCTGGTGACCGTCGGTGCGCTCGCCATGGGTGTGCCCCTAGGCGTGGGCACGGCCGTGTATCTGGTCGAGATCGCCAGCAAGCGCGTGCGCAAGCTCATCAGCCCTGCCGTTGACCTGTTGGCCGGCATCCCTTCTATCATCTATGGCTTCTTTGGCATGATCATCATCCGCCCGTTTATCGCACAACTGACCGGCGGTCTTGGTTTTGGCGCGCTGACGGCGTGGTTCGTGCTCGCCATTATGATCGTGCCCACCATCACGACGCTTACCATCGATGCTCTCAATTCCATTCCCATGGGCATTCGCGAGGCATCGTATGCCATGGGCGCCACCAAGTGGCAGACTATCTATAAGGTCGTGTTACCTGCCGCCAAGCTGGGTATCGTGGATGCCATCGTGCTGGGTATGGGCCGTGCCATCGGCGAGACCATGGCCGTGCTCATGGTCGTGGGTAACGCCCCGGTTATTCCCGACAGCATTGCGAGCCCCATCTCGACGCTCACGAGCCAGATTGCGCTCGACATGAGCTATTCCTCGGGTCTGCATCGCTCGGCGCTGTTCGGCATGGGCGTGGTCCTGTTTATCATTTCCGCCAAGCTGGTGGGCATCGTCCGCCTGGTTTCCAAGAAGAAGAGGGGGTAGGCTATGTTCGATTCCGTTGACACGACGGTCGATACGACCTCGTCGCGCGAGCGCATCAAGCGTGCCCTTTCCCACGGCAAGAAGGGCCGCATCAACAAGGACCTGTCCAACAAGATCATGCTTGGCGTGTTCCGTGCCGCGGCATACATCACCACGCTGGTGCTGGTCGCTATCATCGCCTACGTGGTCATCAACGGCCTGCCACACATCTCGCTCGACTTTATCTTCGGTTGGCCCCAGGGCGTCAACGCCGAGGGCGGTATTTGGCCCACGATCGTCTCGACCGTCTATGTGACGGCGCTCGCCATGCTTATCTGCACGCCGATCGCTGTGCTGGCAGCCGTCTATCTGGCCGAGTACGCCAAGCAGGGCAAGATCGTCGAGCTCATTCGCTACGCTGCTGACGCTTTGGCCTCGGTGCCCTCCATCGTTATGGGCCTGTTTGGCTACGCCTTGTTTGTCGAGGCTATGGGTCTGGGCCTTTCGATGGTCTCGGCCGCTCTGGCGCTCGCGCTCTTGATGCTTCCCATCGTCATGCGCACCACCGAAGAGGCCATTCGCGCCGTTCCGCGCTATATCCGTTGGGGCGCGTATGGCCTGGGCGCCACCAAGTGGCAGGTTGTCTCCAAGATCGTGCTTCCTTCTGCCTTTGGCCGTATTGCCACGGGCATTGTCCTTGCCATCGGCCGTGCCATTGGCGAGACCGCCGTGGTGCTCTACACCATGGGCCAGGCCATCAATCTACCTATCTCGCCGCTCGATTCCGGCCGCCCCATGACCGTTCACCTGTACCTGCTTGCCAACGACGGCATCAACATGAACGCAGCCTACGGCACCGCGCTCTTGCTGATGGTGATCATTCTGGCCTTCAACCTGTTTGCGCGCTTCCTGTCGCGCAAGCGTCGCTAGTTAAGGAGTCCCATGTCCGTTTATCAGTCCGCTCCCACGCTGGAGCAAGCGGCCATTACGGCCAAGGATTTCAACTTTTGGTACGGTGACTTTCATGCGCTGACGGGGCTCGACCTCAACATCGCCAAAAACGCCATCACCTCCTTCATTGGCCCTTCGGGCTGCGGCAAGTCGACGTTTTTGCGCTGCATCAACCGCATGAATGACCTGATCGAGGGTACGCGCGTCGAGGGCACCATGACGCTCGACGGCAACGATATCTATGCCGAGGGCGTCGACCCGGTCGACCTCCGTCGCCGCGTGGGCATGATTTTTCAGCAGCCCAACCCGTTTCCCAAATCCATCTACGAGAATGTCGCCTTTGGCCCTCGTCTGCAGGGCGTGACTAGCAAAAGCGACCTCGATGACATCGTGGAAGAATCGCTCAAGCGCGCCAACCTCTGGAAAGAGGTATCCAATCAGCTCAACAAGGATGGTTTGGCGCTCTCGGGCGGTCAGCAGCAGCGTCTGTGCATCGCGCGCGTGCTTGCGGTGCAACCCGATGTCCTCCTGATGGACGAGCCCTGCTCCGCCATCGACCCCACGTCCGTCTCTAAGGTCGAGGATTTGATGGCCGAGCTGGCGCCCGAGATGACGATCATCATCGTCACGCATTCAATGCAGCAGGCAGCTCGTATCAGCGACTACACCGCATTCTTCTTGCAGGAAGTTGCCGGTGAGCCTGCCACGCTCATCGAGTATGGTCAAACCGACGCGATCTTCACCAGCCCGGTGGACTCGCGGACGGAAGACTATATCACCGGCCGCTTTGGCTGATCGGTGCGACTAGTCCCAAGCCGATCGGACCTGGTCCGGTGCGTATTCACTGTGCGGGCGGCATGACCGCACCCAACTGATTGGAGTGAACCATGCGTAAACTGTTTTCCCGTCAGCTCATCGAGGCCCGCCACGAGATGCTGAGCATCTACGAGGCCGTCGATCTGGCCCTCCACGATGCCGTTAAGGCCTATGTGACCGACGACCGCAAGCTCGCCACCAAGACCAAGAAGCGCACGCTTTCGATTGACGCGCGCTGCGCCAACTTGGAGGCCGTGTGCTACAACCTGATCGCCACGCAGACGCCGGTCGCCTCCGACTTCCGCTTGCTGCAGACGATTATCTACGTCGACTTTAACCTGCAGCGCATGACCGATAAGGTTCGCCAGATCTGCCGCGCCACGCGTCACATGGTCAAGGCCGACATCTCGCTGCCCCAGGAGCTCGTCGGTACGGTTGAGGCCGAGGCCGAAGCTGTTTACCAGGTGCTGGGCTCTTCGCTTTCTGCGCTCGTCACCAATGACATGTCCATCATCTGCAACTTGGCCGTCGAGGACGAGCCGGTGCACGCCGCCTACGAGAAGTTCTTCCGCACCTTTAACCGTATGGATACGGGCGACTTTATGGACGACGACAGCAACTATGACGACCTGCGCCGCGCTATCATGGTTTCGCGCTACCTCGATCGCATCGCTTCGATTTCCATCGATGCCGCTTGCCGTCTGACCTTCCTGTTGACTGGTCAGCGTATGAACGCCGGCGATATCGCCCGTGTGGACGAGGATGAGCTCGAGAGCATGCGCGTGCCTTCGGGCGAGGGTGTTATCATGAGGCCCGCCGTCGACGCTCGCTACGTTGCCAAGGTGCCCGCTAACGAGGTCAGCGAGGGTCTTCGCTACCTGCTCGATCATCTTGAGGACGAGGACGATGGCGAGGACGACGAGGAGTAAGTGACCCCGTTCGTCGAAAGATTGTAAATACCTAAGTGAGCGCGGCCTTGCACATGCGGGGCCGCGCTCTTGCGTTAGCATGGGACTACTTGTTTGGCTGTCAGCGGAGGCGATTGGCAATGGATAACTATTTGGACTTGATGCGCGCTCGCCGCGAGCAGATTCTGGAACGTTTTTATGCGACGCTCGATCGCGCGGGCCGCCCCCACGACGCCGCGCGCCTCATTGCCGTGTCCAAGACCGTTGGTGTCGATGAGACCGTTGCCGCCATCCAGACGGGGTATCGCAATTTTGCCGAGAACCGCCCGCAGGAGCTGGTTCGCAAGCTCACGGGTCTGGCGGAGCATCCGGAGCTGCCCGAGGTGCGCTTCGATATGATCGGCAACCTGCAGACCAATAAGATCAATGCGGTGCTGGGCTCAGCCGAGCTGATTCACTCGGTGGGTTCGCTGCATCTGGCGCAGGCGATCTCGAGCCGTGCTGTCCGCAAGATTGAGGCAGGCGAGCTCGCCGGCCCCCAGTGTGTGCTCATCGAGGTCAATGTGAGTGGTGAGGAGTCGAAGGGAGGCTTTTCGCCCGATGAGATTCGCGCCGCCGCGGGTGAGCTTGCGGAACTTGAGGGAATTTGCGTACAGGGGCTTATGACTATGGCGCCCCGGGGGAATAAGGATGTGGCACGCCGCACCTTTGCGGGGCTTCGTGAGCTGAGGGATGAGCTGGAGGCGGCGCATCCCGATTTGAACCTGCCTGAGCTTTCCTGCGGCATGAGCGAGGACTTTGAGCCTGCCCTTGAGGAGGGCTCTACGCTCGTTCGCCTGGGCAGGGTAGTATTTAGCCCGGAGTTTGCAGTAAAATAAGGCTCTGAAGTGCGCACTGATTATCGGGGTGCCTGCACTAAACCGCGAGAGGACACAACCATGGGCTTCCTTGACGAGATTAAAAATAAGATGCACCTGGGCGGCCAGCAGGGTTACGACCAGGGTTATGGCCAGGACGACGACTACGGCTACGATGACGGCTATGACGATAGTTATCAGGGCAACGGCTACAGCGGTGCTTCGGGCGAGGGCTTCTACACCCAAGACGAGCCGAGCAACGGCCTGCTTGGCCAGACGCGCCGCGGTGAAGCTGAGTCGGTTGCCGTGTATACGCGCTCCGGTCAGCTTGTCGGCGATGACTCCCGTCATGCCACGACGTATAACCCGCCTTCGCGCTCGCAGGACAGCGTTGCGAGCGGTTATCGTCCTGGTGCCTATGACACGCCGTCGAGCTACGCCGAGAACACCCGCGCCCGTGCCGCCGCTGCGCCCGCGCCTGCACCGAGCGATGCCTCGGCCTATGCGAGCAATATCATCAACGCCACGCCGCAGCTGCCGGCCTATGTCCTGCGCCCCGAGAGCTATGACGACGTGGAGACCGTGGTGCGCCGCGTTCGCACCAAGCAGCCTGTCGCACTGATTTTTGTGGGCGTACGCACCGAAGTTGCCAAGCGCGTCTTGGACTTCTCTTACGGCTTTGCCTGCGGTCTGGGCGCCACGGTCAAGGAGGTAGGCGACCGCGTGTTCATGGTGCTGCCCGCCGGTTGCGAGGTCAAAGATTCCGATCTCAAGAAGCTTCGTGCCGACGGCTACCTTAAGTAAAGACAAGACGAGGAGATTCCCATCAACATCTACACTATCGTCCAGCTGGTCAACACGCTGTTCAACTTCTATTCCACGCTCATTGTCGTCTACTGCTTTATGACGTGGATTCCCATGAAGCAGGGTGGTTTGCTTCAGGATATTGCTGCGGTGCTCGATAGCGTGTGCGGTCCGTGGCTCAACCTGTTCCGTCGTTTCATTCCGCCGATGGGCGGTATCGATTTTTCGCCGGTCGTTGCGATTATTGCGTTGCAGTTGGTGCAGAGGCTGGTTCTGCAGCTTCTTATAGGTATACTCGTATAGAACTGACTTAGTAACTTACGTCGGGCGTGTAGCGCCGAGGCGATGAAAAAGGAGACTTGTTATGGCTATTACCCCTGCAGACATCCAGGCTCAGACTTTCTCTGAGGCCAAGCGTGGCTACGATCCTGCCGAGGTCGACGTTTTCTTGGAGACGCTGTCCTCCGAGGTTGACGCTATGCTCGCTAAGATCGTCGACCTTAAGGGTCGTCTGACTGCTACCGAGCAGCAGCTTGCCGATGCACAGGCTCAGCTTGCCCAGGCTCAGGATGCCCCCGCCCAGGCCGTTCCTGCCGCCCCCGTGGCTGCTCCCGCCCCTGACTTCTCCGCTCAGGAGCGCCAGATTTCCGCTGCCCTGATCGCTGCCCAGCAGACCGCTGAGACCATCGTCAACGATGCCAATGAGAACGCTGAGCGTATTCGCAACGAGGCTGACGCCAAGGCCCGCGAGGTTATCCGCCAGGCTCTGACCGAAAAGCAGGCTGAGCTCGAGGAGATCGATCGTCTCAAGGCTTCTCGTGAGGAGTTCAAGGCCGAGTATCTCAAGCTCATTCAGCACTTCATGGACGATGCCCAGAACTCCTTCCCGGCCGACCTCATGGCCTCCACGCCGGTCGGTTCTGCCGCTTCTCCTGCGGTGACTGTTCCCGCCGAGCCGCTGCCCGTCGCTGACCCGGTTGTCCCCGTGGCCGATCCCTTCGCCCCGATCGACAACTTCGCTGCCGACGACCTGGACTAACATTCGGCCTACAATTTAGTGCCTAGAAAGGACCCGCAGCTTGCGGGTCCTTTTTTATGACTGTACCGGGGCGCGCAACATAAAAAACCGAGCCCTGCACATAGTGGCGCAGAACTCGGCGAACCGGTGAGCGGTCAAGGATAGGTTTTAGGGCATGTCCCAAAATCTACTTGAGGAGGAAGTCGGAGAGGGGAATGGTACGGGCCTCGCGATGCTCGGAATCGGCGATGTGGTCGGCAGGATATCCGCAGACGAGCATGTGATAGGGATAGACGCCCTCGGGCAGGTTGAACTGCTCCTGTGCCACCTCGGGCTTAAAATGGCATACCCAACACGTTCCCAGGCCCTGCTCGGTGGCCTCCATCATCATCTGATCGCACACTATGGACGTATCGATTTCACTGGAATTCATCTGGTCATACGGGCGCACCCAAGCGTCTTCGGTAACGCTACAAATAAGGAAGACAAGCGGAGCGCCAAAGATAGATCCATCACGAGCAAACCGAGGCTGACAAGCAGCAGCCTTCTCCAGAAGCTCAGGCGTATCCAGCACCATCACACGAGAAGGATGATTATTACAAGCAGAAGGAGCAATCCGCCCAGCCTCAACAATGGCATCCACCACAGCCTGCTCCACAGCCCGATCTTCAAACTCACGACAAGAATACCGACCCCGAGCCAGATCCAAATAAGACATACAAGCCCTCCTAAAATTAAAAATCAAACAAACCAAAAGTAACCCAAAGAGTACCCAAAGCAGCAATCAGCCAAACGCTCATCAAGGGCCAAAGTGTCCGAACGGATACCAAAGGTCCCTTCAGCCAAACCCCCATCGCGCTAAATCTATCAGCCAAAGTTCCCAATGGTGGTGCATAAGGGAGCGGGCCCGGCCACTAATAACCTTTTGAACGACTCTGCTTGCAGCCGGAGTGAAAAAGGTTATTAGTGGCCGGGCCCGCGACCGGTGGGACATGTACCCCCAATTAACTGTTCTTCATGACAATCGAATCCACAACATCGGCCACATTCTCGCAGCAGTCGGCGCAGTACTCCAGGAAGGCGTAGACGTCACGCCAAGCGATGACCTCGAGCGGATCCTTGCCGTTAACGTGCAGGTTGCGCATGGCGTTGATGTAGAGCTCGTCGGCCTCGGACTCGATGGTGTTGATCTGGATGACCAGCTCGCGCAGCGTTTTGGACTTGCGGTAGTTGGGAAGCTCGACCATCAGGTCTTTCATGGCGCGGCAGGCGTCAGTCACCTTGTGGGCGATGACGATGGCGTCGGGATGGATGCTCTGAATGTTGGTGAAGTAGACGCGCTGCACGACGCCCTCAATACGGTCGAGCACGGTGTCGAGCGCGCAGCTCATCAGATCCAGATCCTCGCGCTCGAGCGGGGTGATAAAGGCGGTGAGCAGGGCGTCTTCGAGCTCGTGGTGCTTCTTGTCTGCCGCATGCTCAATCGCATGCATCTCCTCGAGCATGTCGTGGATCTGCGCGGGATCAAAGTTCTCAAAAATCTTGATGAGCAACTCTGCGGCCTGGACAGCAAGGTCGGCGCAGGCGACGTAGTTGTCAAAGTAGAACGAATCGGGTTTCTTTGCCATGGGTGGGTCCTTTCGAGGTGAAGACGGGTGGGCGAAGTGTTGCGGTCCAGATGGACGTTCGGTTTGACTAGAGGAACATCATGAACAGCTTGGCCATGACAAAGCTGATGAGTCCGCAGGCGGGGAAGGTGAAGAACCAGGTGAACATCATGTCCTTGACGACGCCGAAGTTGATGGCCGAGAGGCGCTTGACGGCACCGACGCCCATGATGGCGCAGGTCTTGATGTGTGTGGAGGACACGGGGATGCCGGTAAGGGTGGCAAGCAGCAGGTTCGCGGCGCCCGCCAGGTCGGCGGAGAAGCCCTGGTACTTTTCGAGCTTGACCATGCTCTGGCCAACGGACTTGATGATGCGCTCGCCGCCCACGCTGGTGCCGATGCCCATGGTGGCCGAGCATAGCAGCATAATCCAGATGGGGATGCCGGCATCGCCGACGCTCGTCTGGCCGCTGGCAAAGGCCACGCCTAAAAAGAGCACGCCGATGAACTTCTGTCCATCCTGCGCGCCGTGCATAAAGCTCATGGCCGCAGCGCTCGCGATCTGAGCGTATTTAAAGAAGACATTGGCACGTCGCCTGTTGGCAGCGGCGAAAAGAATCGAGACGAGCTTGCACAGGACCCAGCCCATGACAAAGCCCAGACCGATGGAGAGCGCCAGGCCGTAGATGACCTTCATCCACTCGTGGACGTTGACGCTGCTCGCACCGCCGAGGGCGATGGCGGCACCGGTCAGGCCGGCGATAAGGCTGTGGCTTTGCGAGGTGGGGATGCCAAAACGCGACGCTGTGGCGCCGTAGACGACGATGGAGAACAGCGCCGCGCACAGACAGGCGAGCGCCATGGTGCTGTTTCCTCCAAAGTCGACAATATGGGAGATGGTGTTGGCGACGCTCGCGTTAAAGTGCGTCATGATGAGCACGCCAAGGAAGTTGAATGCGGCACTCATGAGAATAGCGGCGCGGGCGGGCATGCAACGCGTAGTGACGCAGGTCGCGATGGCGTTGGGTGCGTCGGTCCATCCATTGACGAAGATGGCGCCGAGCGCGAGGATCACGGTGACGGCAAGGACTGGGTTCGACACAAGTTGGCCGAGGAAGGTTGAGAACGTTACGTCCATATATGGGCTTTCTCGAAGTTTGCAGGCACGTTACAGAAACATGATAAATCGTATCACCTCCTGCGGGTTTCTTTACCGAGTTCTGATGGGAGCAGTGAATTTTTTGGCACTAAAAATGAATATTAGCCCTGTTGACCGTGGGTGTTCTTTTTGCTAACACACCATGAGGACACGTGCGCGCGCCCCAACACCCCAAAACCACAGCCTGTTCGCTTTACAACATGCAAACATGCGTTCGATAATAGGAGGCATGGAATATCGACAGACAGATGGCAAAACTCGGCGCGTGCACAAGCAGTATGTGGACGTCGTGGCTCGCATCCTCGCGGGCGGACAGGTCGTGCCGGTCACCGTCTGCTGGGTCGACGGTCGTTGCTTTACGATTGACGAGATTGTCTCGACCACTGGGTTTGGCCTGACGGTTCACGGCATTCGTACGGCAACCTATAAGGTGCGTTTTGGCGGGCACGCGACCGAGTTGTATCTGGAGGACCAGACGCGCGAGCGGGCGGACGGCTCGCAGGCACACGTGATGCGTTGGTGGGTGTGGGCGTTCGACCGAACACTCGAGAGCGGGCGCCGCAGGTAAGAACGCGTGGCGTTCGGGTACAATGGCAGGAAACTTGTCAGCTACGGCGCCGTCGCGGTGCTTTTTGAAAGGACGAAATTATGAACGATATCCAGGGCTATCAGAATGGCCCCATCGAGACCGGCGCAAGCCGTGCCAAGGAGATGTCGCCGCGCGCGTACAACCTTGTCATGTCTGCTCTGATCTTTTTGGGCTTTTGCGCCATGGGCGCCGGTGTTTACTTTACGAGCACCATGTCGTTTGCGCGCATGATGATGAGCGGCGCCGCTTTGCCGCTGGTCTTTGGCTCATTTATTTTGACCATCGTCGGCATGGTCATGATGTCGGCTGCTGCCAGCAAACAGTCCGTGGGCCTGTCACTCGTGGGCTACGTGGTCTTTGCGAGCACCTTTGGCCTGACGGCGTCGTTTGGTCTTGCCAACTACGACCTGCCTACCATTAACACCGCCTTTATCGCCACGGCCGCCATCACCTTTGTCTTTGGTGCGCTGGGCGTGACCTTCCCCAAGTTCTTCCAGCGTGTGTATGGCATTGGTTTTGGCATCCTGCTTGCCACGATTCTGGTCGAGATCGTGCTGATGTTCATGGGCGTTTCGCAGTCCATCACCGACCTGATCGTGATCGTGGTGTTCGCCGGCTTCATCGGCTACGACACCTATGTGGCAACGACGGTGCCGCCCACGCTGCCCAACGCCGTGCTCATGGCATCCAACCTGTTCGTGGACATTATCAACGTGTTCCTGCGCATTCTGAACATCCTCGGCCGTCGCGATTAAAGCGCGGCATTGCGATGCTTCCTGCCGGACACGGTAAAACGATGCGAAAGGCGGTCCTTCGGGGCCGTCTTTTTTGTGCGCGGCGGGGTATCATGGATGGGAAAAGCCGATAGCGGCAGCGACAGGAAAGGTGGCCACGTATGGCAGACGTCGACAACAGGAACCGTAACCGCAGGTCCAACCGAGCGGGTCAGCCCAATCCCAAGCGCGAGGCCCGTGCCAAGGCCGCCGAGCGTCACGTGGCAACTGTGTCCGAAGCGTGCGCCAAGGATATCGAGCGTTCGCTTGCCGGTGTTCGCGAGTTTGACGGTATGCCTGCCGGCTTTGTCGCGGCGATGAAGGCCAAGGTTCAGAGTGCTGTGGCCCCCGAAGAGCAGGTCGCCGAGGACGTCGAGAACGCGGAGACTGCCGAGGTCGAGGCAGCGCCCGAGACCGAGGCGGCGCCCGAGCCCGTCGAGGAGCCTGCCGAGGAAATCGCCGAAGCTGAGTCCGCGCCTGCTGAGGAGCCCGCTCCGGTCCTGCCCGAGGTCACTGTGCTTGATGCCTCCGCCACGCAGGCAATCCTCGATAACGGTCGCGGCTATGCGCAGTTCTGCGACATGGCCGTGCTCGCCTTTGCCTCGTTTACCAATCCGGGCGGTGGATATATTCAGGGTTATCTGGGCCAGGAGGCCACGCTGTGCGCCGATTCGTATCTGTACAACGTTCTCGATAGGCAGCGTAAGTGGTACGGCGAGAACCGTCGCCGCAACATCAACTGCGAGCTCTATCGTAATCGTGCCCTAGTGGTGCCTGCGGTGCGCTTCGACCGCAACCACGTGCATGCATACGCCGACGTGATCGTGGCCGCCGCGCCCAACGTTAAGCGCGCCCGCCAGGAGTATCGCGTGAGCGACGATGCTCTGCTGGATGCCCTGCGCGACCGCATTCGCTTTGTGCTCGCCATCTGCGACGAGTTGGGTCGCGAGAAGCTCGTGCTGGGCGCATGGGGCTGCGACAACAACGGCTTTGATGCCGAGGCCGTGGCCGAGCTCTTCCGCAAGGAGCTCGCATCGGGCGACTTCAAGGTCAAGCAGGTCTTCTTTGCCGTGCCCTCTACGCGCTGGGACGAGGACTTCGCCAAATTCGAGCACGTGCTGGCAAACTTCCCCGAGCGAAACGAGGAGTCCTATGCTCAGGTTGCCGCCCGCGCCGCAGCCGCCCGTGCCGCCGAGCAGGCTCAGGCCGCTGCCGAGGATGACGAGGATGACGACGACTGGCGCAAGTACCTGTAAACGGTGCTCGTGATGCGATATACCGAGCCGACGGGAGAGGCTGCTCCTGTCGGCTTTTTATTGAGTGGGGAGCTTACGATGAAAAACGTTCTGTGCTTTGGTGACAGCAACACCTATGGTTACGATCCGGCGGGCATGCGCGACGGTACCGCGGTGCGCTATGCGCAGGATGTGCGCTGGTGTGGCGTGGTCCAACGTGACTTAGGCGAGGGCTGGCATGTAATTGAAGAAGGCCTCAACGGCCGCACGACGGTACGCGACGACATGTGCCATCTGGACACTAACCTCAACGGCATTCGCGCGCTTCCGATGCTGCTCGAGGCCCATAAGCCGCTGGACGCCATTGTGATCATGCTGGGCACCAACGACTGTAAGACGGTCTTTAACGTGACAGCTTCCGATATCGCCCGTGGCGCCATGGCGCTGATTCGCGCCGTCCGCGCGTTTCCGTGGACCGACGCTGCGCCTTGCCCGCGCATCCTGCTGATGGCTCCTATCAAGATCAAGCCGCAGATCGCCGATGTATATATGACCGATTTTGACGAGCGTTCCGTCGAGGCATCTGAACATTTTGGCGAGTACTATGCGCACGTGGCCGAGCAGTTTGGCTGCGACTTTTTGAATGCCGCCGAGTTTGCCGAGCCGGGCGATATCGACTATCTGCATATGATGCCCGAAAGCCACGAGAGCTTGGGACATGCCGTGGCAGCCAAGCTCCAAGAGATGCTCGGTGAGTAGCGCGACCCCAAGCCACCGCAAAGGGGACAGGCACCTTTGTGGTGGTTTTGCCCGGGTAAACGAACGGATTGGCTGCCATATGGGCATGGACGAGCTCATCGACCTCTTTGCCGAGGGCGATGAGCTCGTCTCCAATACCGCTTTTGAGGATTTGGATCTTGCCTACGACGTGGCGAACGGCGCGACCTTCGATGGCGTTGTGTTCCGATCTTGCGAGTTCGATAGCGTTGACTGGAGCGGCTCGACGTTTCGCGACGTGGTGTTTCGCGGTTGCCGCTTTATCCGCTGCAACATGGAAGGCTGCTGGCTCAGCCGCTGTGACTTCGTTGACTGCTCGGCACCGGGACTCAACTTGCTCAAGGCGCGCCTGTCGAGCGTGTCGTTTGGATCGTGCGATTTGAGCTATGCGAACCTTTCGGAGGGACGCATTGGCCCTATGACAGCATGCGATACACGTCTGAGAGAGGCTGCGTTTCAGGGTGCCAAGCTGGTTCAGATACGCCTGGATGGCTGTGACCTGACGCGTGTTGATGTGTTCAAGACGTCGCTTTCCGGCGTTGATGTGTCGCGCTGTACATTTGCAGCGCCCGTTGTTTCGGGCGATTACCATGAGTTGCGTGGCTTGACGGTCAATGCCGAGCAGGCGCTGGCACTCTCGGGTTTGTTGGGAATTCAACTCGCCGACGAATAGGCGCTCTGGTCCTTTGCTCGACCGCTATCTAAAATCAAACCGTCGCAACATTTAATGATTTTTTGCGTTTGCACGATTTTCATCGAATGTTGCGACGGTTTTTGGTGCAAGGTAGCCTGTCTCTTTTTGGCAGGTTACTGGCTATTTAGTACTGCCACATGTGATTGACGGGGCCGGAGCCTTTGCCCATGTTCAGGCCGGCGGCCAGAGCGCCGGTTAGGTAGGCCTTGCCGGCGTTGACGGCGTCGGCAAGATCCATGCCCTGTGCCAGCGCGCAGGCGATGGCGGACGAGAGCGTGCAGCCGGTGCCATGCGTGTTGCCGGTCTCGATGCGCTTGTGGCGGAACCACGTGGTGAGCGGATCGCCCAGGTGGTTGCCCTCGTCATCGAGCGGCGCGGGCTCTGCTAGCACATCGTTAGCCTCGTTGACAAAATGCCCGCCCTTAACGAGGGACGCGCAGCCAAAGCGGCGGGTGAGGAGCATGGCAGCATTTTGCTGTGTGCGCTCGGAGTCGACCTCGTAGTCAAGCAGGGCCATGGCCTCGGGAATATTGGGCGTGATGACGGTTGCTAGTGGGAACAGGCGGCGGGTGAGCGCCTCGGCGGCATCTTCGGCAATCAGCCGTGCGCCCGAGGTGGCTACCATGACGGGGTCGACGACCACGTTTGTCGCGTTCCAGGCGCTCAGGCGGTCGGCGATAACCTCGATAATCTCGGCAGAGGAGACCATGCCGATCTTGACGGCGCTCGGGCGAATATCGTCAAAGACGGCATCAATTTGCGCCGCGACGATATCAGGGGAGATATTCTGCACGGCGGTAACGCCCAGTGTGTTTTGCGCCGTGATGGCAGTGATTGCCGTCTCGGCATACAGGCGGTGCGCCGTGATGGTCTTGATGTCTGCCTGAATGCCGGCGCCGCCGCTGGAATCGGATCCTGCGATGGATAGAACGGCTGGTACCTTACTGCGATCCATGTTCGCTCCCTTGTCCGGTCGGAATCAAATGGGTCTTTAAGCCAGCATTATAAAGATGCCCGGGCCGACTCTATGTCGAACCCGGGCGGGCGATGCAATCTTTACGCAAATGTAAGCAAATGTTCACACGTCAACAATTGACGAACACCATGTTACTGATTGTGGCTCCGGTGACGAGTTAGTCCTCCATGCCGAGATCGATCGTCGTACCCTCGAACACCTTGTTGACGGTGCGGACGGCGCACATCTTGCCACACATGGTGCAGGTGCCCTCGGTGGCGGCGGGGGACTCCTCGTAGCGCTTCTTGCCGGTGACCGGGTCGAGCGCGCACTTCCACATGGAGTCCCAGTCGAGCTTGCGGCGTGCCTGGCCCATCTTGTCGTCCATGTCGCGGGCGTGCGGCACCTTCTTGGCGATATCGGCGGCGTGCGCGGCGATCTTGGTGGCCATGAGGCCATCGAGCACGTCTTGGGCGTTGGGCAGGCACAAGTGCTCGGCCGGCGTCACGTAGCACAGGAAGTCGGCGCCGGAGCTGGCGGAGATAGCGCCGCCGATGGCGGCGGTGATGTGGTCGTAACCCACGCCGATATCGGTCACCAGCGGCCCGAGCACATAGAACGGGGCGTTGTGGCACAGGCGCTTCTGCAGTTTCATGTTGGCGGCGATCTCGTCGAGCGCCATGTGACCCGGGCCCTCGACCATGACTTGGACGCCGGCGGCCCAAGCGCGCTTGCACAGCTTGCCCAGCTCGATCATCTCGGCGGTCTCGGTGGCGTCGTTGGAGTCGTAGAGGCAGCCCGGGCGGCAGGAGTCGCCGAGCGAAATCGTCACGTCGTACTCGTGGCAAATCTCGAGCAGCTCGTCAAAGTACTCGTAGAAGGGGTTTTCGTTGCCGGTGACCTCCATCCAGCCAAACAGCAGCGAGCCGCCGCGGCTCACGATGTTCATCAAGCGGCCGGTCTCCTTAAAGGTCTTGGTGACCGACTTGTTGATGCCGCAGTGGATGGTCATAAAGTCCACGCCGTCCTCGGCGTGCGCGCGCACGACCTCGAACAGGTCATCCTTGGTAAGCTTGACCAGCGGCTTTTCCATGTAGCCGATGGCGTCGTACATGGGGACGGTGCCCACCATGAGCGGCGTCTCGTCGATGAGCTGCTGGCGGAACTGGCGCGTCTTGCCCGAGTTGGAAAGGTCCATGATGGCGTCGGCGCCAAAGTCCTCGGCGATCTTGACCTTCTTCCATTCCTCGGCGGCATCGGCTTTATCGCCCGAGATGCCCAGGTTGACGTTGACCTTAGTAGACAGGCCCTCGCCGACACCAAAGGCGCGCATGCCTTTTTTGATGTGCACGATGTTGGCGGGAATGGCGATGCGGCCGTCGGCCACGCGCTCGCGGATGTACTCGGGGTCGCGATGCTCGCGCTCGGCGACTTCCTTCATCTGCGGCGTGATCTGCCCGGCGCGGGCGAAGTCGATTTGCGTGACGAGCTTGGGCTCGGTCTGTGTGCTCATTGGCACGGCTCCCTTCGTTGGCATTACCCATATCAGGTTTGCGGGTCAGGGCGGGCGCGCCCAGTCTCAGCCTGCCGTCCTGTCCTGCAAGCTCCCCGTTTATGTAATGGGCTCAAGTATAGCTCGAATGGGTACGATTGGCCTAACGAGCGTGCCTGCGGGGAGGCGAACATGGAAGACAAGCATCTATATCGAGAGACGCAATGGGATGTATCGGCCGAGGAAAGCCGTGCGCACCATGGCCTTGTCGCGATTGGTTTTGCGGTGCTTGCCGTGCTGGTGATTGCCTTTTGTATTTGGACGTTTGGCGGTCGCGGCGGCGCTTCTTGGGAGTTTGAGGCTGATGATAGCCTACCGATTATGACGGTGAGGAGTACTGGCGGTAATGCCAATACGCTCGCCGTTCCGGGCGATTATTGGTACCCGCGCGATGAGTTTGTGCAGTTGCAGCTGAGTGGTGGGTCCATTCCAGGTGAAGAAATCGAACGCGTGACGTTTGACGCGGCGCTCAAAACGCTCACGGTGAAGCTCAAAGATCAAGGAGATGTGCCCACGACCATGGATATCGCCCTGACGGAATGGCGTCTGGAGCCTCCGACGGGTGTTGCGGTGTCCGAGGTTGAGCACGTCAAGATTGTCTATCAGGACGGTTCGACAAATGAAATTGCCAGAGCCGACGGCTTGGCGGGATAGACGCCGTGCCTAGGCGGCACATCCGAAAGTGGCGGTGGTCCTACAAGGCCTGTTCGTTCAGGAAGACCAAAGTGTTTTTATTTGAAAGCTCGGGGATGTGACGATAACCAACGTCGAACGCGGTGAGCCCGCTTACATCCTCGAGCTTGTTTTCTGCCATCCACCGCACCATGGAGCCGCGCGCCTTTTTGCTGGCGGTCGAGCGCTGGATGGGCTTGCCGTTGCGGATGCCTTCGCCAAAGAGACATGTGACGACCGTGGCGTCGCCCGCGAGGTGGGGCAGAACGGCTTTGGCATACTCTGCGCTGGCGAGGTTGATGATCGTAGCGTTGGAGCCCGCCGGAGCGATGGCCCGTGCGAGCTTGTCGTCCCAAAACGCGTAGAGGTCTCGGACATCGTCGACGGCGAGCTTCGCGCCCATCTCCAGCCGATACGGTTCAACGGCATGAAAGGGGCGTACGCATCCGTAAAGGCCCGAGAGGATCCATAGATGGTCTTGAAGCCATGCGAGCTGTGCGGCATCCATGACCTCGGGCGCCATGCTTTGGTATTGGATGCCGTGGTAGGACATGACGGCAGGGGAGAGGTGACGGGCGAGTGCGGGATTGTCGAGATCGCCGTATTTCAGGATGAGCTCGAACTCATGCAGGGTGTTGAGGCAAGGCCCCAGCAGTTTGTCACTCACGTTCCATAGCGCCTGCAGGCTGTCGCTGCCTTCATTCCGCTCGATATCTAGCAGCGCGCGGTGGAGGCGAGCCGTCTCGCGCGCAAAGGGTGGAATGCCCAGGACTTCAAAAGCATCTTGGGCCGCGCGCATCTGCTTGGCGGGCGAAATGACGACCTGCAGCATGGACTCTCCTCTGCCAAAAAGGAAGTTGCGGTGGAATACGGTCTGTTTTGGCCGTTTATGGGCCAGTTTAGTCTGTATTTCACCGCAACTGATGAAGGGTTGGTTACGCGCGCTCGATGAAGGCCTTGTAGCCGCGATAGGCCTCGTAGATATCGGCCTTGTTAGCGACCTCCCACAGGGCGTGCATGGACAGGACGGCAACGCCAGAGTCGATGACGTTCATGCCGTACTTAGCCATGATGTATGCGATGGTGCCGCCGCCGCCCGCGTTGACGCGACCGAGCTCGCAGGTCTGGAAGTCCACGCCGGCCTCGTCCATGATGTCGCGGATGAGGGCCACATACTCGGCGTCGGCGTCGTTAGAGCCGCCCTTGCCGCGGCTGCCCGTGTACTTGTTAAAGCACAGGCCGCGACCCATAAAGGCTGCGTTCTTGGTTTCGAACTTGCCGGCGTAGCCCGGGTCGAAGCCGGCGGACACGTCGGAGGAGAGCATGCGGCTGCGGGCGAGCGCGCGGCGCAGGGCCAGCGGGCTATCCTCGCCGGCGAGCGTCATGATCTCGGCGACGGTGTTCTCGAAGAAGCGGCTCGTCATGCCGGTGGCACCCACGGAACCGATCTCCTCCTTGTCGACGATGAGTGTGATGCTCGTACGCTCCACGTTGGCGACGTTGATCTGGGCGAGCATGGACGGATAGGCGCAGACACGGTCGTCGTGGCCATAGCCCAGAATCATGGAGCGGTCGAGGCCCATGTCACGGGCGGGGCCGGCGGGCACGACCTCGATCTCGGCGGAGAGGAAGTCCTCCTCCTCGACGTCGTACTGCTCCTTGAGGATATCCAGGAACATCTGCTTGACGGGCTCCTTGGGAGCGTCCTTGTCGTCCTCGTCAAACTTGACGGGGCGGCCGCCCACGATCACGTCGAGGATCTCGGCGTCGACGGCGTCCTTGGCGGGCTTGGCCATCTGCTCGCTCGAGAGGTGGATCAGCAGGTCGGAGATGGTAAAGACCGGGTCGTCGGCCTTGTCACCGATGTTGATGTCGACGGTGGTGCCGTCCTTTTTGCAGATGACGCCCACGAGTGCGAGCGGGGAAGCGACCCAGTGGTAGCTCTTGACGCCGCCATAGTAGTGCGTGTCGAGATAAGCCATGTCGCCGGCCTCGAAGGCGGGGTTCTGCTTGAGGTCCAGGCGCGGCGAGTCCACGTGGGCGCCCAGGATGTTAAAGCCCTGCTCGAGCGGGGCGGTGCCCAGGTTGACGAGCATGAGGTCCTTGCCGTGATTGGCGGCGTACACCTTGTCGCCGGCCTTGAGCGCGCGGCCCTCGGCGATCACGGTCTCCAGATTGACGTAGCCCGCCTCCTCGGCCATCTTGATACCGGCCTTGACGCACAGGCGCTCGGTCTTGTTCTCACTCAAAAACTGCTTATAGCCGCGGCAAAGCTCCTCGAGCTCCTCGATCTGCTGTGGCGTGTACTTTTTCCATGCGCTGGGACGCTCCATGACGCAGGCTCCTTTCGGATCGATCGTGCTGGTTGATGTACCGTGAGCCATCGTATCACGCGCGGGCCCGCGGCGGCAGGGAAGCCTGATGTGCGGTGGCCGCGGGGCGGGGAGCGTGTAAACTGGTGTGAGCAAACCGTGCCCAGCCCAAAGCGAGGTATTCAATATGTCTGAAAAGCGCCGTACCTTTGCCGTCATCGACGGCAACTCGCTCATGCATCGCGCCTTCCACGCCGTGCCGCCGACCATGAACGCGCCGGACGGTCGCCCCACCAACGCGATCTTTGGTTTTCTGAACATGTTCCTCAAGATGATCGATGCCTTTAATCCCGACGGCGTTGTCGTGGCGTTTGACAAGGGCAAGCCGCGTGTGCGTATGGAGATGCTGCCGCAGTACAAGGCGCAGCGCCCGCCCATGGACCCCGACCTGCACGCGCAGTTCCCCATGATCAAGGAGCTGCTCGCCGCGCTCAACGTGCCCATTTTGCAGTCCGAGGGCTGGGAAGGCGACGATATCCTGGGAACCATGGCGCGCCTGGGCGAGGAGGCCGGCTGCGACATGCTGCTGGTGACCGGCGACCGCGACATGTATCAGCTCGTGACCGAGCACGTCAACGTGGTCTCGACTCGCAAGGGCCTGTCCGACGTGGCGATTATGACGCCCGAGAGCGTGGACGACCTGTATCACGGCATTACGCCAGCGCTCGTGCCCGATTTTTACGGTCTGAAGGGCGATGCGTCGGACAACATTCCCGGCGTACCGGGCATCGGCCCCAAAAAGGCGAGCGCGCTCATCGCGCAGTACGGCAGCCTTGACGAGGTCATCGCGCATGCTGACGAGGTCAAGGGCAAGATGGGCGAGAACCTGCGTGCGCACATCGACGATGCGCTGCTGAGCCGCAAGGTCGCAACCATTCGCACCGATGCGCCCGTCGAGCTCGACTTTGACGAAACATCCTTCCCGGCGTTTTCTGCCGATGAGGTTTCCGCGGCGCTGGGTACGCTTGGTATCACCGCCATGCAGAACCGTTTCTTGGCACTGATCGGTGACGAGGGTGGCGCTGCTGCCAGCACGTTTGAGATTCCCGCCGTTTTGCGCGCAGCCGCCGGCGATGCTGGCGCGCTTGGTGCCGTTGCGGCTGAGGTCTCCCGCGTGATTGATGCCGGCGAGTGGGTCGCCGCCGTTGTGGACGATGACAAGGAAGAGGGCGCGCTCTTTGGGCTGACGCGCACGCTGTGGTTGGCGACGTCCAAGGGCCTGTTTGCGCTCGAGGAGGGCGACAGCGGTGCGGCGGCTGAGGTTGAGGGCTTCAACTTCGCCCACGGCGTGATTGCCGGCGTGCTCGCGCGTCTGTTTATGGAAGGCCGTGTGGCGAGCCCGGATATGAAGGCGCTTCTGCATGAGCTTTCGCCCATCGATTCTTCTGAGCTCGAGCTCATGGATCCGCTGGCAGTCGATTCCACGCGCATCTTCGATACCGTTGTTGCCGCCTACCTGTTGGATTCCGACCGCTCCGAGTTTGACGAGGTGTATCTGGCCGATACGTATCTGCAGATGGCGCTGCCTGCGGCGCGCGGCGCAGAGGGTGCTGGCGAGGACGCTCCTGCGCCCGCCGCTCGCACGGCGGCCTTGACGCTGGCGCTGGTTGCACCGCTGCGTGACCGCATGGCCCGCGAGAACGCCGCCAACGTGTTCGATGGGATCGAGATGCCGCTCGTGCCGGTGCTTGCCAAGATGGAGCGCGCGGGCATGCTCGTGGACCCCGACCGCCTGCACAGTCTGTCCGAGGGCCTGGCGACCCAGATTGCCGAGGTCGAGCGCAGCATTCGCGACCTGGCCGGCGACGAGACCTTTAACATCGGCAGCCCCATGCAACTCTCGCACGTGCTGTTTGATGTTATGGGACTTCCGACCAAGGGCCTCAAAAAGACCAAGCGCGGCTACTATTCGACCAACGCCAAGGTGCTGAGCGACCTTGCCCGCGACCACGAGATCGTGCGCCTGATTTTGGACTGGCGTGAGAAGTCCAAGATTAAGTCGACCTATCTGGACACGCTGGGCCCGCTGCGCCGTGGTGACGGGCGTGTGCACACCACGTACAACCAGACCATCACCGCGACGGGGCGCCTGTCTTCGAGCGATCCCAATCTGCAAAACATTCCGACGCGCTCGGAGCTGGGGCGTACCGTCAAGACGGCGTTCTCGGCGGGCGAGGGCAGCGTCTTTTTGGCGGTGGACTACTCGCAGATCGAGCTGCGCCTGCTCGCGCATCTTTCGGGTGACGAGCACCTGGTGCGCGCCTTCAACGAGGGCGAGGACTTCCATGCCGAGACGGCCGCGCGCGTATTTGGCGTGCCGGTGTCCGAGGTGACACCCGACCTGCGTAGCCGCGCCAAGGCCGTGAACTTTGGCATCGTGTACGGCCAGCAGGCCTATGGTCTGTCGCAGTCGCTGCACATCTCGATGGCCGAGGCGCGCGATATGATCGATCGCTACTACGAGGCCTACCCGGGCGTGCGCACGTTCCTCGACAATGTGGTGGCGCGAGCCAAGCAGACGGGCTATGCCGAGACCATGTATGGCCGCAGACGCCATATTCCCGAGCTCAAGGCCAAAAACCCACAGCTCCGCGGCTTTGGTGAGCGCACGGCCATGAACCACCCCATGCAGGGCACCGCCGCCGACATCATCAAGATTGCGATGGCCCGCGTAAGCCGCCGCCTGGAAGAAGAAGGCTTTGCCGCCCATATGATTCTGCAGGTACACGACGAACTGGACTTTGAGTGTCCCGTCGACGAAGTCGAGCGCCTCACCGCCATGGTCCGCGACGTCATGGAACACGTAGTAGACCTCCGCGTCCCCCTAATCGCCGAAGCCAGCACCGGCATAACCTGGGCCGATGCCAAGTAGCGAGCGACGAGCTTGCGGGCGATGACCATGGGTGCGACGCTTCTGGCCGCCCGATGGTCGCAGGTCGCCAATGCCGACGCCGCGGAACGTTTTCAGGCTTGGATGCGTCCCGCGGCGTCTTTCTGTGCGGTTAGCAGCTCCTGCGGCGCACGAGCTCTACGGGGGCCACGGTCTCCATGGCGGGGGTGCGGCCTGCGATGAGGTCGAGGAGCGCCTTGCAACCCCCTTGTGCCATGAGCTCGGGGTGGCGCTGAACCGTGGTGATCTGCGGCGTGGTGAGCTTGGAGTAGATGGAGTCATCGTAGCCCACGATCTTGATGTCTCCGGGCACGTTGAGACCTGCTGCCTGCACGGCGCGCAGCGCTCCTGCGGCCGAATGGTCGCTTGTGGCAAAGATGCCGTCGAGCGGCATGCCCGCATCGATCATTCCGGCAACGATATCCTGAGCCTCGTCCATGCTAGGACGCTGGCCGGTGACGTAGGCCATGTACTCGCGGCGAAGCGGCAGGCCATGATCGGCGAGCGCATGCATATAGCCCGTGAGGCGGTCGTTGCGGTCGTAGTCTGCGGTAAAGCTCGAGATGGTGAGGATGTTTTTGCAGTCGCGGTCAATGAGTGCGCTCGTTGCCAGGTAGGCGCCGCGTTCGTCATCGGTCCCCACGTGGGGGATGGCGAGGTCCGACTGCGGCATGCGGTCGATGCAGACCACGGGGATACCGCGCGTGACGATGTCGTCCGTGAGCTCACGCAGGCCCGAGATGCATATGATGCCGTCGGCCTGCTTGCTGGCAAGGCTATGGAAGTAATCGCGCTCGCGCTGCGGATCGTTGCCGCTGTTGCAGACAAAGACAGAGTACCCCTGCGCCGCAAGCGTGCGCTCTACGTGGTAGGCGATCTTGGAAAAGAAGTCGTTGGATATATCGGGCACGATCATGCCTATGGAGCGCGACTGCGCTTGGCGAAGCGTCTTGGCGGACTGGTTGGTAACGTAACCGTACTGGTCGATAACATCCTGCACTCGTTTGCGCGTGTCCTCGGAGAAACGGCCAACGTTGTTGACCACATGGCTCACGGTGGCTACGGAGACCCCGGCAAGTTGGGCGATTTCTTTCATTGAGAGCTGTTTTTGCGCCATGGGACCTCCAGCTTGGTTAACGCCTGCTGGTTAACAATTATAACGTCCTATTTGGTTAACACTTGATTATACGATTAACCATGAATTAGGTACCGTTCACGGAGTGAATAACTACCGCCTACCGATTCATACACTGGAATTTGGTAGATTCGCAGCTGGTTATACGATTAACCAAATGACGCTCTTGGACGAATTTGCGAGGGATCATCTATGCTTCTCTGCCCCAGTATGATGTGCGCCGATTACGGCGAGCTTGCCAACACGGTGCGCGAGCTCGACTCCGCGGGTGCCGATGTCTTTCACTGCGATGTGATGGACGGTAGCTTTGTACCTAACTTTGCGATGGGCCTCGAGGACATCAAGGCCGTGCGCGCTGCCACGCAAAAGCTCGTCGACGTGCATCTGATGATCGAGAACCCGGCGGCCAAGATCGACCTCTTTGCCGATGCGGGCGCTGATATCATCTACATTCATCCCGAGTCCGAGCGCTATGTGGTCAAGACGCTCGCCGCCATCAAAGCGCTCGGTTGCGCTGCGGGCATCGCCGTCAACCCTGATACCGCGGTGACCCTGCTCGAGGAGATTCTCAACCTCTGCGACTACGTGATGGTCATGACGGTCAATCCCGGTTTTGCCGGGCAGGCGTTTATCGAATTCACTAAAAAGAAGATTGAACAGCTTGCGGCTCTCAAGGATGAGTACGGCTTCAAGATCATGATCGACGGCGCCTGCTCGCCCGCGCGCGTCAAGGAACTCTCGGCCATCGGTGCCGACGGCTTCATCTTGGGCACGAGCGCATTGTTTGGCAAGGACATGACCTATGCGGAAGCGCTTGAGAAGCTGCGTCAGGGAGAGGAGTACTAACCGCGGCAGGCCAGAGGATGTCAGTTAATAGCAAAGAGCCATGTGGCTCGATCGAAAGGAACCTGTAAATGAAGATCGCAATCGGTAACGACCACGTGGCCGTCGAGCTCAAGAACATCATCAAGGAGCACCTGGAGGAGCGCGGCTACGAGGTCGTGGACTTTGGCACCAACTCCACCGAGCGTTTTGACTATCCCATCAGCGGCTACAAGGTCGGCTGCGCCGTGGCGGCAGGGGAGTGCGATCTGGGCGTTCTTATCTGTGGCACGGGCGTGGGCATCAGTCTGGCAGCCAACGCGGTTGAGGGCGTGCGCGCCGTGGTATGCTCCGAGCCCTATTCGGCCAAACTCAGCCGCGAGCACAACAACACCAACATCGTGGCCTTCGGTGCCCGCGTGGTGGGCTCCGAGCTCGCAAAGATGATCGTGGACGAATGGCTCGACGCCAAGTTCGAAGGCGGTCGTCACCAGCGCCGCATCGACATGATCGCCAAGATCAAAGAGACGCAGCAGCTCGAAGCGGCTGAAGCCTAGCCAAATTGACCGTACAGAAAAAGGGCTCGTATCAACGATGAGCCCTTTTCAATTCAAACAATTCAGCCAAGTATCTAGGCGCCAAGACGCCATCCAGGCGGCAAGCAAGTAGCCCAAGGACCTGGCCGGGCGAGTCGGGTAAGTTTTTCGTAGATTCCGCACGAGCCGGAAAGCACCAAATGTGCTTTCCGAGCGAGCCCAGGACCTGACCGAACGAAAAACTTACCCGACTCGCCCGGCCAGGTCCGACGAGCAACGTTAACGTGCCGCCAGGATAGCGTCGATGAGCGTCAGTACGCCCCCGTCGTTGTTGCTCGGAATGCGCCATTTAGCATGTGCGTTCATATGCTCCTCGGCGTTGTCCACGATAAAGCTGTGACCGACGCGCTCAAGCATGGGGATGTCGTTGTAGGTATCGCCCACGGCTGCGGCGTCTGCAATATCGATGCCGAGCTGCTCGCACAGATGCGCCACGCCCGAGCCCTTGTCGACGCCCAGGTTCATAAAGTCGATCCACTCGCGGCCCGCATTGGTAACGTAGAGCTGGTCCGAGAACGCGGGGTTATAGTCCTCGCGAAATGCGGGCTCGGCATCGTAGGCGGGGAAGAAGATCGAGATCTTGTTGGACTCGACGTCAAGGCCCTCAAAGGTATCGACGTAGTTGATCGTGTTGTAGTAGACGCTGATCTCGTCGTGGTACTGATGGTCGCGGGCGAGCACATAGAACTCGTCGTAGCAGCACAGGACGGGAACGGCGCGCGGGTCCTCCGAGGCACGAGCGAGCACCTGCTGATACAGCGCCACATCGATGTTGCTCTTATAGATATAGTTGCCGCGGTAGATAACGCAGGCTCCATTGTCGGGGCAAAAAGCAAGGCGGTTCTTAATGCTCTCGAACATTTCTTCGAGTTTTGGGGCGGGGCGTCCGCTGGCGGGGCAGAACACGATGCCAGCCTCGGCGAGCTTGTCTAGGCGCTCATCAAGACCCTGCGGCAACACGCGCTCGTCGGTGAGAAGCGTCTTGTCCATATCAACGGCGAGAATCTTAATGCTTCCAATATTGGTGTCCGATTCGTAAGTTTGCATAAAAGCGCGCCTTTCGTTTCAAAATTGTTTCAGACGTTATAATCATCAACCAGTAACCGAGCGTATTGTCGCAGGAACGGGGCGTATTTGCACCACGCTTCACAAAGTAATGAAAAAAAATTTCAGAAATTTGAATTTGTCGCTTGCGCTGTAGGCACTTTAGCGTAATATAGCGACCATCGAAAACGGAGACGGAAAAAACAACCGCTTACCGAGGAAAAGGTACCGTTTGCGATATTTGAATTGCGCCCGGCGATACGTGAAAGGAGAGGCAGATGCAGTTCGTAAAGATCATCACCACTGCAGACAATGCCATCCGACGCCAGCGCGCAATTTCCCGACGACGATAACAATCGTCTCTGTCCGCATGGGGCGCAATGCCTCAACAGAGTCATTTTGAGGTCGTTGGGTTTTAGCACGACATTGCTGCATGTTTCTAGGGCATGTATGTGCTGATTTTTGCTATTTAACCTGATATTGCACGGTATATGACCTTGAAATGACTTGCAACTGACCGATGTTCTAATTAGCTACCAAGGGCGAAAGGAAACAGCCATGAGCAAGGAAAAAGTCGTTCTCGCATATTCCGGTGGTCTTGATACATCCGTATGTGTCAAGTGGCTCCAGGACGAGAAGAATCTCGATGTCGTTTGTGTCTGCGGCAACGTGGGCCAGGAGGAGACCGGCCTGGACGCCAAGAAGCAGAAGGCGCTCGACCTGGGCGTTCTTGATTGCCAGGTGCTCGACCTGCGCGATGAGTTCTCCGATGAGTTCCTGACCAAAGCCATCGCCGCCAACTCCATGTACGAGAACAAGTACCCGCTGCTCTCCGCCCTGTCTCGCCCGCTGCTCGCCAAGAAGCTTGTCGAGGTCGCCCATGAGTTTGGCGCGACCTACGTCGCCCACGGCTGCACCGGTAAGGGTAACGACCAGGTCCGCTTCGAGGCTGCCGTCAAGGCCCTCGACCCCGAGCTTAAGGTTATCGCCCCGGTTCGCGAGTGGGATCTGAAGTGCCGTCCCGACGAGGTCGCCTATGCTCACGCCCACAACGTGCCGGTTCCCGAGGGTGCCAACGACAACCCCTATTCCATCGACGACAACCTGTGGGGTCGTGCCATTGAGTGCGGCCACCTGGAGGATCCCTGGAACGAGCCGCTCGATGACGCCTGGGTTATGACCAAGAACCCCGAGGACGCGCCCGACACCCCGACGTATACCGAGATTGAGTTTGAGGCCGGCAAGCCCGTCGCCGTCGACGGCAAGAAGATGAAGCTCTCCGAGATCGTCATCGCCCTCAACAAGATCTCTGGTGACAACGGCTTTGGCCGTCTCGACCTGGTCGAGGATCGTCTGGTGGGCCTCAAGAGCCGTGAGTGCTATGAGGTTCCCGGCGCCCTGACGCTCATCACCGCCCACAAGGCACTTGAGGACATTTGCGTCGAGGGCGACCTGCTCAAGATCAAGATCAAGCTCGAGCAGGATTGGGCCAACGCCGTGTACAACGGCCAGTGGTACAGCCCGCTCAAGAACGCGCTCGATGCCTTTATGGCCGATACCCAGAAGTTCGTGACCGGTACCGTCCGTCTGAAGTTCTTTAAGGGCAACTGCCATGTCGTCGGTCGCAAGAGCCCGTTTAGCCTGTATGACTACGGTCTGGCTACCTACGACCGCGACACCACGTTTGACGAGAAGGCCAGCGCCGGCTTTATCGAGATCGATACGCTGTCGCTCAAGACGTGGGCAAAGGTCCAGGGTCCCAGCTCCGCCGCCGCTCAGGCCTAGCGCCTCCTTTCCTTGGTATCCGCGCGGCCCATCCGCGTGATACATAACGGGCGCACGGGGTCCCTACCTTTCGTTATGCTTGCTGACACTTCTTAACATCGGTGGCCCCTACGTTCCGCCCGCATATATGATGCCGCGTCTACGGCTGAGTCCGAGCCCCGCCGGGGTTGTCCGGCGGGGCTCCTTCTATCAATTTGGCGGCTCTGTGCCTATATATATGAGGAGTATCCATTATGTTCAACGCTATCGCGCATGCCTTGCTTGCCCTCGCGCCCGAGTTCGATGCTGCAAAGGTCGAGGATGTTCCTATGAGCCTGAAGGCCTGGATCGATGGTTCGCAAGGCAACATCCGGAGGGAGAAGTTGGGCACCAAGTGCCTCGTGCGTCACTTCTTTGCATATTAGCTACATGGCCCTGTGCACGGTGGGGAATGTGTAAAACTAGCGGTTGAAAAATCGCTTTAGCGACATGGCTCATTGCTTTGGGCGCTTGTTTTGGTATTTGGAGAAAGGGGACGGTTCCATGGCTCTTTGGGGCGGTCGTTTTGAGGCGGGAGTGGCCGAGGTCACGCAGGAGTTTGGCGCGTCGCTGCCTGTCGACAAACATCTCTATAAGCAGGATATCGCCGGTTCTAAGGCGCATGCCAAGATGCTGGCGGCCCAGGGCATCATCAGTGCCGAGGACGAGCAGGCGATTGCCGAGGGCCTGACCGGAATCGAACAGGATATCGATGCCGGCAACTTCACCTTCGATATCAACGATGAGGACATTCATATGTCCATCGAGAGCGAGCTGACGCGCCGCATCGGCGAGGCCGGTAAGCGCTTGCATACCGGGCGTTCGCGCAACGACCAGGTGGCGACCGATACGCGTCTGGGCGTCAAGGCGCTGGCCAAGGAACTCATGGAGGCCAATCTTGAGCTGCGCCATGTGCTGGTGGATGCGGCCAAGAAGTACGACAAGGTGATTCTGCCGGGCTACACGCACATGCAGCATGCTCAGCCCGTGCTGCTGTCGCATCATCTGCTGGCGTATTCCTGGATGTTCGCGCGCGACTTTACACGCCTGAAGGCCGCCTTTGATGCCGCTGACAACTGCCCGCTGGGTGCCGCCGCGCTTGCCGGTACGAGCTATCCGCTCGATCGTCAGATGACGGCTGCCGAGCTTGGCTTTGCGGGTGTGATTCCCAACTCGCTCGATGCGGTTTCCGACCGTGATTTCCTGCTCGATCTGCATTACGCCGGCTCCGTCATGGCCATGCACCTGTCGCGTCTTTCCGAGGAGATCGTGCTGTGGTCGAGCTCCGAATTCGGCTTTATCACGCTTTCCGACTCGTATTCCACCGGCTCGTCTATCATGCCGCAGAAGAAGAACCCCGACTTTGCTGAGCTTATCCGCGGCAAGAGCGGTCGCGTGTACGGCAACCTGGTGCAGCTGCTCGTGACCATGAAGGGCCTGCCGCTTGCTTATAACAAGGACTTGCAGGAGGACAAGGAGGGTGCGCTCGATACCGCCCATACGCTCATGCAGTGCCTGTCGGTTATGGCCGGCATGATCTCGACCTGGACTGTCAACGAGGACGCCATGGCGCGCGAGTGTGGTGTGGGCCACTTGGCAGCCACTGATGTTGCCGATTACCTGGCAAAGCGCGGCCTGCCGTTCCGCGAGGCACATGCCGTGGTGGGTCATCTTGTCCTGATGTGTGAGAAGCGCGGCTGCAATCTTGAGGACCTGCCGTTTGAGGTGTTTCAGGAGGCAAGTCCGCTCTTTGAGCGCGACATTACCGAGGCACTCGACATCCCGTCGATTGTCGCCGCGCGCACGACCGAGGGTGGTACCGCCCCTGCTGCCGTTGCCGTGCAGTTGGGAAGCGCCGAGGCGCAGCTCGCGGCCGATGAGGGTGTGTTTGGCTCGTTATCCAAGGTCGTCGAGATGGGCCACGGAGCTAATTAGCTTATTGGATGCGTCTGTCTGGTGTGTTCATCATATTTTGCCTTTACGGGTGCCCGCTACGGTGGGCACCCGTTTTGTTATAGAGAAGGAAGGAGCTTGTCGAGAACTTCTGTAGGACATTTGCGCAGGTTGTGAAGGGGGTGCGTTCACGGGCGACAATCGACCGCCCGTTCTGTTCGTTGCAGTTGAAGGTGGGACGGATGGTACTCTAGTCGGGCTTCGAAACAGAAGTGACACATATGGAGCGCTTTAATAAATAATAACGTTTCAATAAACGGCTTTTTGTTTAACTGCAGCTAGAACTCTGTTACGATGCAGTCCAGGCGGGTGCCGGAATGGGACTTGGGCACGCGCGAACCTACTTGAAAGGCTACCTTATGGCTATCGAGAAGACCTTCATCATGATTAAGCCCGACGCCGTGCGCGATCGCAAGATCGGCGAGATCGTTGCTCGCATTGAGCGCAGCGGCCTTGTTATCGAGCGCATGGAGATGACCACGCTCGAGCGCGCTACCGTCGAGGAGCACTACGCCCATCTGGCCGACAAGCCCTTCTTTGGCGGTCTCTGCGACTTTATGACGAGCGGTCCGGTCGTCAAGATGGTCGTTTCCGGCCTCTCCGCTGTCTCCAAGATGCGCACCCTTATGGGCGCCACCAACCCGCTTGATGCTGCCCCCGGCACCATTCGCGGCGACTTTGCTGTCGATGTCAACGCCAACGTGATCCACGGCTCCGACTGCCTGGAGAACGCCGAGATCGAGATCAAGCGCTTTTTTGGCTAAACCAGCTTTGACTCCTTAAAGCTGTTAGCGTGTGGCTTGGGCGCCGCGGAACTTCATCCGCGGCGCCCTTTTTATTCCAGTAGACTTTTGGTAAACCCCCACAAATCTACTAAAGAGCCCCCGTCCGGATGTTTCTTCCGGGCGGGGGCTGGCGTTAGCGTCGTATGGCTTTGTGAATCTTTAGGCCTCGTCGACGATCTTAAGGCCGCGCGTGTGGTCGATCTCGTTGAGGAGGTTAACGCGACGCTCGTGACGGCCGCCCTCAAACTCGGCGTCGAGCCACTCGTCGACGATCATCTTGGCGAGCTCGGAGCCCACGACGCGGGCGCCAAAGGCGAGCACGTTGGTGTTGTTGTGCATGCGCGAGAGCTTGGCGCTGAAGGGCTCGGAGCACACGACGGCACGAACGCCCTCGACCTTGTTGGCGGCCAGGCTGATTCCGACGCCGGTGCCGCAGATCAGGATGCCCAGGTCGACGTCGCCGTTGGCAACTGCCTTGCCCACCTTGTAGCCGGCGATGGGGTAATCAAAGCTCTCGGAGGTGTCGGTGCCAAAGTTCACGACCTCGCATCCGCGCTCCTTCAGGTGCTCGGAAATGATGTTCTTGAGCTCGACGGCGGCGTGGTCGTTACCGATACCAATCTTCATGAGTGGTTCCTCTCTGGTCCGTGCGGCGGAATTGCTAAAGGTTTTACCGCGTTCGACTGCATGATAGCGCGACTTTTGCGTAAACACTCGGGCGTTTTTTGGTCAAACGCTTTAGCATGCAACAAGACTAGCTTTTCATGAATGAATGCCGTCAGATTGCGCTTGAACGCCGTCCGTCGGAACCATGGTTGCGGTTTTTGATGCATTGTTATCAAATAAAAGAGCTAACTATTATCGAGAGCCCAGTCCGTTATGTAAGCAGGAGATTCCTATGCCTACCGATTCCATCCGCGATGCCGCTTTTTGCGATGTCTTGAACCGCGAGCTTGTCTGCGCGCTCGGCTGCACCGAGCCCATTGCCGTTGCCTATGCAGCGGCGCTGGCGAGCCAGACGCTCGGTTGCGAACCCGATCATATGGATGTTGCCTGCTCAGGCAACATCATCAAGAACGTAAAGAGCGTTACCGTGCCCAACTCGGGCGGTATGCACGGTATTGAAGCGGCGGCCGTGCTGGGCGCCGTGGGCGGTGACGCCAAGAGCGCGCTCGAGGTGCTCGAGAGCGTTAACGACGAAGACCGTGCTCGCGTGTCCGAGCTCCTCGCCGATGCCGGTTATTGCGATGTGTCGCTTGTCGAGGGTGTGTCCAACCTCTACATCAAGGTGACTGCCACGGCCGGGGGCCATGTTGCGGTCGTCGAGATTACCGACCACCACACCAATGTCACGTGCCATACGCTCGACGGTATTCCGGTATGCGGCAAGTCGGCGGGGGAGTGTGCCGCCTGCGCCGAGCGCGTGGTGGCCGAGCGGGCGGCGGATAAGGCCGACACACCCATGTCGATCGAGTCCATCATCGACTTTATCGAGGCCGGCGACATTGAGGATGCCCGCGCGGCCGTCGAGCGTCAGATTGAGCTGAACGGCGCGATCAGTGCCGAGGGCCTCGCGCACGCTTGGGGCGCCGAGGTGGGCCGTACGCTGCTGGGCGCTCGTGCCGATGACGTCGCCTGCCGTGCGCGTGCGCGTGCGGCCGCCGGCTCCGATGCCCGTATGAACGGCTGCGCGCTGCCGGTCGCCATTGTGTGCGGCTCGGGCAACCAGGGCATTACCTGCGCGCTGCCCGTCATGGAATATGCCGACTACCTGCGCTGCGACCACGAGCGTCTGGTGCGCGCCGTGATACTGTCCGACCTTATTGCCGTGCACATCAAGAGCTATATTGGTGCGCTCTCGGCGTTTTGCGGTGCTATTTGCGCTGCGTGTGGTGCCGGCGCTGCGATTACCTGGCTGTGCGGCGGCACGCGCGAGCAGATCGGTGCGACGGTCTCCAATACGCTCGGCAACGTGGGCGGCATCGTGTGCGATGGCGCCAAGGCAAGTTGCGCCGCCAAGATTTCGGCTGCTGTCGATGCAGCGATTCTGGGCCACGATATGGCCATGCAGGGCCGCGGCTTCCGTGCCGGCGAGGGCCTGATCCAGGATACGGTGGAGGAGACGATTGCCAGCATGGGCTATGTGGGCCGTGTAGGCATGAAGGACACCGACGTCGAGATCCTCAACATCATGATTGGCAAGACCGTCGTCGATTGCTAGGGGCTCCGGATCACTGCATCTTGCTGTTAAAGTCGTCGCTCTTGTGGCCGTAAAGCACCTGCCTGCATAGTGGGCAGGTGCATTTCTTTGCCGGCAAACGGTTAATAATTGTCGGTAAACGGTAGTTAGAATCAGGAATAGTCATTTAGTTTCAAGTAGTGTCAGATGTTTGCATCAACTAAAAGTGCAGGTAAAAGACGGTGTCCTGTTCATTTACTTTGAAAAACTATGAATACATATGAAAAACTATGATTGCGAATGAGAATTACTTGCAATAGACTGTAGTTACGGAAGGGGCACCTGCCCAAACGCGCGCAACGGTCGGGGCTTTCCGTTTGAACGTTTCCTTACAGGAAAGGCAGCTCAGCGATGAAATTCGCAACCCGCATCAACTCCTACTACCGAACCGGTGAGAAGAACATCGACCGCGTCTTCGACCAGTTCCAGCACGTCGGCCTCACCCATGTGGACCTTAATTACCCTGAGCACGTGGTGGACATCTCCGCCGAGGAGATGAAGGCCAAGCTCGACGCGCACGACCTCAAGCTCAACGGCACTGCTCTTCGCTTTCGCAACGACTTTATCAATGGCGACCTGGGCAATCAGGATCCCGCACTCGCTGGGGAGGCGCTTAAGCTCTGCTATGAGGCCTGTGATTACTGTCGCACCTGCGGCGGCGATACCGTGACGATCTGGCTCGGTCATGACGGCTTTGACTACAGCTTCCAGATCGACTACACCCTCGTGTTTGACAACCTCGTTAAGGCGTTCCAGGCGGTTTGCGACTATGCGCCCGATCTGCATATCTCCATCGAGTACAAGCCCTATGAGGAGCGCAGCTACGCCTATATCGATACGATGGGCCTCACCGGCATGATCCTCAACGCGGTGGACCGCGAGAATCTTGGCGTTACGCTCGATTACTGTCACATGCTCATGAAGCACGAGAACCCCGCGATGGCTACCGATATCTTCGGTCGTGCCGGCAAGCTCTACGGCATTCACCTCAACGATGGCTACGGCGTGATGGACGACGGACTCATGATCGGCATGGCTACGCCTGTCAAGACGCTCGAAATGCTCTTCTATCTCAAGAAATACGCCTTTGACCACGCTATCTACTTCGATACGTTCCCAATTATCGAGGATGCGGAAGGGGAGTGCGCTCATAACCTCGCTATGGTGAAGCTTATGAATGACTCCTTGGAAAGTGTGGGCCAGGAAAAGATACAGTCCGTGATTGATGCAAACGATGCACTTGCAGCGGCCGCGCTCGTGCGCGAGCTCTTCTGCGCTATGGGGAGGTAATCATTCTATGAAACGTGATTGGGAAGCTACTGCCGAGGGCATTCTTGCCGCCGTGGGCGGCCCCGAGAACATCTCGGGCATGACGCACTGCGCCACTCGTCTTCGCCTGAACCTGCGCGACGATTCCAAGTGTGACGATGCGGCCGTCAAGGAAGTCGACGGCGTGGTCAACACCGTCAACTCAGCCGGCCAGTACCAAGTGCTGATTGGCACCGAGGTACCCAAGCTCTATGAGAAGTTCGAGCCGCTTGTCAAGGGCTCGGGCGCCGAGGTCTCCACGAGCGCTTCCTCCGATGAGGGCATCGTCTCCAGGATTTTCTCCGCCATCTCGGGTGTCTTTGCTCCGTTGCTGCCCGCCATGGCCGGCTCCGGTATCCTCCGCGGCTTGCTGATTCTTGCGGTTCAGCTTGGTCTTATCACCGAGGGCACGGGTACCTACACCATCCTCTACACCCTCTCGATGAGTGTGTTCTACTTCCTGCCGGTGCTTCTAGGCTTCTCCTCGGGCAAACGCTTCGGTGCGAGCCCGTACCTTTCGGCCCTGATCTGCGCCTGCTTGCTCTATCCCGATTTTATCGGCTTGATGGGCGATGCGGGCAACGGCGCCATGAGCGAGTTCTTCGGCATTCCTGTGGTGCTCATGAGCTACAACTCCACCGTTATCCCGGCCATCATCGCCATCTGGGTCTACTCGTTCCTCTATAAGTTCCTGGATGAACATGTGCCCGAGACCCTCAAGCTCGTCGTGCTTCCCGCGGTCTCGCTGATAATCATGGTCCCCGCCACCATGCTCGTGATCGGTCCTTTGGGTGTCTATGCCGGCGAGGGCATCGCCTTCGTGGTCAACTGGCTCATCGCCCGCTCCAACGTGCTTGCTGGCATCCTGGTGGGCGGCGGCTGGTCCGTGCTCGTCTCGATGGGTATCCACTGGGCAGTCAACCCCATCATGATTAACAACATCGCCTCCAATGGCTTCGACTACATTTGCCCGGCCACCTTTGCCTGCAACTTCGCTGTTATCGGCTGCGCCCTCGGCGTCTTCCTCAAGGCCCGCGATCAGAAGCTCAAGAGCTTTGCCATGACCGGTGCCGTGACCATCTGCCTCTCTGCCATCATCGAGCCCACGCTCTTTGGCATGCTTGTCAAGAACAAGAAGCTCTTCTTGGCTCAGATCATCGGCGGTGCCTGCGGCGGCGCGTTCCTCGGCCTTTTCAAGGTCGTCACCACGGCCTTTGTCTTTGGCTCCGTCACTACGTTCCCGGCCTTCGTCTCCTCCGATCCGATGAACTTCGCTTTCGCCATGATCGGCATGGTTATCTCGGCTGTTGTCGCCGGCGTACTCGGCTACATCTTCACCGACAAGGACGATCAGCTCGCCTAGTCTTGCTTTGGGGCTACGAGTCATGAGCCCAAGGCTAAGACCGACTTCCATCTAATAAGGGGTCGCTGCTTATATCGCAGCGGCCCTTTTTGCTTTTGATTGGCTTGATTAGGTTAAACTTTGAAAATAGATGAAAAGGAAGGAACGCCGATGATTCCGTATGAGCGCCATGAACTGATTCTTAATAAGCTAAAGGAGGCTGACCTGCTCAAGATAGATGAGCTCGCGGCCTTTATGCCCGATGTGTCGATGTCTACGCTGCGCCGCGACCTCAAGGAGCTCGAGAAGCGGGGGAGCATCGAGTATCTGACCGGCGGTGCGGTCAAACTGCATTCTGCGGCTCGCGAGGTGAGTGTCTTTGAAAAGGGCGCGCAGCGGAGTAGTGAGAAGGACCTGATCGCGCGTCGTGCGGCAGCGGAGGTCGAGGACGGTGAGACGGTCTATGTCGACTCCGGTACCACCGCGACGGCGCTCCTGAGTCTGCTCGTCGACAAACCAGTGACTATTTACACCACCAACGGCTACGCATGTAGGTTTACGGGCGACCTCGCTGCCAAGGTGGTGGTTATTGGCGGCGACTTTAATCCCGTTACCTGCTCGCTGACCGGGCCAATGGTGGAGAACGCGTTGCGTGAGCTGTACTTTGACCGGGCGTTTATAGGCGTCAACGCGGTGGACGAGGATCGTGGCATCATGACGCCTGGTTATCCCGAGGCTATCAAAAAGCGCATTGTGATGCGGAATTCCCAAGCGAGTTATGTACTCGCCGATAGCTCCAAGTTCCATGTGTTTTCAAATGTAAAGGTGTGCGACCTGGAGGGCTTTACTGTTATCTCCGACAAGCGCGACGCCAAAATCGGCGAGCGCGTCAAGATGATTACGGCCTAGGACGCCGGTGCATCGCATCCTGTCCTCAAGTCGTTGCCTACGCAAGGAAGCATGCGGCAAACGTACCTGACCTTTTGTCTCATTCCAGATTTGTGGACTAGCTTAGTTCGTCGGCTACTTGATGTTCGTAGAAGGCTTCGACTACGGCGTTAAAGTCGCGGGCGAAGTCTTCCATGGTTCCACGCCAGGTGGCTCGGCCGGGCTTTCCTTGGCCCACATAGGCGGTTTGAATGCCGCAGTCGGGGCTGGGGAAATCGCGCTTGGGGTCGTTGCCCACCATGAGGACCTCATGTGGCTCGAGCCCCATGACCTGCAGCTGCTCTAGATAATATGTGGCATCGGGCTTGCAGCGCATGGCGTTGCCCATGTGCGTTACGAGCTCGAAGGGCGCGTTTGTCAGCTCGCCCCAGCCCATGCGGCATTCGATGGCCCCCTGGGGAAAACTGGGGTTGGTGAAGAGCGCGCAGCGCAGTCCTGCATCCTGTACGGCCTGGAGCGCGGCGTGTGCGCCCGGCATGGCTTTCGCATTGATCATGTCATCGTTCTTGTACGGCAGGACTTCGCGATCGTAGTAGGTAAACGCCTCGTAGATGAGTGGGTCCGAGAGGCAAATGCCGCATCGGCGCTCGACCTCTTCTTGGTAAAACTCAAGATTGGTGCGATTGTCCGTGCTGCTGCGGCGATTGGCGTTGAGGTCGACCAGGATGGTGCCGAGGCGTGCCATCGTGCCACCGCGGCTGCGGCGCCCGATATCCGCGAGCATCGAAGAGACATCCTTAAAATATCGAAGGATGAACGCGTTGAGGTTGATGCTAAGAAGCGTTTCGTCCATATCGAAAACGACTGCTTTGAGCACGCGGGCACCTTTCTCGAAAAATCGTTCCAGAATCGTTGGCTTGGGATACTTTACTCCAAAGCCGTATGCCCAACTGCTTATCGTCAGCTTGTGGAGACAGTCGTTCACAAGATTGCGAAAAAGTCTCCATACGAGTAAAAAATGGCAGTTCACGCTTGAAATCGAACTCATTTCCCCGTAACCTATACGAACGTGATTGCATAAGCGTCACATTAGTATCTGTCGGCTCCCGAGTGTTCCTAAACGTTGTGTGCTTGTCGCACCCTTCTGTAGGTCCTAGCAATCGGGGCCCCGTAGTTCGAAAGGGGTCCACCTTTGAGTGAGATTCAGAACTCGTCCATTTTCTCTCTTGACGATGTCAACGAGGAGGAGATGAACAACCTCATCGACGGTACGATTACCGATTTTGATGAGGGCGATCTCGTTAACGGCACTGTCGTTAAGATCGAGCATGACGAGGTGCTCGTTGACATCGGATTCAAGTCCGAGGGCGTTATCCCGGTCCGCGAGCTGTCCATCCGCAAGGACGCTAACCCTGCAGACATCGTTGCACTCGGTGATCCCATCGAGGCCCTGGTTCTCCAGAAGGAGGACAAGGACGGTCGTCTGGTCCTGTCCAAGAAGCGTGCCGAGTACGAGCGTGCTTGGAACCGCATCGAGGAGAAGTTCAACTCCGGCGAGAACGTCGAGGGCGAGGTTATCGAGGTTGTCAAGGGCGGCCTGATCCTCAACATCGGCCTGCGTGGCTTCCTGCCCGCTTCCCTCGTCGACCTCCGTCGCGTCAAGGACCTCACCTCCTACATGGGTACCCGCATCGAGGCCCGCGTCATCGAGATGGACCGCAACCGCAACAACGTCGTCCTCTCCCGTCGCGTCGTGCTCGAGGAGTCCCGTAAGGCCGAGCGCTCCGAGATCCTGTCCAAGCTCAAGTCTGGCATGCGTCTCCAGGGCACTGTTTCCTCCATCGTCGACTTCGGCGCCTTCGTCGACCTCGGCGGCATCGACGGTCTCATCCACATCTCCGAGCTCTCCTGGAACCACGTCAACCATCCTTCCGAGGTTGTCAAGGTCGGCCAGGAGGTCGAGGTCGAGGTTCTCGACGTCGATCTCAACCGCGAGCGCATCTCCCTGGGTCTCAAGCAGACCACCGAGGATCCGTGGCGCGCACTGGTCAAGAAGTACCCCGTCGGCGCTATCGTCGAGGGCACTGTGACCAAGCTTGTTCCGTTCGGCGCTTTCGTCGACCTGGGCGAGGGCATCGAGGGCCTGGTGCACATCTCCGAGATGGCCAACAAGCACGTCGATCAGCCTTCTCAGGTCACCCACGTGGGCGACAAGGTTCAGGTTAAGGTCATGGAGATCGATCTCGACCGTCGTCGTATCTCCCTGTCCATGAAGTCTGCTGCTGAGACTCTGGGCGTCGAGATCGAGGTTACCCCGCTGCCTTCCGAGAAGAAGGACGAGGAGACCGACGCCGAGTAATTCGGTTTGACGATCACTTGTTTTAAGGGATCCGTCCGTAATGGACGGGTCCCTTTTTGCATTTGGCGCCGAGATGCGCAATGCTGCCGGGCTGTCCACAGGCTATTGGATTGTCGGTGCATGAAAAAAAGCCGACATCCCGCCTCGGGGAGGAGGCGGGAACACACCGAGTAGACGGAGGGGTGCGGAGCGCGGTCGCGTCTCGACTGACGACGTTGCCCATCGACAGGACCATTGTAGCGCATGGCGGTTCTTGGTTTATCGTGTCGAGCGTTTGCGTTGTGCCATTGCCTGCGGTAACGGTGTGCTACACTCTTGCACTGCTGAGTGGGCCAGACGGTCGCGCGATGTGCTGCTTGCGGTACGCGTGAGGAAAGTCCGGGCTCCAGAGGGCGGGATGCCGGCTAACGGCCGGGCGGAGTGATCCGACGGAAAGCGCCGCAGAAAAGAAGACTCCCACCTGCGCCGCAAGGCGTAAAGGGAAAAGCTGAAACGGTGGTGTAAGAGACCACCAGCGTCGTGGCAACACGGCGGCTTGGCAAGCCCCATCCGGAGCAAGCGCGAATAGGAACGCTATGGGCCGGCCCGGTCCGCGTTCGGGTAGCGTGCGTGGAGCTGCATGGTAACGTGCAGACAAGATAAATGACCGTTCACGACAGAACCCGGCTTATCGGCCCACTTGGCACTTTGTTGACGCTGCGAACCCGTCAGCGCGGCAATCTGCCTTTCAAGCCTTCGGGCATGACCATAAGGTCAATGCCCTCGGCTTTCAAGGCACCTTGCTCGCGCTGACGGGTTCTCGCTTTCGTTGACGGAATCATCGGCGTTGTCATTCTTTTTACTAGGGTTATCGTATTATTGAGGCTGTTTGTTGCTGCGCTTTATTTTGTTGAGGGGCTTTGTTGGACAGCTATTTTACTCTGCAATCGAATATTGAGGCTTCGGGCGAGTTTGTGGACCGCAAGAGCCGGTTTATTGCCCAGCTGGTCCATATTGAGTCCGAGGACGAGGCGAATGCCTTTATCGAGATGGTTCGCAAGCGTCATTACGACGCTCGACACAATGTTCCCGCGTGGATTTTGGTCGATGGACGCGAGCGCCAGAGCGATGATGGTGAGCCGAGCCGCACGAGCGGTATGCCGACGCTCGAGGTGTTGCGCGGTGCGGAGCTCAAAAATGTTTGCTGCGTAGTGACGCGCTATTTTGGCGGCACGCTGTTGGGGCCGGGCGGCCTGGTTCGCGCCTATACTGCGGCGACGCAAGCGGCGGTGGCCGCGGCTCAGGAGGCCGGGCAGATCGTCGAGATGACGAGTGTCGTGCCTGTTGACGTGCATGTGGCCTATCCGCAGTATGAGCAGGTGCTTCGCTTGGCCCAGGATTCCGGTGCCAAGGTTTCGGATACCGAGTACGCGGATGCCGTGACACTTCATTTGGTGTTTAAGGCGGGGGAGCAGGAGTCGTTTTGCGCTAAGATGCGCGAGCTTATGGCGGGGCGCGAAGAGATTGAGGTCAGCACTCCCGAATTTGCCGAGTTCTAACGGCGACGGCCGGCGTGCTTTTGGACGGATCCCAAGCACACCGACCGTCGTTTTATGTCGCTGCCGTTTACTCGGCGAGCTGCTTTAGTACATCACAGGCGATTTCGACGGCATCGTCGATGCAACCGGGACAGCTGCGGAGCGGACCCTTGTCCGATCCGATGCCCTTGAGCGTGCCGCAGACGGTCGTCGTGTTCTTCTCGCCAAAGCGCTTGGCAATCTCGCGCGACAGCTTGTAGGTCTGGCCCTTGGTCTTCGGGTTTTCCATGCCATCGCTCATTACAAAGCCCATGATGGCCACGGCGCCCGAGATGGCGCCGCAGGTCCCGGTCATACCGCCCATGCCGGCGCCAAAGCCCTCGGTGAGGGTAAAGGCGACCTGGGGGTCGAGCCCGACAGCGGGCGCGAGCGTGCAGGCGACGGCCTGGGCGCAGTTAAAGCCACGGGCGTGGTATTCGGCAGCCTGAGCCTGACAGGCGGTGATGTCGAGCTGGGCCGTATCGATTTGCTTCATCGTTGTCTCCTTGGTTACGGTGTACCCGCCTATGGTACCCGTGACGGGGCATGTAATCATCGAGAGCTTCATGTATGCCTCGTTTTTATCTATCGAGCAAATGCCCAAGGCTTGAGATAAATACCTCTGATCAATTTGTCCCTTAACCTACCTTGGGGATGGGTTGAGAGGGGTGCGGGGTAGCGGTATCGTGAACCGAATAAAAACAAAACCCAAGTAAGGGAGTTGGATATGAGCGAGCAGACCATCGGAACTACATGTGTTCAGGGCGGCTATCATCCGGGCGATGCGGAGCCGCGCCAGGTGCCCATCTACCAGTCCACCACGTGGAAATACGACACGTCCGAGCACATGGGCAAGCTGTTTGACCTAGAGGAGTCGGGCTACTTCTACAGCCGTCTGCAGAATCCCACGTGCGATCTGGTTGCCGCCAAGATCTGCGAGATGGAGGGCGGCACCGCTGCGATGCTCACGAGTTCGGGCATGGCCGCGAACTTCCTCGCGATCTTTAACGTGGCCGGTGCCGGTGATCACGTGGTCGCGAGCTCTGCTATCTACGGCGGTACGTATAACCTGCTCGCCCACACCATGGGCCGCATGGGCGTGGCTTGCACGTTTGTCGCCCCCGACTGCACCGATGAGGAGCTGGAGGCAGCCTTTGAGCCCAATACCAAGCTCGTCTTTGGCGAGACGATTGCCAACCCCGCCCTTGCCGTGCTCGATATTGAGCGCTTTGCCAAGGCCGCGCATGACCACGGCGTGCCGCTGATGGTCGACAACACCTTCCCGACGCCCGTGATGTGCCGTCCCTTTGAGTGGGGCGCCGACATCGTCACGCACTCTACCACCAAGTACATGGATGGGCATGCGGCCTACCTGGGTGGCGTGATCGTCGACCACGGCCAGTTTGACTGGATGGCCCATGCAGACAAGTTCCCGGGTCTCACCACGCCCGACGAGAGCTATCACGGCGTGACCTATGCCGAGAAGTTCGGTCGCGAGGGTGCCTTCATTACCAAGGCAACCGCTCAGCTCATGCGCGACCTCGGCCCCATGCAGAACCCGCAGGCGGCGTTTTTCCTGAATAGCTCGCTCGAGAGCCTGCATGTGCGTATGCCGCGTCATTGTGAGAACGGCCTGGCCGTTGCTAAGTTCCTGCAGAGCCATCCCAAGGTGCGCTTTGTGAGCTATCCGGGCCTGGAGGGCGATAAGTACTATGACCTGGCTCAGAAGTACATGCCCAACGGTACCTGCGGCGTCGTGAGCTTTGGCTTTAACGGTGGTCGCGCGGCGGCCGAGACCTTTATGAAGAGCCTTAAACTCGCCCAGATCGCCACGCATGTGGCCGATGCTCGCACCTGCTGCCTGCATCCCGCTAACGCCACGCACCGTCAGATGAACGATGAGGAGCTCATCGCCTGCGGCATCTCCGCCGACATGGTGCGCCTGTCGTGCGGCCTCGAGGACACGGCCGATCTGATTGCCGACCTTGAGCAGGCGCTCGAGCAGTGCTAGGCTAGCTTCTCGTATGAAGCGACGGAGCCTCTTGGGGTTCCGGTGACATATAGTTCCGATTCCGTAGGCGGGACCCCAATCGCGACTGTTCGCAGGCGATTGGGGCCCCGTTTTTGCGTTGCACCACTCGAAAGGATGGATATGGAGAAAACTGCAGAGCAGCTGCGCCGCGAGCACATTGCCCTTGAGGGCGATACCCATGGCAAGAACAAATGGGCGATTCTGTTTACCGTGCTCATCATGACGTTTATGGTGTGTCTGGATTCGACCGTCGTGACCGTGGCGCTGCCCGTGATGCAAAAAGAGCTGGGTGTGGGCCTCGATCGCATTCAGCTGGTAAGCTCTGTGTATCTGCTTGCGACGTGCGTGGCTATGTTGCCGTTTGGCCGTCTGGGCGACGTGCGCGGCAAGGTGAATGTGTTCCAGCTGGGCGTCATCGTCTTTTCGGTCGGTTCGCTGCTGTGCGGCCTTTCGGCCTCGCTCGAGGTTCTTATCCTGGCACGCATCGTTCAGGGCGTCGGTTGCGCGGCGGCCATGGCCAACAACATGGGTATCATTACCGAGTCGTTTCCGGCGCGCGAACGAGGTCGTGCCATGGGTATTCTCGCGACCTTCGTGGCCCTCGGCATGATGTGTGGCCCCGTGCTGGGCGGCATGCTGGTGGCAAGCTTTCCCTGGGAGAGTATCTTCCTCATCAACCTGCCCATTGGCGTCATCTCATTTATCGTGGGGCTCTATACGCTGCCGCATGTTAAGCCGGAGGCTGACGAGCGCCCCATGTCCCTGATCGAGGCCGCTCGTCGCTGCTTTGCAAATTCGGCCTTCACCATCAACCTCGCCTGCATGCTCATCGTGTTCGTTGGTATTGGCGCATCAGAGTTTATCCTGCCGTTCTATTTTCAGGACGCCCACGGCTTTGGTTCCGACATTTCCGGATTGCTCTTTTTGGCGCTGCCGATGGTGAATGCCTTTATCGGCCCGCTTTCGGGTACGGTTTCGGACCGTGTTGGCTGCGAGGGCCCCACGGCGGTCGGCCTAGGCGTGTACGTATGCGGTCTTTTTGCGGTAAGTACGCTCGACGAGCACTCTTCCATCCCTGTGATCGTGTGCTGCGTCGCGTTTATGTCGTGCGGTACGTCGATTTTCCAGAGCCCCAATAACTCGCTGTATATGGGCTCGGCTCCGCGCGAAGCGCTCGGCTTTGCGGGCAGCCTGGGTAGCCTGGCGCGCTATGCGGGTATGGCAGTGGGCATTACAGCGGCATCGCATATCCTGTATGGGCAGATGAGCGTGGCGATGGGCGAGTCCGTGACCAGTTTCGTTGCAGGCTGTCCGGATGTGTTCCTGTTCGGCTTTCGCTCGGTGTTCTATGTGCTCATGGCTGTGGCCGCTGTGGGTTTTGCGCTCGCCATGGTGCGTTTGGTGAGGATGCGCGCCCGTCATTAGTGTGTTGAGAGACTGTCTGCCACGATTCGCGCCGTCCCAAAAAGACCGGTTTGTGGTGCGATGCGGCTTGTGGGGCGGGCGGGGGTTGGTCCGTGGTAGACTATCGAACAACGTTTATTAATCGCGCGGCATCGTTGCCGCGAGAAGGGGTTGCGCCATGCAGGAGCTTGAGGATCGTATTCGCCATGACGGCATCGTAAAGGCCGGTAACGTCCTTAAGGTTGATGCCTTCCTCAACCACCAGTGCGACGTTGAGCTGTTCGACCACATGGGCGCTGAGTGGGCCCGTCTGTTCAAGGATGTCGAGATCAACAAGATTCTGACGATCGAGGCTTCGGGCATTGGTATGGCTTGCATCGCAGCCCAGCATTTTGGTGGCGTGCCGGTTGTCTTTGCCAAGAAGGCACAGTCCATCAACCTCGACGGCGAGCAGTATGCTACGACCATCTACTCCTTTACCAAGCAGAAGGAGTATCCGGTCATCGTGGGCAAGCGCTTCCTGTCCGAGGGCGACAAGGTCCTGATCATCGACGACTTCCTGGCCAACGGCTGCGCGCTCGAGGGTCTTATCAAGATCTGCGAGGCTGCGGGTGCCGAGGTGTCCGGTATTGGCATTGCGGTGGAGAAGGGCTTCCAGGGCGGCGGTGATAAGCTCCGCGAGCGCGGCTTCCGCGTTGAGAGCCTGGCCCGTATCGCCGATATGGACTGCGAGACCGGCGAGATCACCTTCGCCTAAGCGCGCAACACAAGCGATTGGTATGCGATGTGACAAAGGGACCGTCCCTTTGTCACATTTTTTGTATGAGGGGAGGTGTTGATATGGATGAGAACAAGATGGGATGGCGCGAATATGCGCGCTATGCCGAGATGTCGGTCGAGGAGTTGGCGCGCGATTGCGAGGTGCAGGTGTTTCGCGCGACGGGTCCGGGCGGGCAGGGCGTGAACACGACGGACTCGGCGGTGCGTATGAAGCATGGGCCCACGGGGATTGTCGTGACGGCGCGCGAGAGCCGTAGTCAGTTTCAGAATCGCGCGAGCTGTCTGCGTAAGCTGCGCGCTGAGCTGGAGCGTCGCGGGCGTCCACCGCGCCGACGCGTAAAGACTAAGGTGCCTCTGCGCTCTCGCCAGCGCAGGCTCAATGACAAGCACTTCAACGCGATTAAAAAGGCCAACCGTCGCAAGCCGGGCGGGGAGGAATGATCTTCTCAATAAGTTGCGGTGAAATAGGGACTGTTTCGCGGCTTTAGCTGCATAAACAGTCCCTATTTCACTGCAACTTAGGTGGGGTTAGCGGGTTGGGTGCCAGACTTGGAGGGCGCCGGGTAGGATGTCGACCTCGATGCGCGAGGCGACAACGGGCTCGCCGTCGGCCTGGATGGGGTAGTCGGGCTCCTCAAAAGTTAGCTCGGCATGGCGGCAGCGGCGCATGCGAATCGGCGGCAGTTTGGTATGGTGGCCGTCTTTGGCCGAAAGGAACATTGGCAGGGCAACCGCGCGTGGGACGGGGCCGCAGGCGTAGCAGACGTCGAGTATGCCGTCGCAGGGATCGGCATCGGGACAGATGCGATAGCCCGAGCCATAGGTGGGGCCCAGCTGAATTGCCATGATGATCGCCCTCACGCGCTCGGCGGGCGCGCCGTCAAAGCTGACTGTCATGGGGTAGTTGCGGTAGCGCAGGCCAAACTGCTCAAGTCCCGAAAGGGTGTAGAGCGGCGCGCCCGTCAAGCCGGTCTTTTTGCGCAGTTCGGTGGTGCCCAGGCCGATGGCAGCGTCGATGCCGACCGAGAGCGTCTGGTCGTAGTACTCAACGGTAGCCTCGCCGCTGCCGCTCGCAGGGCTCCACGAGCGAATGCGTCCGATATCCTGACGCTGCAGCTCGCAGGTGAGCAGCGCGCCAAAATCCTTGCCGGAGAAATCGTCGATGCCGAGCGTCTGGGCAAAATCGTTTCCGGAGCCCACGGGCAGGACGGCAAGAGCGGGGCGGGCGTCCTCCTTTTGCGTCATAAGCCCGTTGACGACCTCGTGAATCACGCCGTCGCCGCCAAGGGCGATAACGGTGCGATAGCCCTGAGCCTGCGCTGCCAGCTCCTTGGCGTGTCCCGTACGCTCGGTCAACACCAGGTCAAACTGGGATGCGCGTGCAGTCATGTCCAAAAAGCGTTGCAGGCGCTCGGCAACTTCGCGTGCCGCGCCCGACTGGGCGGCTGGGTTGGCGATGATGAGCGTGCGACCAAAATCAGTTGCGTGCATGGGGCGACTCCCGGCGTGTGGCATGACAGTGCGGTCGCGCTCAGGTCGAATTGCCCCCGATTGTGGCTGCACGGCGATTATTACATCTACTCTATCAGGTCGTTGTGGCGCTCGATAGCATCCGCTACCGTACCGCCCTCATCCACAATAAGCGAACGGCGCTTGGGTGAGATGATGCGCTGGGCGGGGTACACGCCGCGGTGTCCGCCGGTTAGGTAGCTGATAAAGGCCACGATGACAAAGAACCCGGCGGCCGTGCCGTGGAACAGGTCGATGGCCATCATGCAGGTGGTGATGGGCACGTTGAGGCCGGAGCAGAACACGCCGAGCATGCCGAGAGCCGCCAGAAAACTGGGGTCAAGCCCGGTAAGGCAACCGATCCAGCCACCGAGTGCCGCACCGATGCCAAACAGGGGCGTGACCTCGCCGCCTTGGAAGCCCGCGCCCAGGGTAAGCGCTGTGACGACCAACTTGATGGCTGCGTCCGCCAGGGTGGTGTTGCCTGCAAATCCGGCGCCGGAAAGCCACGTGGAAAGGCCGGCGTAGTCCCAGGCGTCGAGGAGGGCATAGGCGGCCAAAACCACGAGTGCGCCTATAAGTGCGCGAATGAGGTAATTGGTGATAAAGCGACCGTACAGGTTCTTGACGGTTCGAACCGACCACGCAAAGAGGCGCGCGGTGAGACCAAAGATAATGGCGCTGATAACAACGATGGCAACCGTCCGTGGTGTCATGTTGGGAACGCTGGCGATGACATTCGCCTCGTACTCGGTTCCCAAGGCAAGCGACGTAAAGTAGCCGGTAAACGAGGCGACGAGGCAGTAGAGGCCCGCGGTGTAGTCGATTTTGCCGATAAAGCACATCTCCATACCAAAGAAAGCCCCGGCGAGAGGTGATCCGAACACGGCGCCAAAGGCAGACGAGATACCGGCGAGCATGAGGTCGTGGTGGTCGTGCTTTTTGAGATGGGCAAGGCTCGAGACATTGCTGGCGATGGTACCGCCGATCTGCACCGCGGCGCCCTCGCGGCCAGCCGAGCCGCCCGTCAGATGCGTGAGCGTGGAGCACACAAACGTGAGGATGGCCATGCGCGCATGGATGAGTCGTGTGCCCAGGGCAGAGTCGATGACCAAATTGTTGCCGCGTTTGGCGGCGAGACCGTGGTTCTTGTAGACCCACGCGGTGGCCACGCCCACGACGGGGAGCAGGGCGTAGATCCACGCATGGCTCTCGCGATAATCGGTCGCAATATCCAGTGAGGCCAAAAACGCCCAAGCGGCAACGCCCATGGCGAGCGAAACGACAACGACGAGCGCGAGCAGCTTGGCGCTCGCGAGCATGTTGTGGGCATTGCGGCGCGTGTCGGCGGCCAAGAGCTGTTCGGAGCGGGTGAGCTGGTTGCGACCGCTGATGATCAAGTCGGCCGGAGAGAAGGACCTGCCGTCTGTGTCCTGACGGGTGTCATCAGACGGGTCGAGTGTATTTTCACGTTTATCGATAAAAGCCATAACGTCCTCTTTTTTGTTGCGATGCATGCATTATAAGACGGCACCCCGTGCCTTAAGGCAATTGACAGGTTTCGGTTCTGTTACGAAAGGCGCATGGCCGACAGGTGTATTTGCCGTTGCGGGCCATGTCTTGAGCGGGCACCGGGGGATTATACTGAACCAAACATAAAGAATCGGCGCCACTGTTGCGCGCCGTGGCATGTAAGAGGTGTATATGGCTAAGACGCTCATCCCGCTGGAGGACGCGCAGGCAATCGTCCTTTCGCAGGTGCGCAGGACCGAGCTCGTCGAGATCCCGGTTTGGCAGGCGGCCGGTCTTCCCCTGGCTGAGGATGCCACGGCCGATATCGATATCTCGCCGTTTGCCAACAGCGCCATGGATGGATATGCCGTGCGTGCCGACGACCTCGCCAAAGCGTCCTCCGATACGCCCGTGACGCTTTCCGTCGTGGGGCACGAGGCGGCGGGCCATGTGTTTGAGGGCGCGATTGGCGCGGGCGAGACCGTCCGTATTATGACGGGTGCACCGGTGCCCGAAGGTGCGGATGCCGTTGTGAAATACGAGGTCGTCGAGGTGCTCGACGGCGACGGCAACGAGGGCTCACACGTGAGCTTCTCGGCACCGGCTAAGGTGGGGGAGAACGTTCGAGCTGCAGGCGAGGAGGCCCATGCCGGCGATGTTGTGATGCACGCTGGCGAGGTTGTGGCCCCGGCCGGCGCCGGTTTGCTGGCGAGCGCCGGTTACGCGAACGTTAGAGTGCACGCCGCCCCGCGTGTGGGCGTTATCTCGCTGGGCACGGAGCTGGTCGCGCCCGGCCAACTGCCGGCGCGTGGGCAGATTCGCGATTCCAATTCCTCGGCGTTAATGGCCGAGGCACTCGATGCTGGGGCCGACCCGGTGTTCTACGGCATTGCGCCCGACGACGAGCGGGCGATTGCCGAGCTGGTGCACCGCGCCGCGCAAGAGTGCGATTTTGTCATTACGAGCGGTGGCGCCTCGGCTGGCGACTACGACTACGTGACGGCGCTGGTTCGGCGCGAGGGTGAGGTGCTGTTCGATCGCATTTCGTTGCGTCCCGGCAAGGCCATTACGTTTGGCCTGCTCGGCGGCAAGCCCTATCTGGGGCTTTCGGGCAACCCCGCGGCGGCCTATGTGGGCTTTGAGATGCTCGCCCGCCCGGCGATTCGCAAGATGCGCGGCTTTGCCGAGGGTGCGCGTCCCGTGCAGCAGGCGGTTCTTATCCACGGCGTGAAGAAGCGACAGGACCGACGCTTCTATGATCGCGCCACGGTTGCGCGCGATGCGCAGACGGGTGAGCTTACGGTCACCGAGGCGCACAGCCAGAACTCGGCGCTGCTCGGAACCATGCAGCGTGCGAACTGCCTGTTGCGCATCAACGAGGGTCCGTGCGATCTTGAGCCGGGCGACGTCGTGGATGTCGTCCGAGTCGATCTGCCCGAGGGCACCGTGCTGTAGGAGGAATGCTATGGAGCTGAAGATATCGATCGTGATGTGCTCGGATACGCGCGATCTTGCCCAGGACGAGGCTGGAGCCGCACTCGAGGAACTTATCGAGGCGCAGGGCTGGACGGTCGCCTCGCATGTGGTCGTGCGCGACGACGTCAGCGAGATCGGTGATGCCATTGTGGAAGCCGCCGATGAGTGCCACGCCAATGTCGTGCTCACCTGCGGCGGCACGGGGCTTTCGATGCGCGATGTGACGCCCGAGGCGACGCGTGCCGTCTGCGAGCGCGATGTGCCGGGTATTGCAGAGGCAATCCGTGCGTACTCCATGACCAAGACGCGCCGCGCCATGCTCTCGCGCGCCGTGTGCATGCAGCGTGGGTATACGCTTGTCATCAACTTTCCGGGATCCACGAAAGCGGCCCGCGAAAGCTGGGAGGCCGTGAGCGATCAGCTGGAGCATGCGGCCCAAATGACGGCGGGCGGCGGGCATGCCAAATAAGCGCACTACCTGCGGCGGAGTAACCCTACGGGCTGCTCCGCCTTTTTTATGCAGCGACGGTGCGGGCCGTCTCGCGGTTATTGGTAAAAGAAAATTATCGGGCGAGAGCTATTCATCATAAACATTATTCGCGTGAAAGTATAATCTAGTAACAGAACAAAGCTCGCGGCGGGGCGCCCGGGTGTAGTCTTCGAAAGGGTTGAACATGTTCGATATGGTTTCTCGCCGCGGATTCGTCTCGCTTTCTGCTGTCGCCGCTGCCGGTCTTGGGCTTGCCGGCTGCTCCGGCAACAAGGAGCCTGAGTCGACCGGTTCCGATGCCGGCTCCGCCAAGATTTCGTCCAAGAAAGCTGTCGAGCTGCAGGTATTTGCCGCCAACTCGCTCGAGAAAGCTCTGCCCGAGGTTCAGAAGCTCTACACCGATCAGACCGGTACCACCTTTGCCGACACGCAGTTTAAGGCCTCCGGCGACCTCGTCGAGCAGATGCGTGCCGGCGCCACGGCCGACGTGCTCATCACTGCTTCCAAGGGCACCATGGATGACGCTGAGACCGCTGAGCTCGTCGACGCCGACACGCGTGAGGACATGTTCGTCAACGACCTCGTGATTATTCGTGCCGAGGGCTCCGGCACCAAGGTCGAGGCCATCGCCGACGTCGCGAACCTGGACGGCAAGATCGCCATTGGCGACGCCAAGACCGTCCCCGCCGGCAAGTACGCCAACCAGGCCTTAGCTTCTGTGGGTCTCTACACCGGCACCGAGGGCGACGACGGCGAGTATGCACCCGAGCTTGCCGACAAGGTGGCCCTGGCCGACAAGGTCGGCACCGCTGCGTCTTACGTCTCTACGGGCGACTGCGTGGCCGGTTTTGTCTACAGCTCCGATATCTTCCGCTATGACGGCATCGAGGAGGCCTTCGTGTGCCCCGAGGATTCGCACAAGCCCATCGTGTACCCGGGCGCCGTTGCCGAGAGCTCCGAGCACGCCGACGAGGCCAAGGCGTTTATCGACTTTTGCCTGTCCAACAAGAAGGCTCAGAAGATTTGGGCTAAGTACGGCTTTGAGCTTTCCGAGTAGTGCGGCTTGGCGCGATAATCCCATCGTTTTGTGTTTCACTCCGTCCTTGTATTCGCTTGGAGCTTTTCGTGCTTAAAAGATTCCGCATGCTTGTCGCCTGTGCTTTGACCTTCGCGCTTTGCTGGGTGCCGGGATTTGCGTTTGCTGGGGACGCTGAGGACGGGGCCCAGGTTGCTGCGACCGCTCATGGGCTTCCCTATGGAATCGAGGGTTTTGAGCGGTTGGCCAAGGGGACCGCTCGTGCCATGGAGGGCCAGCCAGAGGGCTACCGGTTTCCCGTTGACGAGGACGTGGACCTTGTAGTGGCGCCTGCTGCCGATCGCGTTGTGGTGTGGATATCGCCCAAGGCGGTCGAGAAGTACGGATTGGATCCGCAGGATAACGAGTGCGTATTGGGTCTCAAGGCCCTCGTCTGTGAGCTCGACAGCGCAAACTGCATGGGAGGTGCGCGGCTGGGGGACGTGGATCTTCCTTGGTATGTCACGGCGGAAACAACGTTTAATGCCGGCGGGTATACCTATGGCTTTGATGTGCGTGGTGCGGATGGGGACCGCTATGTGGTGATTGCATCGGCCTCGGGTGATGCCAAGGGCGGCGCGCGTTGGCTTGATAGCGCTCAAATGGTAGAGGCATCGTCTGTCGTGTTGCGGGATGAGCAAGGGCCGTTGACCTCTCTGGCTTCCTTTTTGGGCGACATCGACTATCGCCCGTTTTGGGTGTCCATTAAAACGAGCGGCCTTGCCCTGCTGATCTCCTTTGCGCTGGGCTTGTTTGCCGCGTGGAAGACTATGGGTACCTCGAGTCGCATCAAGGGCCTGCTCGATTCGGTCTTTACGATTCCTATGGTGCTGCCGCCCACGGTCTGCGGCTTTCTGCTCCTCATGCTGTTTGGCCGCTCGACCGGGGTGGGCCAGTGGCTCATCGCACACGGCATCTCGATCGTCTTTACCTGGCCCGCGGCGGTCATTTCGGCCGTCGTTGTGTCGTTTCCGCTGGTCTACCGCACGGCGCTCGGAGCCTTTGAGAGCCTTGACACGCAGATGCTCGATGCCGCGCGAACCCTGGGATGGTCCGAGCGTCGCATCTTTACCAAGCTTATGATGCCGCTTGGCTGGCCCTCGATTGCCGCCGGCGCGGTGCTTGCCTTTGCCCGCGCGATGGGCGAGTTTGGCTGCACCCTGTTCTTTGCAGGCAACTATGCCGGCATTACGCAGACCATTCCCATTGCGATTTACTTTGAGTGGATGGGCGGCAACACGTCGGTGGCCCTCTTTTGGGTCGTGGTCGTAATTGCGTTCAGCTTCCTGGTCATTCTGTTCATCAACATGTATACGGCGCATTCGCAAAAGTATCGCGAGCGTGGTCTCTCCCGTGCAGAGCGCAAGCAGGCCAAAGATCTCGCCGGACAGGGCGATTCGCTCGACCCGGTCGGCGGCGATGCGCTGCGTATCGATCGCGAGGCGTTGGCCGAGCTTATGCGCGATGACACGGTCGCAAAGGGAGGTCGATAAGCCATGTCGCTCGTTTTGGATATTAAGAAACGTTATTCCGGGTTTGTGCTCGACATGCAGCTTGAGGCCGGCGAGGAGCGCGTGGCGCTGCTGGGCGCCTCGGGTTGCGGCAAGAGCTGCACGCTGCGCTGCATTGCCGGTGTGGAGACGCCCGACGAGGGCAAGATCGTCGTCAACGGCGTGACCTTTTTTGACTCGGCCGCGGGCATTAACCTGTCGCCCCAGGAGCGAAAATGCGCCCTACTGTTCCAAAACTATCAGCTGTTTCCCAACATGACGGTGGCCGATAACGTGTGCGCCGGCGTAAAGGATGCGGGCGACGCTGCGGCGCGCAAGCAACTTGCCGAGCGCTACCTGAGTATCTTTGGACTGGCCGACTTTGCCGACCGCTATCCCGCGCGCCTCTCGGGTGGCCAGCAGCAGCGTGTGGCGCTTGCCCGCATGGTGGCGGCGCATCCCGGCATCTTTATGTTCGACGAGCCCATGAGCGCGCTCGACGCGTATCTCAAGAGCGCGCTTGAGCAGAACATGCTCGACCTGTTCGACGTCTGTAACCGTACCGTGCTCTACGTGAGCCACGATATTGACGAGGCATGCCGCCTGTGCGAGCGCATTTGCGTGATGCATAACGGGCATGTGGAGGAGATCGGCTCCGTCGAGGACGTGGTCCGCCGGCCGCAAACCTTGGCTGCGCTGCGTCTGACGGGCTGCAAGAATACGAGCCGCGCGCGCAAGATCGAGCTTCAGGAAGTTGAAGCCCTGGACTGGGGCATGACCTTCAACGTGGGCCGTGAGGTTCCCGATAATGTGGCGTACCTGGGTATTCGTGCGAGCTACTTCCATGTGGACAACCGCGCTGAGCGCGGTCGTAACAGCTACGATCTGCATGTGGCCCGCGTGAGCGATTCGCGTTTTGAACGCCTGGTGCTGCTGGACGTGCCGCGCGCCGACGCGCCGACGCGCCTGCAGTGGAAGGTCAACAAAGTGGGCATGCCTGTCGACGAGCTGCCGCAAGCAGGCGAGACGCTGCGCATGCATTTTGATGCCAGCAGGATCCATTTGGTTTGTCGTTGATGCGGTGGGCGATGCGGGCGAGGAGGTAGTCCTCGACCGCTTTGTTTCCGCTTTATCGCTCGCCGATTTCTATATGACAAAATCTTATCAATCTGATAATTATTTATCAGACAGCGAGGTGTTCGCACCCCGCAGCTGTCGTACGATTGTCAACGGTGTTCGCATGGTAGATGACCGTTGATATAGTTGACCTCAACTTGTAAAGGAGGGTGCGCACATGCCGCAGACGACATACATTCGCCGCGTTGCCGCGCGCGCCCTGTATATGGCTCGGAGTCGCATATGAGCAGGTATGTTCACGGCTCCGGGAGAGACGACACACAGCTAAATAACCGAACGCAAGGCAGGTTCCCCAAAATTCCGGGTTTAGGCGCGGCTGGGTTTTCGCCACCCACCGTGCAGCAATACCGTAGCTATTCATATTTGGTTCGAGAGGGGAACCGTCATGGCTGAAGAATTTGATTTCCATCCGATGTGGGAGAGCCTCGGCATGAATCTTGCCGACCACGACATGCTGCTGGGCGCCGTGGGCCAGATGTACGGCGATATGTTCTTGACGCAGAACAATCGCCCCAAGTCCACGTCCTACCTGGACTTTGTGGCCAGCAACATCCACAGCGGCCGTATTAAGGAGATGCTCGACAAGAAGGAGGCCGGCGAGGCCACCAAGATCGTCGGTTCGTTCTGCGTGTACGTGCCCGAGGAGATCGTGCTTGCCTGTGACGGCATTCCCGTTGGTCTGTGCTCGGGTGCCGATTGGGCAACGGACAAGGTCGAGGAGCATCTGCCGCGCAACACCTGTCCGCTTATCAAGAGCTTTGCCGGCTTTAAGCTGGGCGAGGTCTGCCCCTACATTGAGTCGAGTGACCTAGTGGTAGGCGAGAACACCTGCGATGGCAAGAAGAAGGCCTACGAGTTCTTTGCAACGCAAAAGAACATGTACGTCATGGATATTCCCAACGTGCACGACGAGTCGACGCTCGTGACCTGGAAGGCCGAGGTCAAGAAACTCGCCGCCAAGATCGAGGAAGAGTGCGGCGTCAAGATTACGCCCGAGCGTCTGAAGGCTGCCATCCACGCCGTCCATGAGAAGCGCCGCGCCCTGCAGCGCCTCGCTGCCACGCGCGCTGCCGACCCTGCACCTATTAGCGGTCTCGACAGCCTACTGACCGTTCAGGCCGCCTTTATGGACGACACGCCGCGTCTGACCGGAGCCATCAACGATATGGCGGCTGAGTGCGAGCAGCGTGTCGAGGCTGGCGAGGGCGTGGCGCCCAAGGGGACCAAGCGCATCCTGTACACCGGCACGCCCATGGCCGTGCCCAACTGGAAGCTGTTCAACCTCATCGAGAAAGCCGGCGGCGTTGTGGTAGGCGAGGAGTCCTGCACGGGCTCGCGCTACTACAAGGACCTGGTCGACGAGTCCGGTGAGACGGTGGACGAGATGCTCGATGCCATCGCCGAGCGCTACTTTAAGATCAACTGCGCCGTCTTTACGCCCAACGACCAGCGTATGAAGGACATTGTCCAGATGGCCAAGGACCTGCATGCCGACGGCATCGTCGACGTGGCCCTGCAGTTCTGCACGCTCTATGAGATGGAGTCGTTTGCCGTGGAGAAGGCCGCCGAGGAAGCCGGCATTCCGTTTATGCACATCACGACCGACTACGCCGGTGAGGATGCAGGCCAACTGCAAACCAGGATCGAGGCCTTCTTGGAAACCATTTAGGGCTATCCGTCCCGGCGGCTTTCCCAGGCACCCGATCTTGCCGTTCAAACCGTCGCTTGCGTGCGAAAGTACGCGGCGCGTCTCTTTCACGGCAACCTCGGGCACCTGGGAAAGCCGCTTCCTTGGTTGGTTAAAAGGTTTAGGAGTTATATGTCGGAAAATATTGAGCAGCCGTTGCCCAGCACGTTTGAGGAGTTTAACGAACAACGCAAGGCGGCGTTTATTCGCGTTAAGGATTACAAGCAGGCGGGTAATCGCCTGGTCGGCTTTTTGTGCAGCTATACGCCGCTCGAGATTATCGATGCCGCGGGCGCCTCGAGCGTGGCTCTGTGCGGTACGTCCGACGAGGTGATTCCCGAGGCCGAGAAGGTGCTGCCGGCAAACCTCTGCCCGCTCATCAAGTCGACGTATGGTTTTGCCTATTCGCAAAAGTGCCCGTTTACGTACTTTAGCGACATGATCATCGGCGAGACCACCTGCGACGGCAAGAAGAAGATGTACGAGCTGCTCAACGAGCTCAAGCGCACGCACATTCTGCACCTACCGCAGGGCCGCGACCGCGCCTACGAGCGCGAGGGCTGGTACGAGGAGTGCCGTCTGCTCAAGGAGGAGCTCGAGAACTTCTACGACATTACGATTACCGACGGCGACCTACGCGCTGCTGCCCGTCGTCGCAATCGCCTGCGTGCGGCCCAGCTCGAGATGTTTGCGCTGCAGGCCAACCAGCCGGCGGCCATGAGCGGCGTCGATCTGATGAGCACCATGTTTGCCGGTACGTTCAGCTTTGATATCGAGGCCTATACGCAGCAGCTGGAGCAAAAGGTCGCTAACCTGCGCGAGGCCTACGAGGCCGGCGAGCACCCGGTTGCGGCGGATGCCAAGCGCATCCTGATCACCGGTTGCCCGGTGGGCGGCGTAATCAACAAGATCGGTCGCACCATCGAGTCCAACGGCGGTGTGGTCGTGTGCATGGACGACTGCTCGGGCGAGCGCACGGCGGCCATGATGATTGATCCGGAGGCTCCCGACATCCTGCGCGCCATCGCCGACCGCTACCTGGATATCAACTGCTCGGTCATGACGCCCAACGACGGCCGTATGGAAAATACGCTGGCCATGTGCGAGAAGTATCACGTCGATGGCGTAGTGGAGAACGTGCTCCAGGCGTGCCACACCTTTAACGTGGAGAGTGCCCGCATGCGGGAGGCCGTCGAGGGTGCGGGTATTCCGTACATGAAGATCGAGACCGACTACAGCAATGGTGACATGGGCCAAATCGAGACCCGCATCGCCGCCTTCATCGAAACCCTCTAGCTTCCCCAGGCACCGGATCTTGCCCCTCAAACCGTCGCTTGCGTACCAAAGTACGCCGCGCTCCTCTTTCGGGGCAACCTCCGGCACCTGAGAAACCTAGAGCTAAGGCGCCTGAACGCGCCGCTGTCTTTGATGTTTGGATTAGGAGAGAGCCATGATAGGGATCGGGGTCGATATCGGGTCTACGGCGGCTAAGGCTGCTGTGGTCGATGGTGAGGGTTCGGTGGCGTGGACGTGCGTGCAGCCAACCGGGTTCTCCTCGGTCGATGCCGCCGATAGGTTGCGCGAGGCGCTCGCGGCGGCGGGCTTTGACGTTGCATCCGATTCTGCGCGTGTGGTGGCCACGGGTTACGGGCGCGTGGCTGTGCCATACGCCCACAAGGTTGTGACCGAGATCACCTGCCACGGCGCCGTTGCCGTGCGTCTGTTTGGCGATCGCGGCACGGTGATTGACGTGGGCGGCCAGGACACCAAGGTCATTCAGCTTAAAAATGGCCGCGTGGCCAAGTTTGCCATGAACGACAAGTGCGCTGCCGGCACGGGGCGCTTTTTGGAGATCATGGCCGACCGCCTAGGTATTTCTCAACAGCAGATGGCCGACCTGGCGCGTTCCGGCGAGCCTACCAAGATTTCCAGCATGTGCACGGTGTTTGCCGAAAGTGAGGTCATTAGCCTGATCGGTCGCGGTGAGCCGCGCGAGAACATCGCACGTGGCGTGATCGACAGCGTGGTCTCGCGCGTGGCGACCATGGCCGGGCAGGCCGCGGGCGCCCCGTACTACCTGACCGGTGGCCTGTGCGAGAACGCCTTCGTGGTGGAGCGGTTGGGCGAGCTGCTGGGGTCGCCGGTGACCACCTCGCCCCAGGCTCGCTTTGCCGGTGCCATCGGCGCGGCGATTCGCGCACAGGCGCTCGATTAATGCATCGGCCGTGGGCCTGCATTCATGCGTATACTGGGAGGAAATGATTGACCGATGAGAGGAGGTATCGATGGCTGACGATCAGATTAAGCTCACGTCTATGACTGCCGCGAGCGGTTGAGCCGCTAAGTTGGCTCCTGGAGCCCTCGCCCAGGTCCTGGGCGACTTACCCAATGTGCATAACGACAACCTGCTCGTGGGGTTCGATACCTCCGACGATGCGAGTGTTTTTCGTGTTGGCGAAAACCTGGGCCTCGTGCAGTCCGTCGACTTCTTCCCGCCGATGGTCGACGACCCGTTCCTGTTTGGTCAGATCGCGGCGGCCAACTCGCTGTCGGACATTTATGCCATGGGTGGACGACCGAGCCATGCCATGAACCTGCTGTGCATTCCCAGTTGCCTGGGCGTCGAGGTCGCAGGTGAGATTCTGGCGGGTGGCGCCGACAAGTGCGTCGAGGCTGGCTGCACCATCGCGGGCGGCCACACCATCAACGACGACGAGCCCAAGTACGGCCTGTCCGTGAGTGGCTTTGTCGCGCTCGACCGCATGCTCGCCAACAGCGGTGCGCGCGTGGGCGATGTCCTACTGCTGACCAAGGCGATCGGCTCGGGCATTATCACCACGGCCATTAAGGGCGTGCTCATCGAGCAGGACGAGGCCGCAGCCATGTTTGACTCGATGCGCACCCTCAACGAGGCCCCGATTCGCCTGGCCGAGGGACTCGAGCTTCACGGCTGCACCGATGTCACGGGCTTTGGCCTGATCGGGCATGCGTGCGAGATGGCCGAGGGCTCGGGCGTGCAGATTGAGCTCGCGTCGGGGGCGGTGCCGCTCTTTGACCAGGTGCTCAATATGGCGCGTCTGGGCATTATCCCTGCCGGCGCCTACCGCAACCAGGATTTCTTTGGCCCGCGCGTGGCGGCCGACGATGACCTGGAGCCGGGAATGCTGGATGCGCTGTACGATCCGCAGACCTCGGGCGGCCTGCTCATCGCAGCGCCTGCTGCCGATGTGGATGAGCTCGCCCGCCGCCTGCATGCCGAAGGTCGCGTTGCCGCCACAATCGGCCGCGTGTGCGAGGCGGTGCCGGGTGGTCCTGCCGTTCACGTTGTGCATTAAGGAAAACCGTTTATGCGACCGTCTACTGTTCTGGGCGGTCCCTTTTGAAAGGATTTGCTATGTCTACCAAAATTGAAGTCAATGCCATGGGCGATGCCTGCCCGCTGCCCGTCGTCAAGACGCTCAAAGCTCTGAAGCAGCTTGATGGCGAGGGTGTTGTCGTGACCTCGGTCGACAACGAGACGGCCGTCAAGAACATCTCCAAGATGGCACAGGAAAAGGGCTGCACGGCCTCGGTCGAGAAGGTCGCCGATGCCGAGTGGCACGTGATCGTGGCGACCGCCGGCGCCGTTGCCGTGGCCGATCCTGAGCAGGACGGCGCCGCTTTCTGCGACGCCAGCGCCGGCAAGGGCAAGCTGGTCGTGGCCGTCTACACCGATTGCATGGGTCGCGGCGACGATGAGCTGGGCCACAAGCTCATGAAGGCCTTTATCTTTGCCGTGACGCAGCAGGAGGAACTGCCCGCCACGATGCTCTTCTACAACGGCGGCGCCAAACTCACCGTCGAGGGGTCGCCGGTGCTTGACGACCTCAAGGGCCTGGCCGAGCAGGGTGTCGAGATCCTTACCTGCGGCACCTGCCTCGACCACTTTGGCATTAAGGACCAGCTTGCCGTGGGCGATGTCACGAACATGTACGTGATCGTCGAAAAGATGGAGCAGGCCGGCCGCGTCGTGCGTCCGTAGCGCCTGGGTGGGATTGCCATGAGAGAAAAGCGCCCGGCGCTTGTCATCACGTTTCCCACCACGGCGGCCGCCATGGGCTGCGAGTCTCTGTGCCGTGAGCGTGGCCTTCCCGGGCGAACGATTCCCGTACCCGGAGAGGTTGCTGCCGGCTGCGGCCTGGCATGGAAAGCCCTGCCTGAAAATGAACCACTGCTGCGAAGCGAGCTTGCCGCGGCGGACGTTCCCACCGAGGGCTTTACTGTGATCGATATGTGGGAGGTCGTGCGATGATCTACCTGGATAACGCGGCGACGACCATGCACAAACCTCAGGCGGTCATCGATGCCGTGGTGCAGGCGATGTGCTCGCTCGGCAATGCTGGGCGAGGCGCCACGTCGGGTGCGCTCGACGCGGCGCGCACCATCCACAGCTGCCGCACCAAGCTTGCGCGCTTGCTGGGCTGCCCGCGGGTGGACCATATTTGTTTTACGCCCAACTCCACGGCGGCGCTCAACACCGCCATCAACGGCGTGGTGCGCCCCGGCGATCGTGTGGTCACGACGGTGCTCGAACACAACTCCGTGCTGCGTCCGCTCAACCGCCTGGCGGCAGAGCAGGGCGTGACTGTTGAGCATGCGGGCTGCGACGCGAACGGCGTGCTCGACTACGACGAGCTCGAGCAGCTGGTCACGCCGGGCACGCGTGCCGTGGTGGTGACACACGCCTCCAATGTGACCGGCAACGCGGTCGACATTGCACGCGTGGCTGCCATGGCCCATGCGGCCGGCGCGCTTGTAATCGTCGATGCCTCGCAGTCTGCCGGCACGGCGCATATCGATATGCAGGTCATGGGGCTCGACGTGGTGTGCTTTACCGGCCACAAGGGGCTCATGGGCCCGCAGGGGACCGGTGGCCTAGCCGTGGCGGAAGGCATTGACGTGGCTCCTTGGGCCATGGGTGGCACGGGCGTGCGCAGCTTCGATGCGCTGCAGCCGCAAGAGTGGCCCACGCGTCTTGAGGCGGGCACGCTCAACGGTCACGGTATCGCCGGCCTTTCCGCCGGCCTCGACGTTATCGAGGCCCAGGGCGGGGTAGAGGCGATTGCGGCACGCGAACGTGCGCTTGCCGAGCGCTTCCTCGCCGGCGTTCGCGACATTCCCGGCATTGCGCTCTACGGTGCGTTTGACCAGCCCGTGCGCTCGGCGATCGTTTCGCTTAACGTGGGCGATATCGATTCGGCCGAGGTCTCGGACGCGCTCATGCAAGGGTGGGGGATTGCGACGCGCCCCGGCGCCCACTGCGCTCCGCTCATGCACCGCGCACTGGGGACCGAGCGCCAGGGTGTCGTTCGCTTCTCGTTTGGGTATTTCAACACGGACGAGGAAGTCGACACCGCGATTGACGCTCTGCACGATTTAGCCTGCTAAAGCGTATATACTTGTGGGACGGGTCTTTTGCCCGTCCCGTTTTGTTTCGACCCGAAAGGTGGTCCTATGGCATCATCCGCCCCGCGCGGTCTGCGCTCCGACCATGTCCTCACCGTCGGCATCGCCCTGTTCTCGATGCTCTTTGGCGCCGGCAACCTCATTATTCCGCCGCTGCTGGCGCTGCAGGCGGGCTCTGCCACGCCGCTCGCCATGCTCGGCTTTCTGATTGCCGCCATCGGCCTTCCCGTCATGGGCTTTATCGCCGTGGCACTTGCCGGAACGGCGCGCGAGCTTGCCGGTCGTGTGCACCCCAAGTTTGGCGAGTTTTTTGTCGCGGCGGTGTATCTGGCTATCGGTCCGTGTCTGGCCATTCCGCGCACGAGCTCCACGGCCTTCGAGATGCTGGTGCCGCTGCTGCCCGAGGGTGTCTCGCTCGGCACGGCCCGCCTGGTGTTTGCCGGCGCCTTCTTTGCCGTCGCCTTTGTGCTCACGCTGCGCCCGGGTGTCATTACGCGCGTGCTCGGCCGCATTACGGGCCCCGCGCTCATCGCCCTTATCGTATTGGTCGTGGGCGCTGCCGTGGTCTCGCCGCTGGGTTCCGCTGCCGCGCCGCAGGCTCCTTACGATGCCGGTGCCGCCGTGCAGGGCTTTTTGACCGGCTATCAGACCATGGACCTGCTCGCGTCGCTCGCCTTTGGCATCATCATCGCCGAGACCATCCACGAGCTGGGCGTTACCGATGACAAGCGCGTGGCCTTCGAGATTTCGCGCTCCGGCGTGATCGCCGGCGTGCTCATGGCCATCATCTACTGCGGCTTGGGACTTGCCGGTATGCAGCTCGGCACCGTGATGCCCGACGCTACCAACGGCGCCGCCATCCTCGCCCGTTCGGCCTCCATGCATTTTGGGCTTGCCGGCACGGTCGTGGTCTTCGCCATCTTCTTCCTCGCCTGCATGAACGTGTGCATCGGCCTCATCAGCTGCTGCTCGCGTTACTTCTGCGAGACGTATGTGGTCGAAGGGGGAGCGGAGGCCTCTGAGGAGGCCATGCGCCGTCCCTTTGCGGTTCTCGCCTTTGTGTTCGCAGCGTTTTCGTGCGTGCTCTCCAACGTGGGCCTCGACGTGATCCTTATGTTCTCGGTGCCCATGCTCAACGCTTTGTACCCCGTTGCCATTGTGCTGGTGCTTATGGGCCTGGTGCACGGCTTTTGCGACGCTCATCCGCAGGTGTGGGTCTGGGTCGGCGGCGTAGTCGCTGTGCAGAGCGTGATCACCTCGGTCCGCGATGCGTTCTTTGCTGGAGCGTGGCTACCGTTTGATGTGCTGCCGCTGGCAGACATCGGTGCCGCGTGGGCGCCGGTCGCCGTAGTTGCCTTTGTGATTGGTCTGCTCCACAGCAAGTTTGTCGTACATTCGAGGAGCTAGGGTATCGTCGCTTGCACAGGCGGGGAGTCTCCCCTATAATTTCCTTCGCTTTGGGACACGCAAGGTTTAGACCTTAGCTGCTCAACACCTTCGGGACGTGGCGCAGTTTGGTAGCGCGCCTGCTTTGGGAGCAGGATGTCGCAGGTTCAAATCCTGTCGTCCCGACCATATCTTGCGGGCGTAGTTCAATGGTAGAACCCCAGCCTTCCAAGCTGATGACGCGGGTTCGATTCCCGTCGCCCGCTCCAAGTAATTTGCAGGTCAGAGGTACGTTTACTTCTGACCTGTTTTGTTTTGACCGTCCGACGCGGGGCCTTTGCATTGGCAATGCTCGTCCCTGCTGATTAGGAAAGAAGTGACTGACATGGCAGATTTCAAGGCAGAATACCCCATCCCCGACTGCCTGGCGCCTGCCGCAATCGAGACCAAGACCGAGGCCGCCGGCGTTACCAGGGCCAGTCTGCCTGCCTCGAAGGCATTTTTGCTCGCCATGTTCGCCGGCGCGTTCATCGCCTTCGGCGGTCTGTTCTTCACGGTCTTTCTGAGCGATGCGTCCCTTGGCTGGGGCGCTCAGCGCTTTGTGGGCGGCCTGTGCTTTTGCCTGGGACTGGTGCTCGTGCTCATTTGCGGCGCGGAACTGTTTACCGGCAACTCGCTTATGGTCTGCGCGCTCAAGAGCAAAAAGATCACGCTCGTCCAGATGCTCAAGGCTTGGGTCGTTGTGTGGATCGGCAACTTTGCCGGCGCGCTGTTCGTTGTCTTTTTGGTTTACATGGCAGCTATTTATAAGCTCAACGGCGAGGCCGTTGCCAACACCATGGTGAGTGTCGCCGCCGGTAAGGTTTCGATTGACGCCGTCACCATCTTCTTCCGCGGCATTCTGTGCAACATCTTTGTGTGCCTGGCTGTATGGATCGGTACCGCCGGCAAGACCGTGGTCGATAAAGTCGTGGGTATTCTGCTGCCTATCGCCGCCTTTGTGTCATGCGGTTTTGAGCACTGCGTTGCCAACATGTACTTTTTGCCCATGGGTGCCGTGATGCACGCGTGCGGCTATGGAGCCGATGTCGCCGGCGCCGATGCCCTCAACGCCGCCGGGTTGGCGCTCAACCTTTCGGTCGCCACGCTGGGCAATATCGTAGGTGGCGCCCTGATCGTGGCGCTGGGCTACTGGTTTATCTACGCCAATAAGGAGGCCTAAAGCCACCAAGCCATAACCGACCAAAAAGGGACAGGTTTATTTTGGCAGGTTTTGGACGAGGCGCTTCGCCGTCTTGTCGCGAGCTGCCATAATGGACCTGTCCCTTTTGTATTCGCGTCGTCACATTTTGGCCGATGACGACCAAGGGGGGCCTGCTTTTTATTGATTATGTCGAAGGGCTTTCCATGAGCGACTGCGAATCCATGCCTGCCGAGGTGCGCGACCGCCTGCGCTCCATTCCCGCCGTGCACGAGCTGCTGGCCGAGTGGCCGGTCATGAAGGCTGCCGGCGATGCGGGCGACACGTTGGTGCGCGAGGCGATTGACGCCGAGCTCGATGCCGAGCGCGCGGCGATTCGCTCTGGCGCCCCCGCTAGGAATAAGCGCGAGCTCGCCTTGGCTATCGAGCGGCGGTGCCACCGCCTGTCGCTGCCGACCCTGCGCCCTGCCGTTAACGCGACGGGCGTTGTGATTCACACCAACCTGGGCCGCGCTCCGCTCGCGCCCGCGGCGGTGCGGGCGGTGACCGATGTCGCTCGCGGCTACAGCACGCTTGAGTATGACGTCTCAACCTGCGCTCGCGGGGGCCGCAAAGAGCATGCCGCGCGTCTGCTGCGCACGCTCACGGGGGCGCAGGACGCCCTGGTCGTCAACAATAACGCCGCGGCGGTGCTGCTGGTGCTTTCCGCGCATGCGTGCGGCAAAGAGGTCATCGTGAGTCGCGGCGAGCTGGTCGAGGTGGGCGGCAGCTTCCGCATTCCCGATATCATGGCGGCTTCGGGTGCCAAGCTTGTCGAGGTGGGCTCCACCAACCGCACGCATCTGGATGATTACCGAAGCGCCATTACGCCCAATACGGCGATGATCTTGAAAGTTCATCCTTCTAACTACCGTATCGAGGGTTTCCACGAGGAGGTTTCCGCGGCGGAGCTTTCTGCGCTGGCGCATGAGCGCGGGCTGTTACTGTACGAGGACCAGGGCTCGGGCGCTTTGCTTACAGATGAGGTGCTCGTCGATGCTGGGGAGAAGCCCACGTCCGCCTCGCTTTGCGCCGGCGTTGACGTCGTCTCGTGCTCGGGCGACAAGCTGCTCGGCGCCTCGCAAGCGGGCATTATTCTCGGTAGCGCCCAGGTAATCGCCGCCTGTGCCTCGCATCCGCTTATGCGCGCGCTTCGCCCCGGCAAGCTCACGCTCGCGGCGCTCGAGGCCACTTTGCGCCTGTATGTGACCGGATCCGATACAGCGCATCGGGAGATCCCGGTGCTCAACATGCTTTCCGGCGCGCCGGCTCCGCTCGAGCGTCAGGCCAAGCGCCTGCATGACCGCATGCTGCGCAAGCTTCGCGAGTCTCAGTGTGAGGAGGCGGTGGAGCTGCAGGTTGTCGAGGGCGTGTCTGCTCCGGGCGGCGGTTCGCTGCCGACCGTCGAGCTCCCAACTTTTTGCGTTGCCGTCTGTCCCGTCGATGGGCGCCTATCCGCCGATGGCCTAAAGCGCGCTATGGTACAGGAGCCCGATACGCCGGTTGTGACGCGCGTGCGGCACGACCAGGTGCTTTTTGACGTTCGCACGCTTTTGCGCGACACCGACCTTGACCTGTGTGCGTCTGCGTTGGCGGATGCCGTGCGGGCAGGTTTGCGTCGATGACCGCGCGCGAGCTTGTCGAATGTCCCGTTATCGTCGGAACGGCAGGACACGTCGACCACGGAAAGTCGGCCCTTATCGAGGCGCTGACCGGCAAAAATCCCGACCGTCTGGAGGTCGAACGGCGCCGAGGCATGACCACTGAGCTCGGCTTTGGCGAGCTCGAGCTTCCCAGCGGCAAGCTTGTCGGCTTGGTCGACGTACCCGGGCATGCGCACTATCTGCGCGCCATGGTGCAGGGCGCCACCGGCGTGGACGTTGCGTTGCTGGCGGTTTCGGCCGTTGAGGGCGTGATGCCGCAGACCCGCGAGCACGTTCGGGTTCTGGAGCTGTTGGGTGTGACGCGCATGGTCGTCGCACTCACGATGCGCGATTTGGCCGACCACGAGATTGCCGCGCTGGCGGAGCTCGATGTCGAGGCGTTTCTGGACGGGACCGTGTTTGCGGGTGCCTCTATAGTGCCGGTGTCCTCCAAGACGGGCGAGGGCCTGGACGAGCTGCTTACGACGCTCGATAACACGGTTTGTTCGTGCTGGTCGGAGCATCTGGAGGCGACCGCTGGCTCGGGCGCCGCGCCCCGTCTTCCCATCGACCGTTGCTTTAGCATCCGCGGCACCGGAACCGTCGTGACGGGTACGCTGCACGACGGTCCCGTTTCGGTTGGCGATGAGCTCGTTGCGCTGCCGTCGCAAACGCGCTGTCGCGTGCGCGGGGTGCAGGTTCACGGGGATACCCAGTGCGCGGTTCCCGGCCAGCGCGTCGCCCTGAACCTGGTGGGCGATGGCGTGGCGGGCCTCAAGCGCGGCGAGATGCTCGGCGTCGAGGGTCGCGTGGGCCAGACGCTGCGCTTTTTGATGCAACTGACATATGTGGGGCGCGATGGCGTGCGAGCCGGCGTTCTTGCTTCGGGTACACGCGTGCACGTTATGGCGGGCACGGCTGAGGTGCTCGGCCGCATTATGCTTTTAGACGACGAGCCGCCTATTGCGGTCGGCGAGACGCGTGTGGTGCAGGTGCGCCTGGAACGGCCGCTGCCGTTGCGCGCCGGCGATCATGCCGTCATTCTGTCGTATTCGCCGATTTCGCTGCTTGGCGGCGGACGCGTCCTGCTATCGCGCTGTCGCCGCGCGCGGGTCCTGTCGGCGGGGGAGCGCGCGTTGTATGCGGCGCTTGAGTCCGGAGATGTCGCGGACGGCGTACACGCGTGGCTGGCGCTGCAAACGCTGCCTGTTGCTGCTGCCGGTGTTGCCGCAGCGCTCGATCTTGTTACCGGCGAGGTCGAGATCGTTTTGCGTGGGCTTGTGGACCAGGCTGCCGTGTGCGAGCTTGCTGCGGGCGGTGCGGTGCTCTACGCAGATGCCTCGGCTCTCGATGCTGCAATGGATGTGCTGGCTGCGGCCTTGTCCTCCATGCACGCGGCAGCTCCCAAGGAGATCGGCTTTACGTCCGGTGCGGTCGCGCACGCGGCTTGGCCGGGCGCCGGTAACGATGTCGCGATGGCACTTATTGCCGAGGGCTGTGCACGTGGCGTGTGCGCCGTCGACGGTGCCGAGGTGTTCGACCCGCATTCCGCCGCCGCGGCGATACGCGTGGTGCGCGAGGCTGGCCAGCGTATCGTGGCCCTGCTGGATGAGGCCGGTCTTAATGCGCCGACGCTTCCCGAGGTGAGCGAACAGTTGCAGCTCGATCGCGACACCATGACGCGTGCACTGCGCGAGCTTTCGCTCAACCACTCGATCGTTAAGGTCGAGCGCGACGTTGCCTTGTCCGCCGCTGCCGAGGCCCATGCGCGTGAGGTTGTTGCGACGGCTATCGAGGCTGCTGGCGGCGCCGCCACCACGAGTGTGCTGCGCGAAGCCCTGGGCGTGTCGCGCAAACGAACCATTAGCATCTTGGAGCACCTGGATGCCGTGCGCTTTACAGTACTCGACAAGGAGGCCGGCGGTCTGAGATCGCTGCGTTAGCGGTTTCCGCATCGCTCTTTTCGGTTGTGGTCTGTTGGGTTTGGTAAAATACCGCCACGTTTGGGAGCGGATGGGCTCCGGTGGGCCCCGCGGTCTTCAAAACCGTTGTGAGGCGTGCAAAACGTCTTGGATGTGTTCGATTCACATCCGTTCCCGCCAACGCATCTCGCCAAAACCACCACAAAGGTGCCTGTCCCCTTTGTGGTGGTTTCGAAACGTGCGGGAAACAGCTTCGAAACACGCGATTTGCTCGTCAGGCGGTCAAAAAGCTATCTACCTGCATCGTAATCAAAATGAAACATCCGCTCGTTGCCTTATTCGTAACTTTGTAGCAACAGTGCGATATTATCCATACTCGATAAAGCTCGGGGCGCATGGGGCGCCTCGAACGATACTTTTCTTTTCCATCAATTGGAGGAAGCATGAGCTACACGCAGAAAGTTCTCGACGAGCTCAAGGCCCGCTATCCCGAGCAGCCTGAGTTCATCCAGGCCGCGACCGAGATCCTCGGCACCATCCAGCCGGCGCTCGACGCCCACCCCGAGTACGAGGAGGCCGCCCTACTGGAGCGCCTCGTCGAGCCCGAGCGCATCGTTATGTTCCGTGTTCCCTGGGTTGACGACCAGGGCAAGGTCCAGGTCAACCGCGGCTACCGCGTCGAGTTTAACTCTGCCATTGGACCCTACAAGGGCGGCCTGCGCTTTAACCCGACGGTCACCCTGGGCATGCTCAAGTTCCTGGGCCTGGAGCAGATCCTCAAGAACAGCCTGACCACCCTTCCCATGGGCGGCGGCAAGGGCGGCTCCGACTTTGACCCCAAGGGCAAGTCCAACAACGAGATCATGCACTTCTGCCAGTCCTTCATGACCGAGCTCTATCGCCACATCGGCCCCAACACCGACGTTCCCGCCGGCGACCTGGGCGTTGGCGGCCGCGAGGTTGCCTACCTGTTCGGTCAGTACAAGCGCCTGACCAACGAGTGGACCGGCGTCCTCACCGGCAAGGGCCTCTCCTTTGGCGGCTCGCTCGCCCGTACCGAGGCCACCGGCTACGGTTTGGTCTACTTTGTGGACGAGTACCTCAAGAGCCGCGGCGACTCCTTCGAGGGCAAGAACGTCGTCGTTCACGGCTCCGGTAACGTCGCTATCTACGCGGTCCAGAAGGTCTCCCAGCTCGGCGGCAAGGTGCTGGCCTGCTCCGACACCCACGGCTGGGTCGAGGATCCCGACGGCATCGACTACACCGTGCTTGAGCACGTCTACAACAAGAAGCGCTCCGGCCACGACAAGGGCGTTACGCTCGCTATGTACGTCGACGAGAAGCCCAATGCCGTGTGGCACGAGGGCGACGGCCGCGGCGTGTGGCAGCTTCCCTGCGACATCGCGCTGCCCTGCGCTCGCGAGAACACGCTGCTGCTCGAGGACGCCCAGGCGCTCGTCGCCAACGGCTGCAAGGTGGTCGGCGAGGGCGCGAACATGCCCACGACCATCGAGGCCACGACCTACTTCCAGGAGAACGGCGTCGCCTTTATGCCCGGTAAGGCTGCCAACGCCGGCGGCGTGCTCGTGTCCGGCCTGGAGATGAGCCAGAACGCCGAGCACCTGTCCTGGACCTTCGAGGAGGTCGACGGCAAGCTCGAGCAGCTCATGCGCGGCATGTTCCACAACGTGGACGACACCGCCAAGGAGTATGGCCAGGAGGGCAACTTTGTCATGGGCGCCAACATCGCCGGCTTCCTGAAGGTCGCCGATGCCATGCTCGCCCAGGGCGTCTGCTAGATTCAGCTCGACATAGCATTGATAAGGCTCCCAGCTATCACGGCTGGGAGCCTTTTTCTGTGGCGGCGAGGGTCGTGCGTTCTCGTTTGGTACACTTAGAGGTACTGGACAAGTGAAGAGATGGGGGAGAACGTGCTCAAGTTCGGTACCTACGTCCGTGTTGGAAACGCGGCCGAAGCCTATGAGCTCCTGCAGAAGAACCGCAACAACAAGATTGTGGGCGGCGGCATCTGGATGCGCCTGGGTTCGCGTCGCGTGGCGACGGCGATTGACCTTTCGGCCTGCGGACTCGATCAGATCGAGGAGACCGAGACCGAGTTTCGCATCGGTGCCATGTGCACCCTGCGCCAGCTCGAGCGCCATGCCGGGCTCAACGCGCTTGTCAACCACGTCTTTGAGTTCGCCGTCCACGATATCGTGGGCGTGCAGCTGCGCAATACCGCCACGGTGGGCGGCAGCATCTACGGCCGCTTCGGTTTCTCGGACGTGCTCTCGGCCTTTTTGGCGCTCGATTCGTATGTCGAGCTGACGGGTGCCGGTCGCGTGCCGCTCGCCGAGTTCGTGGACATGGGCTACGTGCGCGACGTGATCGAGCACGTCGTGGTCGTTAAGCACGATTACCGCGCGAGCTACGAGGCCGTGCGCAAGGCCGCGACTGACTTCCCCTCCTTAAACGTCACCGCCGCCTGGTGGGACAACACCTGGCACGTCACCGTGGGCGCCCGCCCGCTGCGCGCGACCCTGCTGCAGGGCGAGGCATGTGGCCTTACCGCCGAGCAGCCTTCCGAGGACGAGCTGCGCGCCCTGGCCGCGTCCGTACGCGCGCTGAGCTATGGCACCAACCTGTGGGGCTCGGCCGACTACCGTCGCCGCATCTCGGCTCCGCTTGCCGTCCAGGCCGTGCGCCGCGCCGCCGGTATCGAGCTTTCGGCCGCGCTTGCCCGCGAGCTCGAGGGCGTGCAGATCCCTAAGTTCGCCACGGACGAGTATTCCTGCCGCCGCGTGCCCGGCGTCGATTCTAGCGAGGTGCGCTAATGGCTGCCAAACTCATCGATCTTTCCTTTACGCTCAATGGCCGCAAGGTCAAGGTTCAGATTGCCCCCGACACCATGCTCTTTGCGCTGCTGCGCGAGCAGGGTTGCGCGTCGGTGCGCTGCGCCTGCGAGACCACCAACTGCGGCCTGTGCACGGTGTGGCTCGACGGCGACCCGGTGCTGAGCTGCTCGGTTCCCGCCGCGCGTGTCGAGGGCCACACCATCACCACGCTCGAGGGCCTCAAGGCCGAGTCCGAGGCGCTCGCCCGTGCCATGGCTGCCGAAGGCGCCGAGCAGTGCGGTTTTTGCGCCCCCGGCCTCATCATGAACGTGCTGGCGCTTGCTCGCGCCGCCAAGGAGGACCCGAGCCTCGTTGCCACGCGCGAGGAGCTCTCGCGCCAGCTTGCCGGCAATCTCTGCCGTTGCAGCGGCTACGAGAGCCAACTGCGCGCCATCGTACGCTTCCTTAACGAGTCTGGCGTACAGGTGGGCTTTGAGATGCCCGAGCTGCCGGTCAACGACACCAGCTGCGACGGCGTCACCTACAAGCAGATCACCCACAAGCAGCCCAAGAAGGATTCGAAGGCCCTGCTCGAGGGCCGTCCCGTCTACACGGGCGATATGGTGCCCGCCGGCGCGCTCATCGTCAAACTCAAGCGCAGCCCCTATGCCCGCGCCAAGATCCGCTCCATCGACACATCGCGCGCCCTGAAAGTGCCCGGTGTCGTGGGCGTCTACACCTACGAGGACGTGCCCAAGCGCCGCTTTACCATTGCCGGCCAGAGCTATCCGCAGCCGAGTCCCTACGACCGCCTGATCCTTGAGAACCTCGTGCGCTATCACAATGAGGAGGTGGCGATCGTCGCTGCCGAGACCGAGGAGGCCGCCGACAAGGCGCTCAAGCTCATCAAGGTCGACTACGAGGTGCTCGAGCCACTGCTCGACTTTACCCAGGCGCTCGATAACGACATCGTGGTCCACCCCGAGGGCGACGTGACCTTTATGTTCCCGCAGGGCGGCGACGTCCCGCGCAACCTGGTGTGCAGCGGTACCAGCGATTATGGCGATCTGGACGAGGCCTTCGCCCAGAGCGACATCGTCTTTGAGCGCACCTACACCAGCCAGGCCACGCAGACCGCACCCATGGAGACCTTCCGCGCCTTCGCGACGACCGACGCGTTCGGCCGCATTTCGGTGACCACCTCTACGCAGGTGCCCTTCCACGTGCGCCGCATGGTCGCGCAGTCGCTCGACATTCCGCAGTCGCAGGTGCAGGTCATTAAGCCGCGCATCGGCGGTGGCTTTGGCTCCAAGCAGACGGGCTGCTGCGAGATCTTCGTTGCGTTTGTGACGCAGCAGACCGGCCGTCCGAGCTATTGCTGCTACACCCGCGAGGAGACCATCACCGCGGGCAACTCGCGCCACCAGATGCAGATGACCGTTAAGCTGGGCGCCATGAACGACGGCACCATTACGGCCATCGATCTGCACACGCTGTCCAACGCCGGTGCGTACGGCGAGCACGCTACCACGACGATCGGCCTTTCGGGCCACAAGAGCCTGCCCATCTACAACCACGTGAAGGCGAGCCGCTTTAGCTGGGACGCCGTCTACACCAACACCAACCGCGGCGGCGCGTATCGTGGCTACGGTGCCACCCAGGGCCAGTTTGCCGTGGAGAGCGCCGTCAACGAGCTCGCCGACATGCTGCACATGGACCCCGCCGATCTGCGCCTTAAGAACATCGTGCGCGAGGGCGAGATCATGCCGCAGTACTACAACGAGAAGCTCAACGCCTGCGCGCTCGACCGCTGCCTGCTGCGCGCGATGGACATGATCGGTTGGCGCGACAAGCCGCTGGCCGTCGACCTGGGCGACCGTGTGCGTGCTCTGGGCTGTGCGCTCACCATGCAGGGCTCGGGCATCTCCAACGTGGACATCGCCGGCATCGACATGCGCCTGGAAGAGGATGGCTTTATCACGCTTTCGACCGGTGCCACCGATAACGGCATGGGCGTCGACACGATCCTGGCGCAGATTGCCGCCGAGGAGCTGGGCGTGGAGAGCTCGCTCATCGTGGTGCGCGGCGTGGATACCGACGTGTCGCCGTTCGACGCCGGCTCGTACGCGAGCTCGGGTACGTACGTGACGGGCATGGCCGCCAAGAACGCCGCGACCGAGCTGCGCGAGAAGATTTGCGCCAAGGCCGCCCAGATGTGGGACGTGGACGCCGCCGACGTGGTCTTCGACGGCCAGTACGTGCGTCTGTCCGATGAGCGTGCCGCGCGCGAGCAGAACCGCTACCTCACGCTGCGCGACTTTGCCAACCTGTGCGTCAAGAACATCGCGGGCGGCGACGCGCTCACCTCGCATTCCTCTGCCTGCCTGCCCGTTTCGCCTCCGCCGTTTATGGCCGGCATTGCCGAGGTCGAGGTCGACAAGGCCACCGGCAAGGTGACCGTGGTGGACTACGCGGCGGCTGTGGACTGCGGCACCGTGATCAACGAGGCGCTCGCGCGCGTCCAGGCCGAGGGCGGCATTGCCCAGGGCATCGGTCACGCACTCTACGAGATCGTCGAGCACGATGACCGCGGTCGTCTGCGCACCGGCAACTTTATGAGCTACAAGCTGCCCACGCGCTTGGATATCGTCAGCATTCGCGTGGCCTTTGAGCCGAGCTACGAGCCGACGGGCCCGTTTGGCGCCAAGTCGATTGGCGAGGTCGTCATCAACACGCCGCTCGCCGCTGTGGCATCGGCCGTGGCACACGCCACCGGCCATCAGGTCCGCTCGCTGCCGATCACGCCCGAGAAGGCCCTGCTGGGGGAGTAGGCGAGCTCGTCCGCTGTTGCCCTGCATCCCGCTTTTCGTCCGAATCGCGGGATGTAGGGCAGCTAATTTGGGACGGGGCTTTTTAGCTACCCTGGGCCATCGCAACTCGTGGTGAGGTCGTGAGCCTGTAAAACGTGTGCGTGCGCTTGTCGTTCGTATCTGCTATCATTCCTAGTCTGTGCGCTCATGCGGGCGTGGCGGAATTGGTAGACGCGCCAGATTTAGGTTCTGGTGGGATTCCCGTGAAGGTTCGAGTCCTTTCGCCCGCACCAACGCATCTGCGTCGGCTTCGGCCGTCGCGACTCTTTGTTGCATAAAGGTACCAGCACCTCAGATAAGCTGGGCAGTATGAGGAGGAACGTGTTGAACATCACCGCTTCTGACGTCAAGGACGCCAAGCTCACCGCTACGGTCACCATCCCGGCCGCCGACGTCGACGCCGCGATCAAGAAGGCCTACAAGGACACCGCCAAGAAGTACCGCTTCCCGGGCTTCCGTGCCGGCAAGGCTCCCCGTCCGGTCATCGATTCCGCTCTTGGCGCCGAGGCTACCCTCGCTCAGGCCACCAACGACCTGATCGCCGCCAACGAGCCCGCCGTCCTCAACGAGCTGGACATCGTCCCCACCAAGAGCGGTGACTACAAGGAGCTCGACCTCGCCAAGGATCACGAGGACTACACCTACACCGTCGAGTTCTCCCTGCGTCCCGCCGCTGAGCTCTCCTCCTTCGACGCTGTCGAGATCGAGATGCCCCCTGCGGAGGTCACCGAGTCCGAGATCAACAACCAGGTCGAGATGCTCCTCAACTACCGTGCCACCTTCGAGGACGTCGAGGGCCGCGCTGTCGAGTCCGAGGACTACGTTACCGTCGACCTCAAGGCCGTCGAGAACGCCGACAACTTTGCCGCCGAGGGCCGTATGCTCATCGCCGGTAGCGACAGCAACCCCGCCGAGTTCAACGAGGCTCTGATCGGCGCCAACGTTGACGACGTCAAGTCCGTCACCTGGACCGACGAGGCCGAGGAGGGCGAGGAGGCCGAGACCCACACCGTCGAGGTCACCGTCAAGGGCATCAAGGTCCGCAACACCCCCGAGCTCACCGACGAGCTCGTCAAGTCTGACTTTGGCTTCGACAGCATCGACGCTATGCGCGACGCCATCAAGATCGAGATCGAGCAGGACAAGGCTTCCCGCCTTCCGGCCGAGAAGGAGAACCGTTGCGTCTCCGCTCTCGCCGAGCGCCTGCAGCTCGACGAGATGGACGCCGACTACGAGCAGTCCGTCTTTGAGGAGCTTGGCCAGAACTTCCTGTCCAACCTCGCTGCCCGCGGCATGACGCTGGACACCTGGCTGCCCGCTTCCGGCCTGACCATGGAGCAGTTCATCGGCGACCTGCACAAGCAGGCCAACGACGTTGCCCGTGAGTCCCTGGCGCTCGACGCCCTCGCCCGTGAGCTCAAGATTGAGGTCACCGAGGACGACATCAACGCCGAGTTCGAGAAGGCTGGCGTCAAGGACGTCGAGGCTTCCAAGGCCGAGTTCATCGCCGATGGCCGCATGCCTGCCGTCCGCGAGTCCATCCGTCGCTCCAAGGCCGTCGATCACCTGGTCGAGAACGCCAAGGTGACTGAGGTCGACGAGACCGCCAAGGACGCCGAGTAATTCTCGCCACCTTGCACGCGAGCGCATGTATGTGCCCGTGATGGGGTAAAGTTATAAGCCGGTTATCCGGTTGCTTCGTACGGTGCCAGCCAATGCATAGCATGCGGGCACCGTACGTTTGTCTAGAACCACTATTGGTCCGTAAGAGAAATGGAGATGCGTATGATCGCTAAGTTCGATTCCGCCCTCGTGCCATACGTTATCGAGCAGACGCCGCGCGGCGAGCGCAGCTACGATATCTATTCGCGCCTGCTCAACGACCGCATCATCTTCTTGGGCGAGGAGATCAACTCCGTCAGCGCCAACCTGGTCGTTGCCCAGCTGCTGCATCTTGAGAGCCAGGATGCCGAGAAGGATATCTCGCTCTACATCAATTCGCCCGGTGGCGAGGTTTACTCTGGCCTGGCGATTCTTGACACCATGAACTTCATCAAGCCGCAGGTCTCCACCATCTGCGTCGGTATGGCCGCGTCTATGGCTGCCGTGCTGCTTTCGGCCGGCGCCAAGGGCAAGCGCTTCTGCCTGCCGCACTCCAAGGTCATGATTCACCAGCCCAGCGGCGGTGCCCAGGGTCAGCAGACCGAGATCGAGATCGTGGCCGAGGAGATCAAGAAGACCCGCCGCGAGCTCAACCAGATCCTGTCCGATGCCTCGGGCCAGCCGATCGAGAAGGTCCAGGCCGACACCGAGCGCGACAACTACCTGACCGCTGCCGAGGCCCTCGACTACGGCCTGATCGACCGTATCGTCACCTCGCGCGATCTTGCCGCGAAGGACGCCTAGGATGGCAGGAAACATGCAGGACAACTTTGACGAGAATGGCAACCCCATCCGCTGCTCCTTCTGCGGAAAAGAGCAGGGGCAGGTTCGCCGCCTTGTAAAGGGTCCGACCAACATCTTTATCTGCGACGAGTGCGTTGCCGCCTGCTCCGAGATCCTGGAGGAGTCGCTGGCTTCGGACTTTATGGACGCTGCCCGCAACGGCAAGCTGCCGGGCTTCCTCAACGACCACGGCCAGGCTGCATCCCAGCCCGCCGCGGACCCCGAGACCGAGGGTTTTGAGCTCGAGGACGATCGCCAGGTCATCACGCACGTGCCGACGCCGCACGAGATCTATGACGAGCTTTCGGCCTATGTTATGGGTCAGGAGGACGCCAAGCGCGCCATGTCGGTGGCCGTGTACAACCACTATCGCCGCGTGATTGAGGGCGGCGCTGCGGTGTCTGCCTTTGATGACGACATGGGCTCGCAGTTCGATGACGATATGGACGAGGTAGAGCTCGCCAAGTCCAACATCCTGCTGCTCGGTCCCACCGGTACCGGTAAGACCCTGCTGGCCCAGACGCTCGCGCGCATTCTTGAGGTGCCGTTTGCTATCGCCGATGCCACCGCGCTCACCGAGGCCGGCTATGTGGGCGAGGACGTGGAGAACATCCTACTCAAGCTCATTAATGCTGCCGATGGCGACATTGAGCGCGCACAGGTTGGCATCATCTACGTTGACGAGATCGACAAGATTGCCCGCAAGGCTGAGAACCTCTCCATTACCCGCGATGTCTCGGGCGAGGGTGTTCAGCAGGCGCTGCTTAAGATTCTTGAGGGCACGGTGGCAAGCGTTCCGCCCACCGGCGGCCGCAAGCATCCCCAGCAGGAACTGCTCCAGATCGACACGACCAACATCCTGTTCATCTGCGGCGGTGCCTTTGTGGGCCTGGACAAGATCATCGCCGACCGCGTGGGCAACAAGGGCGTGGGCTTCAACTCCGAGATCGCCGGCCCCACCTCGGTCGACGAGAACGACCTGCTGCGTCAGGTGCTCCCGCAGGACCTCAACGCCTTTGGCATGATCCCAGAGTTCGTGGGCCGTACGCCCGTCGTGACCCAGACGCAGGCGCTCGACGAGGACGACCTGGTGTCGATCCTGACCGAGCCCAAGAACGCCGTGGTGCGCCAGTACCGTAAGATGTTCCAGCTCGAGGACGTTGAGCTTGAGTTTGAGGACGCGGCCCTGCACGAGATCGCCCGCATGGCGCTCGCCCGCAAGACCGGCGCCCGTGGCCTGCGCTCCATTTGCGAGGACGTGCTGCAGCAGACGATGTTCGATCTGCCCAGCGAGGAGGGTGTAGTCAAGGTCATCGTGACCGAAGCCTCCGTAAAGGGCGAAGAGCAGCCCCAGCGCATCTATGGGTAAATAGCGCCCGTTTAGGTCCCGCGGCAACCACTGCGGGACCTGCCATTTAGGGACAGGTTTATTTTGGTCGGTTTTATATGGGCAAACGTTATTCTGCCTGATAAAACCTGCCAAAATAAACCTGTCCCTTTTTGGTAGGTATGCCTGTGCTATTCTGTGAGATTGTTTAGCTAGTACCTTCAGACTGAAGTAATCGATACCTAAGGGGAGGAATGTAGGCCCGATTTTCGTAGATTCCGCACGAGCCGAAGACCACTTAATGTGGTCTTCGAGCGAGCCCAGGACCTGACCGAGCGAAAATCGGGCCTACATTCCTCCCCGGCGGGACAGGGAGAGATATATGGAAGAAATGCCCAAGAACTACGATCCGTCGACCAACGAGCCGGCGATCCTGCAGAAGTGGCTCGACGGCGGCTACTACAAGCGCCGTGAGGGCGTGGGCGACTGCACCGTCACCATTCCGCCTCCCAACGTGACCGGCAAGCTCCATATGGGTCACGCTACTGACGACTCCATCCAGGACGCCATCATCCGTATGGCCCGCATGCGCGGCAAGTCCACGCGCTGGGTGCTGGGCACCGATCACGCCGGTATCGCCACGCAGACCAAGGTCGACAAGAAGCTCAAGAGCGAGGGCATCAGCCGCCTGGAGATCGGTCGCGATAAGTTTGTCGACGCCTGCTGGGACTGGACCCACGAGTACGGCGGCATCATCGTCGAGCAGATCAAGCGCATGGGCTGCTCCGTCGACTTCGATAACGAGCGCTTTACCATGGACGAGGACTACGCGCAGGCCGTGCGCAAGGTCTTTTGCGACTGGTACCACGACGGTCTGATCTACCGCGGCAAGCGCATCGTCAACTGGTGCCCCAACTGCACCACCGCCATTTCGGACGATGAGGCCGAGTATAAGGACGAGAAGGGTCACCTGTGGCACCTGCGCTACCCGCTGACCGAGCCGGTTAACGGCCAGGACTACATCGTCGTCGCCACCACGCGCCCCGAGACCATGCTCGGCGACACGGGCGTCGCCGTCTCCCCGAAGGACCCCGAGAAGGCTGCCTTCGTGGGCAAGACCGTCAAACTCCCCATCGTCGACCGCGAGATTCCCATCTTTGAGGATTGGCACGTCGATGCCAACTTTGGCTCCGGCTTTGTTAAGGTCACCCCGGCCCACGACCCCAACGACTACGCCATGGGTCAGGCCCACGACCTGCCGCAGATCAATATCTTCAACGAGCACGCGGTGGTCGTCGAGGGTTACGGCGAGTTCACCGGCATGAACCGCGACGAGTGCCGCGAGGCCGTCATCAAGTGGTTTGAGGAGCACGGCCTGCTCGATCACGTCGAGGACCTCGACCACTCCGTCATGCACTGCTACCGTTGCGACTCCGCGCTGGAGCCGTGGCTGTCCGAGCAGTGGTTTGTGGCCGTCGACAAGCTCAAGGGACCGGCGCTCGACGCCGTCAACTCCGGCAAGGTCACCTTCCACCCCGCGCGCTGGACGCAGACCTACACCACCTGGATGGAGAACCTCAAGGACTGGTGCATCTCGCGCCAGCTGTGGTGGGGCCACCGCATTCCCGTGTTCTACTGCGAGGACTGCGGCTGGGAGGACGCTCTTACCGAGGACACCGACGTGTGCCCCAAGTGCGGCGGTCATCACGTGCATCAGGACGAGAACGTGCTGGACACCTGGTTCAGCTCGCAGCTGTGGACCTTCGCCACGCAGGGCTGGCCGCAAAAGCCGGAGCTGCTCGAGGGCCATCATCCCACGACGGCGCTCGTCACCGCGCGCGACATCATCGCGCTGTGGGTCGCCCGCATGGTCATGAGCTCGCTGTACTTCCTGGACGAGGTGCCGTTTAAGGACGTCGTCATCTACCCGACGATCCTGGCCAAGGACGGCAGCCGCATGTCCAAGTCCAAGGGCAACGGCGTTGACCCCATGGACCTCATTGGCATGTATGGTGCTGACGCCATGCGCTACAACCTGCTCACGCTGTGCACCAACAACCAGGATGTTAAGTTCGACGCGAACATCGACAAGAAGACCAAGAAGCTCATCGACAGCCCGCGTACCGACCAGGCTAAGTCGTTTGTGACCAAGATCTGGAACGCCAGCCGCTTCCTGCTCATGAACATGGAGGGCTACACGCCCGGCGAGCCCGTCGTGGAGACGCCGGCCGACGCCTGGATGTTCAGCCGCCTTGCCAAGGCCGTCAAGATGGTCACCGAGGGTATCGAGAACTACACCTTTGGCGACATGGCCCGCGGCGTGCAGCAGTTCTTCTGGAACGAGGTCTGCGACTGGTACGTCGAGGTCACCAAGGCCCGCTTGAGGGGCGAGGGCCGTCTGCAGGCTCAGCGCAACCTGATCTTTGTGCTCGATACCTCCATTCGCTTGATGCACCCGCTTATGCCGTTTGTCACCGAGGAGATCTGGGACAACATGCCGGCGAGCGTGCTCGACCTGGACGCCGAGGGCAACGTGAACCGCGCCGAGGCGCTCATGATCGCCAAGTGGCCCGAGCCCGCTGACTATGCCAAGTATGTTGACGAGGACGCCGAGCGCGCGTTTGAGCTGTGTCGCGCCGTCGTTTCCGCCGCCCGCGCCGCGCGTTCGCGTTATCGCTTGAGCCCCAAGGCCGAGCTCGACGTGGTCGTGCGCGCCGGTGCCGAGGATATCGAGAAGCTCGAGAGCCTGCGCTCGACCATTGAGCCGCTGGCAAACACCGCCTCGCTGGTCATGGGCACCGATGTCGAGAAGCCGGCCGCGAGCATCGCCGTTGTTGACAGCGGCGTCGAGGTCTTTGTGGTGCTCGAGGGCAAGGTTGACCTTTCGGCCGAGAAGGCACGCCTGGAGAAGGAGATCGCCGCGGCCCAGAAGGAGCTCGCCGGTTGCGAGAAGACGCTGGCCAACGAGGGCTTTGTGGCCAAGGCCGCGCCTGCGGTGGTCCAGAAGAAGAGGGACCGTGCAGCTGAGCTCAAGGAGATCCTGGCGGCGCTGACCTCGCAGGTTGCTGACTTCTCGTAAGCGGTACTGGGGGACGCGGTTTGGGGCATTGCTCGCTACTGCGGACACCTATTCCGCCGTTCTAACGAACGGCGGCTGACTCGACGCTGCAAACGCCTCTGATGGCCAATCTGCCGTTCAACTTCGGGCGCATGGGCATAAGCCCTATGCGCCCTTGTTTCACGGCACCTTGGCTTATCAGAGGCGTTTTCGCTGACTATCCTCAACCTATACTGTTTTATTTTTCTATGAATGGCGGTTCTAAAAATGCCTAAGCGTTCTGGCTTGTATACCGTTCCTTTTGAGTTTGATTTGCTTTCGTTTGATGAGGCTGTTGGGCTGGCTGCTGATACGGGGCGGATTTCTGGGGATGCTGGTCCTCTGCTCGAGACGGTTGTCGATATGCTCGATGAGCTGGGGCGTCCGGACGAGTACTTTGATTGCATTCAGGTTGCCGGTACTAATGGCAAGACTTCGACTACGCGTTTTTCGGCTGCTATTCTTCGCGGCGAGGGGCTCAAGACCGCGCTGTATACGTCGCCGCAGCTGGTGCGCTATCCCGAGCGCATGGAGGTCGATGGGCGCGTCGTGAGCGATGAGGCCTTTGCTCGTGGCGTTTCTGCCGCCGTCGAGGCGGGGCATCGCGTGAATGCCCGTCGTGTGGCGGCGGGGGAGCGCGCCTATACCATCACGCCGTTTGATCTGTTGACGGCCGCCGCGCTTGTAGTGTTTGCCGAGGCTGCGGTGGATGTTGCCGTGCTTGAGGTTGGCATGGGCGGACGCTGGGATGCTACGAGTGCGACCGATCCCGTGGCCGTCGCCATTACGGGCATTGGACTCGACCATACGAAGGTCCTGGGCGATACGCTCGAGGCCATCGCGGGGGAGAAGGCTGCGGTTATTAAGCCTGGGCGCCTGGTTGTTTTGGGCGAGGGTACGCATGAGGCGAGCGTTCAGCGCGTGATGGATGCCCGTTGCCGTGAATGCGGTGTGGTGCCGCTCGTGGTGAGTCACGCCACGACTAAAGTGCCGGCGCATGTGGGCGACACGGTTGAGTTTAGCTGCACCACGCCGCGTGCGATTTATACGTCGAGCATGGTCAAGCCGGCCTATCAGCCGCAGAATGCCGCGTGCGCGATTATGCTTTGCGAGGGGTATCTGGGTCGTGAGCTCGACCACGATGCGCTGGATGAGTCGCTTATGGGTTGCCCCACACCGGGTCGCTTTGATGTGCTGGGAACCGATCCGCTTAAGTTGATTGACGCCTGTCATAATCCCCAGAGCTGCGAGAACTTTGTGAGCGCGCTGGACGAGATCGATCCGTGCGTGGAGAACCGCCCCACGCTGCTGTGTGCCGCGCTGGCCGATAAGGACGTGGCGGGTATCGTTGACGTTCTGGTTCCGGCATTCCCCCGCGTGGTCGTGACCCAGACCGATTCCGATCGCGCCCTGCCGGCAGAGGAGCTCGCCTCCCTGGTGGACGCCGACAAGCTCGCGGGCGTGTACCCCAGTGTATCCGAGGCCCTCGCGGCTTTCGATGCCGCGGGCGAGCCTTTCGTAGCAGCCGGTACCATCACCCTAGCCGGCGAAGTAGCGGGGCTGCTCCGTTAACCCATCCCCTCATCAGTTGCGGTGAAATACGGACTGTTTTACAAGCCAGAAGCCTCAAACGGTCCGTATATCACCGCAACTCAAAAGCAGTCAATTTGGGACGGGGCTTTTTTGGCTGCCCTGCGCCTCGAGTTGACTTGCTCGCCACGAAATGGGCCTATTTACTACGTTTGACCGGTAACCCTCGACCATACCGAGAATTGCGAAATCAAAACCGCAGGTAAAGGGCTTGCCAGTTTTGCGAAAACACGGGTATGGTCGACCCACGCGGGCTAAACGTAGTAGATAGGCCGTTTTTGTGGCGGCATTCATGTGATGCGGCAAAGGGACAGCCCCTTTGCCGCATTGCCTAGTCTAAGCGGACCGGATCGTGGGGGTAGGCGTTGAGAATCTCGACGCCGTTCTCGGTCACCAGGGCTAGGTCCTCGATGCGGACGCCGGTGTGACCGGGGAGGTATATACCCGGTTCGATAGAGAACGTCATGCCCGGCTCTACGACCTGCTCGTTGGCGAGCGAGACATCGCCCGGCTCGTGGTCTTGCAGACCGATTGAGTGACCCAGACGGTGCGTAAAGTACTGCCCATAGCCCGCATCCTCAATCACGTCGCGTGCGGCGCGGTCCAAGTCGCACATACGAACGCCCGGCGTGATGAGCGCCTCGGCGGCCTCGTTGGCGCGGCGCACGATGTCGTAGACGTGCGCGGTCTCCTCGTCCGGCTGGCCCCAAAAGAACGTGCGTGTCATGTCCGAGCAGTAGTTGTGACGGCGTCCGCCAATGTCGAACAGCACCACGTCGCCATGCTTGAGCACGGTATCGTCGGGTTCGTGATGCGGGTCGCCGGCGTTGGCGCCAAAGCTCACGATGGGCGGAAAGCTAAAGCCCTCGCAGCCGTGCTTGCGGTACAGGCCGAGCATCTGGTCGGCGATTTCGCGCTCCGTCACGCCCTCGTGGACGAGTTTGATGGCATCGGCCATCACGGCGTCGTTGGCGGCCGAGGACACGCGCATAAGCTCCTGCTCGGCGGCATCCTTGTAGGTGCGCGCGGCGGTGACGGCAAAGTCACCCAGGAAAAACTCGCTTGCGGCGTGGTGCTCTATGAGCGGCATCAAAAAGCCGGAACGCATGACAGTGTCGACGCCAAGCGGCTTGGCTGGGTCGATCTCACTCGCGATGGCGTCGGTCACGACGTCGGTGTCGTTGTGGTAGGCCACGCGGGCATTGTCGTACTCGGGCAGCTGATGCAGGGCGTTAATCAAGATTACCGGCTCGGCATCGCGTGCGAGCAGCACGCCGCAAAAACGCTCGAACATATCGGCATAAAAGCCGGTCAGGTAATAGATCGACCACGGGTCGTTTACGAGCAGCTGCGCGCCGGGGTGCTGAGCCTCGAGCGCATCGAGCACGCGCGCCACACGCTGGTCATCGACATGTGCCATACATCGTCCTTTCGCTAGGTTGCCACCATGGTATCCCCAATGCCGGCGTAGTCAATTTGGGACGGGGCTATTTTAGCTGCATCAAACATGCGGAATGATAGGTAAAAGTAGTCATAAGAGGGTCGTCCCAAATTAGCTGCTTTCAAAACTATGGCGGATTACGGGGCTGGACCTGTATTACTTGACCATGGGAAAAATCGCGAAATTAAAACCGCAGGTAGACGGCTTATCAAAAATCGAAAAATGCCGGTATGGATGGGGGTCTCCGAATCAGCCCCGTAATCCGGCATAGTTTTGAAATGGCACTAAAGTAGGCACAATCTAAATATCGATCCCAAGGCAAGTTGCGGTGGAATAGTTCCTGGATGCCGGGGTTTTGGCGGAAATCAGGAACTATTTCACCGCAATTGAGGAGGGGCGGGGTGGATGGCGGGGTAGCTAAAAGAGCCCCGTCCCAAATTAGCTGCTTAGGCTGGGTCGATGTCCATGCTGGCGATGAGGTCGATGCCCGTGTTGAGGGGGTCTTCCAGAACGACGTCGCCCATGCGGATGGGGGCCTCGACGACCACGCCGCGGATGAGGTCCATCGCCTGGGCATGGAGTGCCAGCGGGATGGCTTCGGCCGTGCGCACGGGCAGCAGCGCCTCGTCGCCGCCGGATACGGCAACGGTGGCGGTGAGCACGCGCATGGGATAGGTGAGCTCCTGATGTGCAAACTTATCACCGCGCGGGCAGCTGTTGCCGGTTACGGAGCGTACCTCTACCACGGCGCCGTCTGCGCTGCGCTCGACCTCCACGGTCAGGAGGCACTCGGAGGGGCAGGTGGTGCAGTTGAACTGCAGCGTTTCAATCGCGTTTGTGCTCATGACTCTACGCCTCCTCAACGGGGTCGACGGACAGGACTATCTCGCTAACGCCCAGGTCGAGTGCGCGCTGAATTACCTTTGCCGGTAGTGGGAAGCTCTCCATTACGCTCGGTTTAAACGGGCGGACCTTGCCTGCAAACAGCTCCTCGTCGCCTGCCAGAATGCGCACGCGGGCAGCATCGACCGGCCGACGTACGCGGAAGTTGAGCTTAGTGAGTGACACGGCCGTGATGCGTCCCGGCAGTGCGTAGCCTGCGATGCCAGCGGGGGAGACCGTGAGCTGGCAGCCCGCGCCCGCCACTCCCGCCGCGGTGCCGACAGCCCCCAACGCCCACGCCGCCGCAGCCGCACCGGCACGTTCGGACTCGGTCGTCACGTTGTCGGCCAGGTCGTGCACGTGCAGCACGTTGCCGCAGGCAAATATGCCCGGCACGCCCGTCTGCAGGCTCTGGTCCACCACGGCACCGCGCGTACGTGGGTCCAGCTCCACACCCGCGGCAACCGAAAGCTCGTTTTCGGGAATCAGGCCCACCGAAAGCAGTAGCGTGTCGCACGGAACAACACGCTCGGTCCCCGGAATGGGTGCTAGGTGCTCGTCGACCTGACTCACCTCGACGGCCTCCACACGATCGTGCCCGATCACACGCGTGACCGTGGTAGACAGATGCAGTGGAATGCCAAAGTCTTCCAGGCAGTTCTTAACATTGCGACGCAGGCCGTTGGCGTACGGCATGAGCTCGTACACACCCTCGACGGAAATCCCCTCGAGCGTGCAGCGGCGCGCCATGATCAGCCCGATGTCGCCCGAGCCCAAAATGACGGCGCGCGAGCCGGGTTTGAGGTTCTCGATATTGATGTATCGCTGCGCTAGGCCGGCCGTAAACACGCCGGCGGGTCGGCTGCCGGGGATCTTGATCTCGCTGCGCGTGCGCTCGCGGCAACCCATGGCAAGGACGACCGCGCGCCCGATGAGCTGCAGCATACCGGTGGGGCTCATGAGCGTGACGGTGTGGACCGCGGCGTCTTCCGCGGACTCGCCCGAATCAACCCCTATCACCATGCTGTCCAAGAACAGCGCAATGTTGGTCGCGCGCACCTGGTCGATAAAGCGATGCGCGTACTCGGGACCGGTGAGTTCCTGCTTAAAGTGCGACAGTCCAAAGCCCGGGTGAATGCACTGTCGCAGGACGCCGCCCAGATGCTGCTCGCGCTCCACGATGGCCACGTGCGCGCCGGCCTTGTGCGCGGCAAGCGCGGCTGCCATACCGGCGGGGCCGCCTCCGATGACGACCACGTCGAAGGTCTGCGTCGACACTGGCGCTGCGGTTCCGGTCTCCGCGCGTTCGTCGCGCATATCAAACGTCGCCATCCTAGCGCACCCCCTTTAGCGGTCCCTCGACCAGCCAAGATCCGGCATCCTCCAACAGCACTTCGCTGGGGTCGCAGCCCAGCTCGCGGGCAAGGATCGCAACCACGCGGCTCTGGCAAAAGCCGCTCTGGCACCGACCCATGCCCGCACGGCAGCGCCGCTTGACGCCCTCGACCGAAACCGCACCCGGGCGGCGTCGAATCGCGGCCACGATCTCGGCCTCGGGCACCGTCTCGCAGCGGCAGACGATCTGCCCCCATGCGGGGTCGGACTCAATGAGCTCCTCCTTGCGTGCAAGCGGCGCACGGTCGAAGTCGTCCGGCGCGTGTCGAATCGGATCCCAATCGGCCCGTTCGCGCAAAGCAACGCCCGCCTCGCGCATCACGTGCTCCATGCGCTCGGCAATGGCCGGCGCGCTCGCCACGCCTGGCGACTGAATGCCCGCCGCCTGGAACAGGCCTGGCACCACGGCGGACTGCCCAATAAAGAAGTCGTTTGTTCCCTTGATGACCGGACGCCCGCCGGCAAATGCGCGTACCACGCGACGCGTGTCCAGATCGGGCACCAGCTTGCGTGCTCCCGTCAGCAGCGCGTTCACATCGCTTGCGTAGGTCTGCGTGTCGCCCGGCTCGCGCACGGCAGCCGTCGCGGTGATCACGGTGTTGCCGTGGACCGTGCCCGTGACGATTACGCCCTTGGACACTGGCGTGGGCACGGGGTAGAGCGGCATGAGCGCGCGCGGCTCCTTGTCCAGCACCACGATGTTGCCCTGGCGCCAGACCATCTGGAACTCCTCGGCGCCCGCCATATGCGAGATGTCCGCTGCACCGTTGCCCGCGGCGTTGATCAGATAGCGGCAGCGCACATCGCCGACAGGCGTCACCAGCGTAAAGTGCGCAGCCCCGTCGGTAGCCTCGCCGCCGGCAACCTCAATTGCTTCCACCGGAGCCGACCGAATAAACGTCACGCCGTTGGCCACGGCGTTCTCCAGCGCAGCGATGGCGACCTCAAACGGATCCACAAAGCCAGTGGAGGGACACCACAGCGCGCACGTCGCCTCGGCACTCGCGCGTGGTTCCAGCTCGCGGATGCGCTCGGGGCCGATAATCGACAGTTCGGGCACGCCGTTGGCCACGCCATTCTGGCGCAGCTTCTCCAGGTGTGCGCGGTCTTCGTCGTTAAACCCCAGCACCATCGACCCGGTGCGGCGGAACAAAAATCCAAGCTCCTGGGCCCACGTGCCATATAGCTCGCAGCCGCGGGCGTTGACCTGCGCCTTTACGGTGCCCGGCGCCGGATCGTAGCCGGCGTGTACCAGGCCGCCGTTGGCCTTCGATGCGCCCAGGGCGACATCGTTGGCCGCCTCGACCACGCAAATGGTCAGGTCATAGCGCGCGAGTTGCCGCGCAATGGCACACCCGGTGATGCCCGCGCCCACAACCGCGATATCAAACGTTTCTGTCACAGTGCCTCCCAGACAAGTTGACAGGCTGTCAATAGGACTATGCTACGGTCTGCAGACCCCCAGTGCAGCGGCAATGCGGCGAACAGCCCCACTGCATCCGCCAACGGCAGGCGTGGGCCGGCTCAGCACGGATGCCGGCCACGTTAGAACGCGAGATCTTCCCGCCCAACCTCGCGGTCTGCGCCGTTACCTGTTACAGATTGAGATGTTGAGTCCACAGGCGCACGTTCTTCTCGATCTGTAACAGTAAGAACTGTTTTTGGGTTCCAGATGTTACAGTTCGAGATTTAAGTTGGGGAGAGAATGGTTTGTCTCAATCTGTAACATCTGGGACTGTATTTGCCGAGTAACTGTTACAGATTGAGACATTCGGTGCGGACGGTTTTCTTTGTCTCGATCTGTAACAGTTAGCTGAGGATTTGGGTTCTAGATGTTACAGATTGAGACAAACCTTCCGACGGATTTTGAAGGTCTCGATCTGTAACAGTAAGAGAGGAAATTCGGCCTCAGTTGTTACAGATCGAGATTGAAGCCAGCGAGGGGATGTTTTGTCTCGATCTGTAACATTTGGACCCGATTTTGCCGAGTAACTGTTACAGGTCGAGATTGAAGTCGGGGAGGGACCCCTGTGTCTCGTTCTGTAACATCTAGACCCGGATTCCACTCCTGCCTGTTACAGATTGAGATGTTTGTGTCCGCACCAGCCCCGCCCCTAGCCGTGGTCCCATATAAACAAACCCCGTGGTAAACTTGACCGGACTGTTAATATTCCGAAAGGTACCCGTAATGTCCAAGTACATCTCCGAGCTCATGTCGCCGCAGCTTATGGGCGTCGTCTATGCCTTCGTTGGCTTTATCGTCGCCCTGTATGTGCTGTCGGTCGTCTATGTGTTCATCGACGCTCGCCGCCGCGGCGCCAGCGCCTACGTGGCATGGGGCATCATCGCCCTCATCCCGTTTGTGGGCCTCATTGCCTACCTGGTCCTGCGCCCGCACTCCTACGCGTCCGACCGCGAGGAGCAGGAGCTGGACATGGCGCTGCGCGAGCGCCAGCTTGCCCAGTACGGCACCTGCCCGCAGTGCGGCGCGCCCATCGAGAAGGACTTTGTCGTCTGCCCGGTGTGCGATACCCAGGTTCGCAACGTATGCCCCAGCTGCCATCGCCCGCTCGATGCGCACTGGAAGGTCTGCCCCTACTGCCGAACTCGCATTCAGTAACGCATCCATCGCCGGGCCGGCCGCAAGCCACGGGCACCGCGCGTCCCGCGCAAGCCACACGCGCAACCCGCCCCCACACGATGAAGCATGCGTAGAAAATCGCCCGCCGTGCCATTAAGGTGCGGCGGGCGCTTGTATACCAAGGCAACCTGCCTATAATGATGCAAGTTAAAACGCCGAGCGCATCGCACGCACTTGCATCAGGCATCCGAGAGGAGAAAACATACCCATGAAGGCACTCTACAATGACGGTTCGGTGGCCGAGCTCCCGCAGGACGAGGTCACGCACGTCATCCGCCACTCCGCCGCGCACATCATGGCGCAGGCCATCAAGCGCCTGTACCCCGAGGCCGACTTTGCCTACGGCCCCGCGACCGACAACGGCTTCTACTACGACGTCGACCTGCCCGAGGGCGTCAAGATCAGCGAGGACGACTTCCCCGCGATCGAGGCCGAGATGAAGAAAATCGTCAAGGAGAACCTCAAGTTCTCCGTGTACGAGAAGCCCCGCGCCGAGGCCATCGCCCTTATGGAGGAGCGCGGCGAGAAGTACAAGGTCGAGCACATCGGCGACCTGGACGACGACGCCCGCATCACCTTCTACCAGCAGGGCGACTACATCGACATGTGCGTCGGCCCCCACATCTGCTACACCAAGGCCCTAAAGGCCTTTAAGCTCACCGGCGTCTCGGGCGCCTACTGGAAGGGCGACAAGGACAACAAGATGCTCACCCGCATCAACGGCGTCGCCTTTGCCACCAAGGAAGAGCTCGACGAGCACATGCACATGCTGGAGGAGGCCAAGAAGCGCGACCACCGCAAGATCGGCCGCGAGATGGACCTCTTTATGATGCGCGATGAGGCTCCCGGCTTCCCGTTCTTCCTGCCCAACGGCATGATCCTTAAGAATACGCTGCTGGACTACTGGCGTGAGATTCACCACAAGGCCGGCTACGTGGAGATCTCCACGCCGCTCATCATGAACAAGCAGCTGTGGAAGACCTCGGGCCACTGGGACCACTACAAGGACAATATGTACTCCACCGTCATCGACGACGAAGAGTACTGCATTAAGCCCATGAACTGCCCGGGCGGCGTGCTGGTGTACGCCTCCAAGCCTCACTCCTACCGTGAGCTGCCCATCCGCGCCGGCGAGATTGGCCTGGTGCACCGCCACGAGCTGCGCGGCGCCCTGCACGGCCTGTTCCGCGTGCGCTGCTTTAACCAGGACGATGCCCACCTGTTTGTGCGCCCCGACCAGCTGACCGATGAGATCGTGGGCGTGGTCAACCTCATCGACTCCGTGTACCAGAAGTTTGGCTTTAAGTACCACGTTGAGCTTTCCACCCGCCCCGAGGACTCCATGGGCTCGGACGAGGACTGGGCACGCGCCGAGGAGGGCCTGCGCACCGCTCTGGAGAAGCTGGGCATGGACTACGAGGTCAACGAGGGCGACGGCGCCTTCTACGGCCCCAAGATCGACTTCCACCTGGAGGATTCGCTCGGCCGTACCTGGCAGTGCGGTACCGTCCAGCTCGACTTCCAGATGCCGCTCAACTTTGATCTGGAGTACGTGGACGCCGACGGCACCAAGAAGCGCCCCATCATGCTGCATCGCGTTTGCTTTGGCTCCATCGAGCGCTTCATCGGTATTCTGATCGAGCACTTTGCGGGCAAGTTCCCCACCTGGCTGGCTCCCGTGCAGGTCAAGGCACTTCCGGTTTCCGAGAAGAGCCGCGACTACGCCCACGAGGTGTGCGCCAAGCTGGAGGAGGCCGGCATTCGCGTGGTCTGCGACGACCGCGACGAGAAGATCGGCTACAAGATCCGCGAGGCCCGCAGCATCGACCGCGTGCCCTACATGCTCATCCTGGGCGAGAAGGAGGTCGAGGCCGGCAACATTTCCGTCCGCGATCGCTCCAACGAGACCGTTCAGATGAGCGTTGACGAGTTTGTTGCCAAGGTGACCGAGGAGATCAAGACTCGCGCCTAGCACAAACCATACAAGAATTAACAAAGGCGATCGTCCTCGCGGGCGGTCGCCTTTTTTGTTATCTATAGAAGAAAAGCCGCTGGTTAGGGCGGCTTTTTTTGTTGCACAAAAAGGTACAGGTTTTTGTATCTTTCGACAGATGACATTATACGAGCAATCAATCAGCGTTTGCCCAGATTACGCAAAATGTACTGCTAGTAGGTATATCTCCATACCCCTCTACAAAAACCTGTACTTTTGCGACTGCGCCTAGCTGCGAGCGAGAAGCCTGTTCTAAACGCCCCTGCATTTGCGTGCATCGCAAAGCCAAAAGAGGGGGCGAGAACATGGAACAGACGACACGGCGCCAAGAGCAGCTGCCGGGCGCATTTAATGGCGCCACCACCAACAGCCAGCACGGCCGCGTCCGCTGGTATCTGGTTCACACCCCCCATGGAAAAGAGCGCGAGACCTGTGAAAAGGTCCGCCCCATTATCCCGCACGAGCTGATGCAGGACGCTTTTGTAATGCAAAAGGAGTTCTGGTTTAAGCGGGACGGCGCATGGTCGCTCCAAACCAAACCTATGTACAAGGAATATTTTTTCGTCGCTACGCACGATGCCGCCGCGCTCGATAGGGCTTTGGCCCAGTTGAGCTTTGGCTGTCGCATCGCCGGCAGTAGGGAGCGGGCGTACATGCCCATGCCGGATGACGCGCAGGACTGGTACCGCAGCGTGCTGGACGACGACGGCGTGGTGCGCAACAGCGTCGCCCGCATAGAAGACGGCGTGTTGCACATAGAGCAGGGGCCCTTGGTGGGGCAAGAGGCCCGCGTAAAGAAAATCGACCGTCATAAACGCTGGTGCCTGGTAGACGTGGGCGAGGGTGACTCCGCATTTAGGGAGTTACTTCCGCTCGACGTGCCCAGCAAAACGTAAGGGAGACGTTGTACCAGCAAATCGTTCGTTTTTTGAATTCATGGACGGGGGGGGTCCTGGGGACAGGGACGTAAGTTTTATCGTGACTGCTAATAAAGAAGTGACAGAGAGCAATGCGCCCGTAGGGGCGGCGCTGATTGCTCAGGCCATGGACCGGCGTGAAGGCGCCGGTCGATATAAGACCATGCAATCCATCATGGACTGGGATCGCCCGCGCCTAGCGTACCGGGCCGTCAAGCGCACCTTTGACGTCGTGTTCAGCGGCTGCGTGCTGGCCGTCATCGCCGTACCGAGCCTGATGCTCGCTGCGGTCATACGCCTTGAGAGCGAGGGCAACCCGTTCTACAGCCAGATCCGCGTGGGCCAGACCCACCGCGACGGCAGCCTGTCCACCTTCCGCATGTGGAAGTTCCGCTCCATGTACAAGGATGCCGACGAGCGCCTCGCCGAGCTCAAGGAGCAGAACGAGATCGCCGGTGCCATGTTCAAGATGCGCGAGGACCCCCGCGTCACCAGGATCGGCAGGTTCATCCGCAAGCACTCCATCGACGAGTTCCCGCAGTTCCTAAACGTGTTCCTGGGGCAGATGTCCGTCGTGGGCCCGCGCCCGCCGCTGCCTAACGAGGTGGCCGAGTACACAGAATTCGACCTGCAGCGTCTGGCCGTCAAGCCCGGCATCACCGGCTGGTGGCAGGTGACCGACCGCAATTCAACGGGTTTCGACGGAATGGTCCAGCGCGACCTTGAGTACATAGCCAAGCGCGGCGTCATCACGGATCTCAAGATCGTTCTACTCACTGTCGTCGAGGTAATTACGGGAAGCGGGGCGTGCTAGTGTCAGCCGGCAATCGTTATCCAATTCTGAACACGTATGTAAACGCCATCTCGCTTGACGAGACGGTGGATGAAATCGAGAAGATCATCGCGAGGGGCGTACCGACCCAGCATGTCGTAATCAACGCCTCCAAGGTCAACCTGATGGAGGCGGATCCCGATCTCGCGTCAATCGTCAACGAATGCCCCCTGATCAACGCCGACGGCGCCTCGATCGTCTGGGCGGCGAAAAAGCTGGGGGTTCCTCTCGGGGAACGCGTCACGGGCATCGACCTGTTCCAGAGGCTTGTCGGGCTGGCGTCCGAGAAGGGCTACCGCATCTACCTCTTCGGGGCGAAGGAAGAGGTAGTCACCAAGGTCAAAGCGATTTTCGAGGACAGGTACCCGGGCATCCAGATCGCAGGGTATCGCAACGGCTACTTCACCGAGGCGGACGAGCCCCAGATCGTATCCGATATGGCCGCCTCGGGAGCCGACATGATGTTCGTCGCTTTCTCCTCTCCCAAGAAAGAGTACTGGGTCCACAAGTACATCGACCAGATCGGAATCCCCTTCGTCATGGGCGTCGGCGGCAGCTTCGATGTTGTTGCCGGCGTAACCGACCGAGCTCCGACGTGGATGCAGAAGCGCGGCCTGGAGTGGTTCTACCGCTTCATCCAGGAGCCCGGAAGGCTGTGGAAACGCTACATCATCGGCAACCTAAAATTCGTCGCCCTCACGTATAAATACAAGTTCGCTAAGAAAGGTGAATAGCAATGGTTAACGTTATCGGTCTCGGCTACATCGGCCTGCCCACCGCCCTCATGATGGCATCCCACGGCGTGGAGGTCGTGGGCACGGATTACAACGAGGAGCTCGTCGCCACGCTCAACGCCGGCAAGACTACCTTCAAGGAGGAGGGCCTAGACGAGCTGTTCGCCGACGCCCTGAAGTCCGGAATCAAGTTCTCCACCGACTACCAGGTCTGCGACACCTACATCGTCTCGGTCCCCACTCCCTACGACAAGCTAGACAAGAAGATCGACCCCTGCTACGTCGTGGCGGCCTGCAAGACCGTCCTCGAGGTCGCGCCCGAGGGCGCCGTGCTCGTAGTCGAGTCCACCGTTTCGCCCAACACCATCGACCGCTTCGTTCGCCCGCTACTCATAGAGGCCGGCCGCGAGGACGTCAGGCTCGTCCACGCCCCCGAGCGCATCATCCCGGGCAACATGGTCTACGAGCTGCTGCACAACAACCGCACCATCGGCGCCGACGACCCCGAGGTGGGCGAGGCCGTGGCGAAGGTCTACGCCAGCTTCTGCCAGGGCGAGATCTCCGTCACCGACATCCGCACCGCCGAGATGACCAAGGTCGTCGAGAACACCTTCCGCGCGGTGAACATCGCCTTCTCCAACGAGCTCGCCAAGATCTGCCGCATCGGCGGCATGGACGTCGCCGAGGTCATCCGCATCGCCAACAAGCACCCGCGCGTGAACATCCTCAACCCCGGCCCGGGCGTCGGCGGCCACTGCATCCCGGTCGACCCGTGGTTCCTGGTCGGCGACTACCCCGAGACGGCCAACTTCATCCGCCTCGCCCTGCAGACAAACGCCTCCATGCCCGAGTACGTCATGCACCGGGCCCACGAGGTCATGGTCGAGCGCGGCATCACGGACGCCTCGAAGGTCGGCATCTACGGCCTCACCTACAAGGAGAACGTCGACGACGTCCGCGAGTCCCCGACGCTGCAGATGCTCGAGTCCATGTCCGAGCACCTCTGCGCCGGCTCCGTCAAGGTCTACGACCCGTGGGTCGAGCGCGACGAGGTTCCCGGCCAGGTCCACTCTATGGATGAGTTCCTGGACGGACTGGAGATGGTGATCGTGATGGTCGGCCACTCCCAGGTCACGGACAACCCCGGCATCTTCGGCGAGCGCGTCCTCATCGACCCGCGCAACGTCTGCGGCGACGGAGAGAACGTCTACAAGCTGTAAGACCATGTGACTCTTCAGGAGAAATCGTTTTGAAGAAGGTAATGCTCGTCTTCGGCACCCGCCCGGAGGCAATCAAGATGTGCCCGCTCGTCAACGAGCTCAAGGCGCGTACGGATGAGTTCGAGACCGTCGTGACTGTGACCGGCCAGCACCGCGAGATGCTGGACCAGGTTCTGCGCGTCTTCGATGTGACTCCCGACCACGACCTGGCGATCATGAAGCCGGGCCAGACGCTGTTCGACGTGACGTGCGACGTGCTGCTTAAGCTCAAGGCCGTCCTCGAGGACGAGACGCCCGACGTGGTCCTGGTCCACGGCGACACCACGACCAGCTTCGCCGCAGCGCTCGCGTGTTTCTACCTGCAGATCCCCGTGGGGCATGTGGAGGCCGGCCTGCGCACGCACGACATCTACAGCCCCTGGCCGGAGGAGTTCAACCGCCAGGCGGTCGACATCGTGAGCGAGTACTACTTCGCGCCCACGGAGGCGAGCAAGCAGAACCTGCTCGGCGAGGGCAAGCTCGAGTCCGGGATCTGGGTCACCGGCAACACCGGCATCGACGCACTGCGCACTACCGTGCGCGAGGGCTACTCCCACCCCGAGCTCGATTGGGCTGAGGGCTCCCGCCTCATCCTCATCACGGCGCATCGCCGCGAGAACTTGGGTGAGCCCATGCACCGCATGTTCCGCGCCATCCGCCGCGTGATGGAGGAGCATCCGGACACAAAGGCGATCTACCCCATTCACATGAACCCGCTCGTCCGCAAGGCGGCCCACGAGGAGCTCGACGGTTTCGACCGTCTGCACATCATCGACCCGCTCGAGGTGCTCGACTTCCACAACTTCATGGCCGCGAGCCACCTCATCCTCACCGACTCCGGCGGCATCCAGGAGGAGGCCCCGAGCCTCGGCAAACCGGTGCTCGTCATGCGCGACACCACGGAGCGTCCCGAGGGCGTGGCCGCCGGCACGCTGAAGCTCGTCGGCACCGAGGAGGACGTGATCTACCGCGAGTTCAGCCGCCTGCTCAGCGATCAGGCCGAGTACGAGGTCATGAGTCATGCGTCGAATCCTTACGGTGACGGACATGCGAGTGAGCGAATTGCGGACGTTATTGGAGGTAAATAGTGAAGCTAAAAAAGAGGTTTACTCTTTCTCTTAAAAACAACCTGCGCTTCATTCCTGATGAGGCATATATGCGTCTCTACTTCAAAGCCAAACTTCATTACGAGCCTGATTTCGAGTGTCCTAAGACATTCAATGAGAAGCTGCAGTGGTACAAGCTTAACTACCATAATCCAGTTTTGACTCAGCTCGCAGATAAATATGGCGTGCGCTCTTTCGTCGAACAACGTATTGGGTCCGAGTATCTTGTGCCACTTTTCGGTGTTTTCAATGCAGCTGAAGAGATCGATCTCGATAAATTGCCGGAGAAGTTTGTGCTTAAATGTACTCACGACTCGCAGAGCACATTTGTTTGCACGGATAAGTCGTATTTTGATTTTGTTGAGGCCAAGAAACGTCTGAATGTTGCCTTGCATAGAAACTGGTATTGGCAGGGCAGGGAGTGGGCTTATCTCGGTATCACGCCTCGCATTGTGGCGGAAGCATTTCTTGATGAACCTGGAAGAGCGACTCCGACTGATTACAAATTCTATTGTTTTGACGGTAAGGCAGCTCTTGTTCAGACGGACGCCGATCGTTTCACTAATCATGAAATGCAGTACTTTTCTACTGAATGGGAGCAGCGTGGCGATATCGACCATGAGGTATCTGAGCATGAGCCTACTGTAAAGCCCGAGAACTACGAACTTATGCTTGAGCTTTCCGAGAAACTCTCTGATGGTTTCCCTCACGTGCGGGTTGACTGGTACAACATTAGCGGTAAACCTTACTTTGGCGAGATGACTTTCTATACCGGAGGCGGATACGATCCCTTCTATGCACTAGAGGAGCAACCCGATAGACTTGACCGAGAGCTTGGCGATTTGTTTGTTTTGCCAACTGTTTCCCATTTAGAAAAGTACTGCGATTGGTCTTGCCCTTCTTCTAAAAGATCTTTAGGTGCTGATAATGCCTAAAGTGTTGATGATTGGCCCGAGTCTTGATGCTATGGGTGGCATCTCCACGGTTGAAAACAACATTATGAAGTGGTCGAATCGTAACGAAGGTTCAATAGAATTCATTTCGACAACTGCTGAGGGCGGGAAGTTCAAGAAGCTCTCCATTGCCCTTGTGGCTTATATGAAATATCTCAGTAGGCTCAACGCGTGCGATCTCGTACATGTGCATATGGCGTCTCGTGGCAGCTATCGCCGAAAAAAGATCTTCATGAGGGCGGCCTTCTTTCGAAACAAACCCGTTCTTCTCCATCTGCATGGTAGCGAGTTCGGTGTTTGGTTTGACGAAGAATGTAGCGAGGCTGAGAGACGCGATATCTCGCATTCCTTTGATTGTTGCTCAAAGGTGGTCGTTCTGTCGGAGGAGTGGAAGGAATTCCTTCTAAAAAGGCACATCTGTTCCTTGGATCGTATCGTGGTGGTGCATAACGCCGTTGACGTTCCTGAGGTTAACGCTATTGATTATTCGTGCAATACGGTTTTGTTCATGGGGCGTCTTGATGCGCGCAAGAGTCCGGATTTACTTTTGCGCGCTGCTAAGCGCGTTCTTAAGACTCATCCCGATGCGCGTTTTGTCTTTGGCGGAGACGGGGATGTGCCAGCATATGAACAACTGGCGGATGAACTTGGAATTGGTGACAGGTGCAGCTTTATAGGCTGGGCTAAAGGTGAAAAAAAAGACGAAGCCTTTCGCAACAGTAGCATGTTCTGCCTTCCTTCGAAGAATGAGGGCATGCCTATGAGTGTGCTTGAGGCAATGTCGTACGGACTTGCTACCATTGCGACTCCTGTCGGGGGTATTCCACAAGTCATTACCGACGGCGTAGACGGAATTATGTTTCCAGTTGATGATGTTGATGCGTTGGCCACTAAGCTCGAGAATCTCATGAGCGATATCTCTTACAAGGAAATGATTGGAATTCAGGGACGAGCTCGCATAAAAGATGCCTTTTCCCTTACGGCGTTTATGAACCGGCTTGGCATGGTTTACGAAGATATTTGCCGGTGAGACTCGCTTTCTTGGGCGATATTGGAGACCCGTCAGACTCCGTTTCTTATTTCCAAGTTGCACATTTAGGAGCGTGACGATGGATAAGACTATTCATTACTGCTGGTTCGGAGGCAATCCGCTCTCTGAGACTGCTGTGAGGTCCTTGGCTTCGTGGGAGAAGTTTGCGCCTGGGTTTGAGGTCAAGCAGTGGAATGAGGATAACTTCGACTTCGCATCATGCTCTTGGTCAAGGGGCGCGTATGCGGCGGGCCTCTGGGCATTTGTGTCGGACTACGCTCGCTTTAAGGTCTTGTATGAGTACGGCGGCATCTATATGGATATCGGCAGCGAGCTCATACGAGACATATCGCCTCTCATGGAAAGCATTCCTTTCACTGCAATCGAAGAATCCTCGTTGACTGCCACCACCGGCTTGATTGTTGCTGTTGAGCCTCATGACCCTGTAATTCGCGCATGCGTGGAACGATATGAGTCGATGGAGTTCTCCTGTGATCCTGATTTTCTCGACAAGATCACGGTGAATGAGGTATTCACTGCTGAGCTTCAAAAAATCGGCTTTGAACGCGTGAATAAAGAGCAGCATTTCGGTGGCTGGCTTGCCTTGGACTCCAAAGCGTTCAACCCCGTTTACGGTTTCGGCGGTTATCACATCAAGCGTGAAACCTACAGCATCCATCGCTCTTCGGGAAGCTGGGTTGAGCCCAAATATCGCATCAAGCGGAAGGTTGTGCGTAAGTGTTCCCCTTTCATTGGGCGAAGGCTTTCGCAGATTTTGGGTCGAATTCTCATGGAGCTTAGTGACGGTGGCTTGGTTGTAGGAACTAAGAGAATCTTTGGCGTTGTTCGCGAAAAGATTGCTAGAGGAGAGAGAAGTTAGAGTGGACGTATTCGCTAAAGATACTTATCACTATTTCGGTACGCAAGGCGTAAAGCTCGGCCGGTTATTAGGTGATTTTGGCTACCGCTATGTTTTCTATCTAAGGATGTGTCAGGCAGGGGGTTTGCGAAAACTCCTCTTCACGCTTCCGAGGAAACATCTTTCCAGGAAGTGTGGACTCGAGATTTCGCCATCAACTCAAATTGGTCAAGGCTTCTACATTGGTCACCCTTACGGCATTACTGTAAACGCCGGCGCGAAGTTCGGCCGTAACGTGAACATCCATAAGGGATGCACCATCGGCCAAGAAAACCGTGGCCATAGAAAGGGCGTCCCTACGATTGGTGACCGCGTATATCTCGGTATTAACTCGACGGTTGCAGGTAATGTGACCATTGGAAACGATGTCTTTATTGCCTCCAATACCTTTGTTAACCAGGATATTCCCGATCATTCGATAGTCATTGGCAACCCGTGCAAGATTATCGAAACCGATAACGCTACTGAAGGTTACATCATCAATTTGGTTTAACGAGCTTGCGAATAGTTAGGCGGTAAGATATTGAAACGCATAGGCATCCTCACATTTTCGAATACCGTAAATTATGGTGCTTCGCTACAAGCATGTGCTCTGCGCAGGACCGTGATGTCGTTGGGCTGCGACTGCGAAGTGCTCAATTACAGCAATAAGGAACTCGATGATCGAGAGTTGGGTACGTGCTTCTCGTTCAATCCTTCGGATGCCGTTCGCTATTTCCTTCGCAGGGGTTTTGAGCGCCAGAGGCTTAATTCGTTCAGTCGATTTGCTAAGCGCAATCTAAGCCCTACGGGAAAGCTGGATAAGCAAGCTCTTATTGATAGAGCCAAGAGCCTCGACTGCGTCCTCATTGGCAGCGATCAGGTTTTCAATCCTCGGGTTAATGGGCATGACCCAGTCTTCTTGGGTGAAGGCATCGCTGAAGTTACAAAGGTCGCGTCTTATGCTGCCAGTCTGGGAGATGCGACGGCGGAATCCATTTTGGCATGCGATGAAGGCGCGGCCGACAGGCTGGCAAAGTTCACTGGTCTTTCCGTTAGGGAACCGAGCTCTATGGAGGTCCTTAGCGAGATGGGGCTCGAATCTGTATTTATGCCTGATCCGACCCTGCTTCTTACGGGCGATGACTGGTCGGCGTTAGCCTCAGATGACGGCTTGGATACGATACCTCAATCCTATGTTCTGCTTTATACGCTTAACTCTGAGCAAAAACTCGTGGATCGAGCTAGGAAGATCGCCAGCGAGCTCGGCGTTCCTGTCGTCTGCATTCATTACAACACGAAGAAATTCCCCGGCATGATTAACGTGAGGGGTATCGGTCCGGCTGCTTTCTTGAAGCTTGTTAGTGAGGCGTCGTTTGTTTGCACGGACTCCTTCCACGGCGCCTGCTTCTCCATGAATTTCAATAAGTCGTTTGTCGTTAAAACGTCGGACTCCGCCGTTCAGAGTAACGTCAGGATTACAGACCTGCTCGCACGTTATGGAATTGAGGGTTGTCTGTATCGAGACGAGGTCGTTATTTCGGCTGTTGACTATGGTCATGCAAACCAGACCCTCTCACATGACCGTGATACAGCGCGTGCCTTTATCGCTCGCTGCATTGGATTGTAGGTGTCGTTTCTGGCTTATGTTTGCAAAGAATACTTTTTGGAACTTGGTCTACCAGTTGACCGCTATCGTTGCCGGCTTCCTCGTCCCAAGGGCGATTATTGGCGTATATGGATCCGAGGTTAACGGTCTGGTGACCTCTCTAACTCAGTTTATTGGTTATTTCGCACTTGTCGAAGCTGGTATTTCTGGTGCGGCGACCTTCGCTCTATATAAGCCTATTGCTAAGGGCGACTGGGATGGGATTAACGTCGTGGCTTCGGCCTCGAAGGTCTTTTATCAGAAGTCGGGCATGTTGTTTCTTGTCTTGCTGGTTGGCCTTTCGGTCGTTTATCCCATATTTGTCTCGGTAGGTTCGCTTGCGCCTTGGGAGATCATGGTGCTTACCTTCCTGTTGGGTGCCAAGATCGTCGTGGATTTCTTTTCCCTCGCCAAGTACCAAGTTTTCCTTACCGCCGATCAAAAGAACTGGCTCATTCAACTCGCATCGACGGTCTTCACGCTGGTTAACACGGCCGTCATTTTCTTGTTTGCCTATCTCCATGCTCCTGTTGTCGCTGTCTATGCGTTGGCTCTCTCTGCGGTTTTTGCGCGCAGCCTGATTCTCGCTCTGTATACACGCCGCCATTATCCGAAGCTCAATTGCAAGGTTGATTACGGTGACTATCAGCTACCCCAGAGATGGGATGCGTTGTTTCTCCAAATCTTGGGAGCCGTTCAGTCGGGCGCGCCCGTTATTTTGGCGACCTTCCTCTGTGGGAGCATGAGTGAAGTTAGCGTTCTTGCTGTTTACATGCTCGTATCTACGGGGCTACAGATGATTCCGAATGTCCTTGGTACAGGGCTTCAGGCGCTCTTTGGTCGACAGATTGCTGAGGGAGACTACGAGGGTCTTCGGTCTTCCTATAAGCCATATCGAGCGCTTGTGTACGCAGTCTCCGCTGTGGCATGCGGATGTGCTTTTTCATTGATTATGCCGTTTGTTGATTTGTATGCAGGCGGGTTTCACGATGCAAATTACCACAATGTCCTGCTCGGTTTCCTCGTCGTCCTAAATGTTTTTCTCTATCATGGCAAGTCGTCCCAGGGCCTACTTGTAATTGCTGCTGGCATGTACCGTGAGACTAGGGCGCAGACCTGCTTGCAGGCTGCAATCATTATCGTCTTGGGTATCCCACTCACAATGCGTTTTGGGGTCGTCGGCACAATTGCTGCGTCCTGCGTATCCAATCTATACCGCGTGATTGACCTTTTGCTCTACGAGCCTCGTAAAATCTCGAAGGACTCTCTTTCGAGTTCGTTTTGGTCGTTTGGCGTGTATGTATTACAGACCGTTCTCGTGGCCATGCCTGGCTATCTACTGTCTTGCTTCGCTGGAAGTTGGACAGGATGGATTGCGGTCGCCATCGGTCTTGTCATTTGGGGCGCAGTCGCCGCATGCGCGACGCTCTATTTCTTCGACAGGCCTAGCTATAGTTCGATTATTGGTCGTTTTATGAGGATTAAATAGGATGAATTATTTCAGCGCGTCTAGGGCCGGTGTTGAGTCTTGCTCTGAGTTAGAGCGACGCTTTTCCCTAAATGATGGGTCCATGGTGTTCATTCCACTGCTCTTTTACGCCTTTTTCTGCCAATCGCTCGCTGCTTCTGCGCTTGCACTCGATGTCTGCCTCCTGCTATCTGCTACGGCGTTTCTCCTGCATTTTGTGACTAACAGAAGATTTGCTTGCAAAAGATTTGGCCTTGAGCTGGCTTGGGCACCTTTCTTTGTGCTGTTCTTTATTCATAGTTTGATATACGGTGTGACTAATTTAACCCTGCTCGTAGTTTATACGCTTCTATTTCTGTGCATGTATGTTGCGGCAGGCGAGCGATCCTGGGTCACTTCATGCCTTAGGGTTCTTGTCGCCTTTGCAGCATTTCATGCGTTCTGCACCATCGTCTTCTGGCTAGTCCCCGCACTTTATCTGCCAGTTAAATCTGCCTTCTTTTCAGGTAGCTATATGGCTAGGGACTATCGCTCTGGCTTCACGGCGCACTACAGCACTAATTCGATTTATTTGAGTTTGGGTCTCGTCTCTTGGGCCTGTGGTCTTGCTGGTAGCAGGGAAAAGGTTCGGATTAAAGATTTGATGCTGAGCCTGATGCTCTTGCTTGCGCTTTTTCTGACTACTAAGCGGGGTCCTTTGGTTGCATCCGTTGCTGCTATCGTCATCTCGTATCTGTTCGTAAATAGAAAGAAGCTTTCCGGGACGATGCTCAAGACCTTGGTTGTTGCTGCAATCGCTGTAATAGCTGTCGGCGTTCTTGCTACGTTTGTTCCCGCTGTTCAGGCGACTCTTGAGAGGTTTATTGAGCTTTCAGATGATGAAACGGGCAATGGCAGAAGCTATTTGTACGATTGCGCTTGGAGTATGTTTTATGCAAAACCCTTACTTGGTTGTGGTTGGGGGACTTATTCCAAGTATGTTGCCACTACCTCCCTTGGTGCAATGTACAGCAATCTTGGCTTTTCGTCGATGAGTGCTCACAACGTATACCTTCAGTTGCTTGCCGAGACGGGTGTGATTGGCCTTGCGGCTTTTGTTGTGCCTGCGTTTCTCTCCATCCTTGCAGCCATGCATCGATCTGAATCTCTTTTAGAGGAAGGTCCTTATGGGGACTCCTTTTGCTTGTGGGCCTGTTTGGGTGTTCAGATTTTCTTTCTAATTTATTGCTTTTCAGGCAACCCTTTATACGATCCGCAGTGCTACATACCGTATTTCATTTCATGTGTGGCGGCGTTTGCTATTTGCGGCTCAGACAAGATGATTCTTAACGATAGGGAGGGATTCCATGGATATCTGCAAAGATAGTCAACGCTGTACCGGGTGCTCTGCGTGTCTGTCTGTGTGTCCTCGATCGGCGATTCAGATTGTAGAAGACTCTCATGGGTTTTACCGTCCGAAGATTGACGAATCAAAATGTGTTGAGTGCGGTTTGTGCCAGAGGGTATGTCCGGCTAATGGTTTGACGAGCGACGATCTGAAGATGAACTATCGTCGGGTATTGGCTTATCAGGCTGACGACGCCGAACGCGCAAAAAGTTCCTCGGGTGCCGCGTTTTGGACCTTGGCTACTTACGTCCTAAATAATGGCGGCGTCGTTTACGGCGCTTGCTTCGATGAAGATTTCCGCGTTGTTCAGCGGCGTTGTGCCTCTGTTGACGACGCGCAATCTTGTCGAGGCTCAAAATACTCACAGGGCTTCGTTGGCTCTTCATATGTCGAAGCATATAACGACTTGAAACAAGGTCTTGACGTGCTCTACAGCGGAACCCCATGCCAAATTGCGGGTCTTAGGAGTTTTCTGTCTAAGAAAAACTATTCCGGACAGTTGGTTACCTGCGATTTAATCTGCCATGGCACACCTAGTAATCGTATGTTCCGCGAATACATTTCCTTTTTGGAAAAAAAGTCCGGAAAGAAGGTCATCAAATATTTTCATCGCCCCAAGGACAGAGGTTGGGGAGTCCATGTCGAGAAGGCTCTCTTGGACGACGGCACTGCTCTCTATGACACGATTGAATCTAATACTTGGCGAGATGTGTTCTATAGCAATAACGCTTTAAATTCCAGCTGTTATAACTGCGCCTATACCGACGTCAACAGGGTTTCCGACTTTACTCTTGCTGATTTTCTTGGCGTCGATCGAGTTCGCAAAGGTTTTAATGATCATAAGGGACTTTCTGTTGTTATGGTTAATAGTGAGCTAGCCGAGCGTATTGTCGCATCTGGTGTATTTGAGCCCGGCGTAACAGATATATCTCTTGAAGAGGTGCTGCCCGGTAATCCGATGCTGGAGAGGTCGTCCTCTCCGCAGGGTAACGTTGATGGTTTCTGGAAGGCTTATGAGCATAAGGGGTTCGAGGGCACTGCTCGGTTTGTTGGCGCCTACGGCTTCGTGAAATCTCTCAAGACTCTTGTGAAACAGCTTATTAAAAGGAAATAGTTACTAGGGGCGTTTCTCTTGAATTTAATGGACTTTGTTGAGCATGTGGCGACCTGGATTTATGTCCGGGGTAAGTTGGCGTTTCTTGCAGGGAGATTCCCTGGCCAGATAACCATGACGAAGGCTTTCAGGCGACCGTTTTATTGTCGCGTATCGGATAAAGGCGTTATTAGCGTCGGTGAACGAACGTCTTTCAATTACGGTTGCGTCCTGATTGCTCATGAACGAATTGAGATTGGTAGAGGCTGCCTATTTGGTCCAAACGTCCATGTGTATGACTTCGACCACGGTATGTCGCAGGATGGGATCATGTATCGGGACCAGCCGACTACGACAGCGCCCGTGCATATTGGCGACAACGTCTGGCTTGGCGCGAATGTCGTGGTGCTTAAAGGTGTAGCCATTGGCGATAATGCGGTCATCGCTGCGAATAGCGTTGTTTCTAAAGATGTACCCGCGAATATGCTATTTCACGAAAAACGGGATCTAGTTTACAGAGAGCTTCGATAGGTTGCTGGATTGGCTTTCAATTCACGATGTACGCTGATCCGATAAAGCAGTATTGATAATGGCTTAATTGGATTAAAGCGTGCTTGCATTAGGGGTATCGGCTTGGGTCGATACCCCTTTTTAACCGGTTTGAAACCGCATCACTGGTAACGTCAAGTTTTTTGGAAATTGACAACCACATGACGGAGCACGGTCCGCGCTCTGTCATGTGGTCTCTGGCGGCTAAGCAGCGAATCACAGACGAATGGGATACGTGCCGAATTTGCGAACATCGTAACGGTCGACGAGGAACTGCTGTGCAAGGAAATGAAGACTCCTCCGAGGAAGACCATCGAGGAGGCGCCCAGCGCGCTGCTCGATGAGGAAGCTAATGGGGGATGGTGCTGTCGGTTGCGCTGGTCGCGCTGACGGGGGCGGCGTTGTTGTCTCTTTTGACATCTACTGCGGAATCACTTGAGTCGGTGGTGTTTGAGCTTGTGGTCCCTTCGGCCTTGTCAGTATCGCTTATTGCTGTCTTAGTTTGTGCCTGTTGCGCGGCTGTTGCTTGAGGCCGCATGGCTTCTGCGATGACCGCCATGGGTATTGGTGCGCTTGCCATGGACATGCGCGCGATTGCACATGGTGGGCGATAGGGGGCGTAGCGGAGCCTCTCTGGGAGCAGGCGATAGGGTCCAAAAGAAGCACCGGGCTAGCATGCCGCGCATATTTTGTTGGGGTTTTCGGAAACACCAGTAAACATCAGCGAGCTTTCTGTGTTAGCGATGGAATAATTTAGCCAAATATAGTCGGCCGAGATTGACCAATCCCGGCCGACCCATTTTAGCCAGCACGCCCGCATCTATGACTTTCCTATCGCATTCCTACATCCCCTCGGGCTGGATCCCCCTCACCTTCACCGCCTGGGGGACGGCATCCACCGAGCAGGTGTCGAGCCCCTGCCGCGGTTCAGCTGCTGCTCGACGTCATCTCGACCTTCGACTCGGCAGATAGATAGTCTTTGTTTCCAGCGGTCTTCCGGTCTATTTGATTCATCGCATACGCAACAATCCCATTCCGAATTCCCGAGATGCTCGGCGGGAAAGACTGATTATCGGCATCAATGGAAAATCTTTCTTCCCTGGTATCCAGTTGCTGCTGAATGCGGTCGGCATACTTCTCCGCCCATTCATCGGCCTTGTCATTTCGCACAAAGTAATTGTTGGACAGGTCGGTCGAGCGGTAGGCGTGGCCGTCCTTCTGGTAGTTGGCCGTGTGGTCGGAGTGGGCGATTGCCATGAGCTCGTCGGTCAGGCCAAAGTACAGATGGCGCTGGTCCAGGTCTCTGTACCAGTTGTTGCTGGTGTCGTCCCAGGTTAGGTCCATCTGGCACCATTTGTCGTCGATCTTTACGGCGTTCCAGGTGTGGCCGTTGCCGGTGATGCGGCCGTTGGCGATGCCCGCGGCGTCAAGGAGCTTGGAGTAGATGCGCTGGTAGCTCTCGCAGGTGCCCTGGTGGCGGGTGAGTCCGCTTTCGGCCGAGCACCAGTTGAGGCTGTGGTCGTACTCCAGCTGGTCGAGCGTCCAGTCGTGGAGCCACAGCGCCATGTCGTATTCCGAGCCGTTTGTCTCCTGCTTGCACTGGGCCACGGCGTTGTTGACGATCTGCGTGACGCTTGGGCGGGCGGCGTCGTTTACGGTCACCTCCGCCGTGGTGCGCAGGTAGTAGATCCCCTTGTCGTTTTGGGGTCGTTTCTGTCGTTGTCCATAAAGTAGAAGTGGATGCGGTACGTGCCCGACGCCGTGAAGTCAAAGGTAAAGTCGTGGCCCGCGGTGCCCAGGCTGTAGTAGCTGGCCCATGCCGGGCGCGACGGGTCGCAGACGCTTTCCTGGCTGCCGCCGTCCCAATAGGTGGGCACGTCCATGCGCGCCTTGGCCTGGGACGAGCCGTTGGCTTGGGTTACGTGGAAGGTCGTCGCGGAGCCCGCGGGGGCATCGTTCCACGAGACGGTGAAGGTGACGCCGTTTTGGGTTGCCGTGGTGCTGTTGGCGTAGCCGGTTTGTGACGTGGTGGGGATTGCCTCGGGCGTGGGGGTGGCTTGGGCGAGGATGGATGGGGTGGGGGTGCCGGTTGCGGCGGCGGTGCCAGCATTGGTGGCGTCGGCGCTTTCCGTGTTGACTGCGCTGGTGTCGGTGGATGTCGCGGGGCTGTCCTCTACGGTATCTGCTGTCGCATTTGTGTCGGTGCCGTCTTCGACCTTGCCTGTGCCGCTGCTCGTGGCGTCGGCTTGCGCCTGCTGCTCGGCTGTTGCTCGAGGCTGGATGGCTTCCGCAATGGCTGCCATAGGCATCGTCGCGCCGGCCATGGACGTGCACGCGATTGCGCAGAGCAGGTAGTAAAGGGGTCGTTTCATAGCGGAGCCTCTCGGTGAGCAGCCAATAGGGTCCGAAGGCAGCTCCAGGCCAGCACTCCGCACATATTTTATTGGGGTTAATTTTACGGGAACGCCAGTCAACATCAGCGAGCTTTCTGGGGAATGTTGGGGGGAGGGGGAGGGAGTTGGTCCTCGGCCTCGCTGTGCGCTGATGTCTTTGCCCTCAACGATGTGCCCGTCGGCGAGGAGCGCGAAGCGACCAATCTGAACAATGACAATCCACCCGTCTGTGCATCCAAACTCCTGGATTATGCACATCGGGATTTTCACGGTCTTGTCGGTGATATTGTCTCGCGGACCGTGTGCATGCATTAGCGTGCATGCATTAGATGGAGGAGTCCTTGTATCCGTAGAGGCGCACCAGCATTTTCGATGCGACCGCCGTCAAGACAATTGGGTGTGCATCAAGGCGCTGTTAACTGCATGAGCCGATTTCTTATAACCTGTTTAAGCAAAGCAAGAATGGGGAATAAAGCTAACTGCCCATCGCGAACTGGCGATGGGGTACGCTACTGCCGTCAATATCGCAAACGACGAAATTCCGACGTTCGCAACATTGACACCAGCGTTGCCTGCTGCTAGATGGATAAGAGCCTCGATGGTCATAAGTACCAATTCCTCGCTTTCGTCTAGTATGCCATAGGCAAGCATTGTTTTAGGTGGCCGCGAAAGCGTTGGTTGCACTTGCTGCGCCTTTGATTAGCCTGTCCGGGGAGGGTTAGCCGCCGCTTGTTGATCCGGACAGGTTGATTTATTTGGGGGTATTTTGGCCGAGTTCGATATCACTCGTATTCCTCGATATAGTTCCAAAAGTTCATATGCTCATTTCGATCATAGGGCCTCTTTTGCCGAAGTTCAGGCAAAAATTTTAGATTCAGGGTACGTTTCTCATCATGCGTTCTACCCTCTTATTTCCAACGAGATCATTACTGTTCGGTATCGTGGAGGTAAGCGAAGCTGCAAAGTTCGCAATATCGCTTATGCCTCGCATTTCGATCACCGCGTCTTCCAGTACTACTCTCATCTGTGGTCGGACTTATATAACAAGAAGGCTATTGCCGAAGAGTTTAATGAGGTTGCCGTAGCGTACCGCTCTTCGCTTTCATCAGACAGCGCCGTAACTGCTGGCAGCAATATTTCCTCAGCTAAAAAGGCATTCGACTATATGCGTGAGCAAGATTCGGCTTTTGTGCTTACGGGTGATTTCGAGAGCTTCTTCGACAACCTAAATCATGCCCATCTAATAGCGTCGTTGCGTTCGTTGTTTCCCAGTGGACGCTTGCCGGACGATCACTATCAAGTTATTAAAAATATCCTTCGCTATTCGTGCTGGCCTATTGCTGATTTGGCTGCTCGACATGAATTTCCATGGCCAGTAATCGATCCTACTCGGGAGAAAATGATCAATGAAGCGGCTATCGAACTTCGGTTCAAGTCTATTCGTGAACTTAATAAGCTGGATGTTATCTTGCCAAGGTCTGAGTTTCTTGCAAACAAAAGTAAAGTCATCACCAGGCCGTGGCGGCGAACGGGTATTGATCTCGGCATTCCTCAGGGTCTTGCTGCAAGTGGAGTGCTCGCTAACATCTATATGGCCGATATCGATATGAAAGTCAGGCTTGCCGTTGAACGGGTTGGTGGCTTGTATCTTCGTTATTGCGATGACTTTATTGTTGCCGTTCCAAAATCTGGCTTTGATGCACTTGTAGAGGCAATCAATCTAATGACCGATGTTGATTCCGTTAAACTGCAGCCTGAGAAAACCAAAGCGTTCCGGGTTGATAGCAGCGGGGTTGCTCAGCTTGATTTTGAAAGCGTTCGTACGGGTAAGGTCCTTTCGTACTCCGGTGCACATCCGGCACAGAAAGTTAGCTTCTTGGGGTTTGACTTTGACGGGCGCGTTGTAAGACTTCGACAGTCTACGGTTGGAAGGTACCATAAGCGTCTCCGTGAGGCAGCCAGTGCGATTGCGCGTTCTAATCAGGGGGAGGGAAGGCACGCATCAAAAAAGCGCGTCTCCGCTCTGTATCAACATTATTCGCCGCTTGGTATTAAGGGGAGAGGGTTGTGCCCATCGGCTGGCTCCGACTCTTCTGCATTTTTCCGCTACGGGAACTTTCTTTCCTACGTAGCGAGAGCCCAAAAGGCGTTTCCCAATGATCCGATTGCCCCCGATGAGTCTAAGATTTACAGGAAGATTAAACGCTTGAGTGCTCGGTAGACGATAGTTTTAACGCCAGATCATTCATAGCCATAAATACTTAATCGATATCGGCCAATTCCGATCACTAGGTAATAATTGATGTGCCCTCACGTCGTCGTGGCACGATGTCTCTGAAACTCGAGCCGAACATCAGAATGATATGACAAGAACGGTAGTGTCGCGAAAGTTGGTGTAATGGACTCCTTGGCCCCTGTGTCCAGGATCCGGAATCTATCGATATCCTAGGCCGACTCCACTCTGTCGGCAAGCTCAAGGCTGGATTCGACCATCTTCCCGGCAGTCTTTTCCAGCTCGGCCCAGTCATGACAGCACGATGCTCCCCTTCGCAGCGCCGCGTCGTGCAACTCGGCCATCTTCCTCTCCGAGAAGTAGCGCGAGGTTGCCATGGAAACGGCCAGGATAACCCCGAAAGCGGCCTGAACGCGCCATGGTGCGCGTATTCTAGGCGAAGGCACGGACCCTTCCGAGCCAGGACGGGCCGCTCGCTCGGCCAACTTTGGCGTACCCTGCTGGAACGGCTTCCGTCAACATCCGTAAAACTACCGCAAAGAGGAGGCCACAGTGATAGATAAGAGGCTTATTGAAGCCGTTCCCGGAGCCGAGAGACTTAAATCCGCAATGATTACCCCAGAATTGTTTGTTAAGGACCTCATGCAAGACTATTCTGGGCGTCCGTTATATACATACGAGGAATGGACGCGCGAGCTCATCAACCACTCTAACGCTTTCAAGGAACTGACCAGAGGTGCGGAGTTTCATGCGCCCGTATCCGAGGCAAATGGGGAGTGTGATGCGGTATCAGACGCGTATCAGTTAGATTTCAAGCTCATCTTCGGAAAATCCATGATGCGCGCCGTAAGTCTCACTTCGTCAAGGCGAGTTTCAGACCGCGGAATAACTTTAGAACAACTTTGCAGAAGTCATGTAAAAGAACAGAGAGGCTTACGCCTGCATGCAATTCTCAGGGATTACAGCCTCGCCAAGCTTGACGAGCTTCTAAAAACTGAGAGTAATAAACAATTGAGCGAAGAAGACCGTGAGGCCCGAGGACTTCTTCGCTCAATCAGTCATTCGAAAAACTTGCTGCTAATTTATCCTTGCCGCTTTGAAGGCATCGACAGACTGCCTGAACTTGAGGAAACCGCCAACGCCGCACTTTACTATGACTTCCGGAACGTGCTCGACGTCCGACGGATACACCATCCCGGCAAGGACACCTTCCTTTCATATTTTTGCGACGACCGCATGGTTGTCACAAGAGCGAGCGGGCACGGCCTATCCAAGTTCGACGATATCATGGTCGCAAAAAGCAGAACATACATGGATATTATGCGTATGCGTGATCCCGGAGAGTATCAAAGGCTGTTGAAACTTGTTTAACCGACCGCAAGGGCTAGTTTTGTGGACATCAACCCAAGATGGGACCTGCCAAGAGGACCGGACGCCGCTGCGTTCGGACTCGTTTTTCTGCATTCAAAAGCAACGCTGAGCTCGACCTCACGGCTTGCGCCTGCTGCTCGGCGGCCTTCTGAGGCTGAACCCCCTCTGCAATGGCTGCCATAGGCATCGTCGCGTTGACCATGGACGTGCACGCGGTCGCACAGAGCGGGTGGTAAAGGGGGCGTTTCATAGCGGAGCCTCTCGGTGTGCAGCCAATAGGGTCCGAAGGCAGTTTCAGGCCGGCACTCCGCACATTTTTTGTTGGGGTTTTACGGGAACCCCAGTCAACATCAGCGACCTTTCTGGGGTATGTTGGTTGATCCGGGGTGCGCAAAACAACAGTTTCAAATATTGTTGCTTCCTGTTCAATTCTGTCTATCTACAATTAATCGCAAGCGTATGACCTGAGGAGATTGTTTACAGGTGGAATCGGTCACTATTCATTGGATTGTCTTTTATGTCTTTATCGGTTTGTCGAGCGTTCAGCTTGTCCGCTTTGCTGGGCCCTTGGCGATCGGAGGGCAATACACCGTCGAAGAACTGTATCCCTCCGATGAGTCGGGCAGGCTGAACGTTGCCTACCGAATTCTCGCTCCAACAATTTGTTGCCAGCTCCCGGTGTTTATTATGGCTGCGATTTGCGATGCGTTTTCAGTTCCAGGTCCTTCGCTGCGATACATGCCTACCCTTTTCTATTGGTTGTTTCTTGGGGTAATCAAGCATGCAAGGGGTAAATTGCGGTACCGGACTCTTCCTTTCTCATTCGAGGCGTTCATGTCTCTTTTGCTGTCCGTCGCATTCGATCACTTTGTTATCGATGGCTATCTCGGAGGCCAGGGGCTAGATGTGCTTGATACTTCGAGTATTGCCTTTGAGTTTGAGCTGGCATTATTTGGTGTTGTGACCTTTTGGATTTCAACCTTTTTTAAGCGTTATCAAATTAAGTTTAGCCGTGTGTACTCAAATGCCGCTCCATCATATGTCGTTCCTTCGGACTCCGTATTTGGTTACTCTTCAATCGATACGGGTGAGGCCAGGCTCTTCTCATACGAGCGCGAATATGGCGATCTCTTACCTCAGCGATTTTCAAGTGATCTTCTGTTGAGAAGTGTTTTCTTTGCAATTATGGCGATTGAGGACGGGAATCGGCCCGAGTTTATCCGAACGATCGAGCGCATGGCAGCTCATTTCCATTTGGCAAAAACCACTGGAATAATGCAGCAGACGAGCGATGCTCCTTTGTCTGATATGGATAGCGTTAAACTCGCAATTCCCTATATTGAGCGCATGTGGGACCAGTTTCTTGTTGAATTCGCCCGTTCTGCCGAAGGGGCAGGGGGAGACGCCCTACGAATCTTCAAGTGTTACTACACCTACGATTACTGTATGTTGTCGCGGACTATCCGCAATCATTTTGCGCCGTTTTACGGGGACTATTGTGGAACGAGATTACTTAATGCTAATCGCGTATTTTGCGATGTTCTTGAATTTGAGGAAAGGCAGCGCTACGGATTGCTTCCAAAGACGGTTTCTGCGACTGGATCGATATGCGCCACTGAGCTTGGATGGCTTTCTGGGGAGTACTGTTATTGGGCCGATTACAATACGGTTGTATCCTGCCTGAATGAAAATGATGGCAATGGCGTTAAACTGGTCAGCAAAAATGATGTGAATAAAACCCAGATAACCGAGACGACCTTAAGGCTTAAGGAGCAAGGTGTTTCCGTTCTTGAGGCCAAGTATGTGCCCGGCGCTTCGGCGACCATCGTGTGCATCGGCGATTCCTCGAAGATTTCGAGTACTGTCGGTAGTGACTGGATGGTTGTTAGCTAGGTGAATCATCTTTGCCTTTCCGCATATTGATTGCGCATTCTCGTGCACGGACGCGAAAATGCTTCGCATTAGTTTCAACGCGAAGAGTATTTGCTACATGATTAACTTTTTTGGATGCGCAATTACTGCGCATCTAGGTTAACATCCAGTTAGTGATGCAGTTGTCGTGGGCTCTACGTGAGGCGATGACAAAGGAGGGTCGTTGTTTGGTTGTTATCGGCAACGGCCCTTTGATTTTAGGAGTTACTTTGGCGATGGAATTTTAGACTTTCGCTCAACTTATCGAACTCCTAGAGAGTCATGGCGTTCTAACTGATGCCGCTGCGCTAGATTGCCTGAGGCGCGAAATGATTATTTGCTCGTCGGAACACTGCTGAATATTGGGTCACCTGTGCGGTTCGAATTTTCAATTGTCGAGCAGCTTTGTCTCCGATGAAGTCTTGCAATTCTAGTAAAATCCAAACATATGTTCTATACTTATGGAAGTAGCTTGTTTGGAGGCGCTAGATGGAAGTCGGAAGAGATGACATTGTAGAAAGCGTTGTACGTTTGATAAATGGGGTGGGGCGTAGCCCATATTTATTCGTCGGCTCGGGCTTTTCCCGTAGATACATGGGTACCGACGATTGGGTTGGTTTGTTAAGGCACCTCTGTTCCCGTCTTTCCGATGATCCCTTTCGGCTTGACTCGTACCTGGCACGTTGTCCAGATGAGTCTGACAATAGCGCATTGCCCTCTGCCGCGACGATGCTTGATAAGGATATGCGCATAGCTGTTCTTGAGGACCCTCGCTTCGCTTCTTTTAGAAACGATCATGTAGAGGACATTCGTCAGCGTAAATCTATTTTAAAGATCATGGCGGCCGAGAGGTTATCCTCGTTCAAACCTGAATATATGACGCATGAGCTTGATATCTTGAGAGAGGTTGGCAGGCGGCGTATCTCTGGAGTTATAACAACCAACTATGACTGTCTCCTGGAGTCGCTATTTCCCGAGTTTAAAGTTTTTGTTGGCCAAGACGATCTCGTCTTTCACAGAACTTTTGAAATGGGTGAAATCTATAAGATCCACGGTTCTATGGATAATCCTGAATCTATGGTTCTTGAGGAGGCAGATTACGCAAAACTCGCCGAAACACAGGATTACTTGGCTGCCAAGTTGTTAACTATTTTTATGGAATACCCAATTATTTTTATCGGTTATTCCCTTAACGACCCCGATATCCAAGCTATCCTCATGTCGATTTCGCGCTGCCTCGGTTCTAACAATCTTGCGTTGCTTAGAAAGCGCTTTATCTTCCTTACTAGGGGAGAAAACGCAACCTCAACTCATTCGTTTACCTTTCCAGGTATTGGCGAGATAAGCATGACCGAGATTAGGACGAACGATTTTGGTGCAGTGTATGAAGCAATTGGACAATCCAAATGCTCCTTCTCGCCCAGGATCATTCGTGAGCTTCGCAGGAGCATCTACGCCTTGGCTGATGAGGGCGATCCGAATGACTCTCTGGTAGTTGAAGCGAGTTTTAGCGACCTCGAGAGACTTCCGGAGGGACAGCATCTTGTGCTGGGTATCGGTGTTGCGAATGCTTCTTTAGGGCACGGGCATATGGTCAAAGCCGAACTTCTATATCGTGATGTTGTGTTTGATGACGAACATGTTGCTCCTAAGCTTGCCGTCGAGGAATACCTTCCTTCGCTGCTTGCTTCTAACTCGGGTGGTTTGCCCATGTATAAGTATTTAAGCGCGTATTCAGGGGAAGTTCTTAATCCAAGGATGCTAAAGGAAATAGATGAGAAGAAGGATTTAGATGCTTTTCTAAACAACAGCCTACGAAAGGCAAAAGGTAGCTATCATCATTCGGGAATTAGACACTCGGTTCAGTCTGTTATAGCTAACGAAGGCTTTGAGGAAGCATTTAAAAAGCTTGTGCTACTTGAAGAAGATGAGATCGATCTAAATAAGTTGCTTGAATATCTGAGGGCGCTCATCATGGACGATCGCAAGATAATCCACGGTAATAGCGAGCTGAAACGGCTTATTAGAATGTATGATTTCCTTAAGTACAAGAAGGCCTTCGACATATCGGCTACTAGTGAGTAATCCCACCTAGCGTCTATGAAGAAGGCCATCTTTGTAAACTATGGCATCTGAGCGTATAGTGCGAACACCACGTGCAAATGCATACTTAATATAACGCTTTCTGCTTGAAATCACAATGGTGTCTGTTTCGACCCGCCAATCAAGGGAAGATAGTGTAGAGTATCTTCCTGCAATACAAAAGCTCTTTGGGAGCTTTAAGGGTGACGCTTTCAAATTGAGAGTGTTGCCCTTTTTTCATGTATGCAATGTGTGACGTACTAGCCAAGCACCATCCCGGCAATGGAATGATCGAGCATGGGCGGCTTCTACTGGTTGACGTGATCGTGGTCAAACAAGTGATATCGATTAGAATTAAATCAATTGCGCTGGAAGCCTTCGGGCGACACCTGAAGAGGGTTGATGCGTCGGTCCTCTTTTTTTGTTTGGATGTAAGATTCGGCCAGGCAAAACAAGGATCTCATTTGGGGAGAACAAATATCCGGCGGTTTTCCGCTTCGGGACGCGCGGTTTAAGGGTGCTTTTCGGAAGTGCGGGGAAAAATCGGAAACCTCCGAGCATAAACCGAATTTCGGCAACAAAACCGCAGGTCGCGGAAGGCTAAAACAGGGGTCTGGTCTGTCGATCTCGGTTTTTCACCGCACTTCCGGAAACGCCCGACGGAAGCATGCGGCAAATTTTGGAACCCTCGAGCACATCGTCCTTTTCATGAAAAGAACCCGCAGGTAGAAGCGTTGCCACTATCCAGTGTGGTTGACGTGTCTAGAATATGCCGCACACTTCCGGATTTTGCATAAGCTCGACTGGTTTGTTTATCGATTGGGGCAGAGGAATCTTGTCTGGACCTCGTTATATGTATTTAAATGGATGAACTTAACCTATTAGTTAAGTTCATCTAGAAATGGGAGGTGCCCTTTGGCAGAAGGATATGATCTTGTCGAATATAGAGACCTCAAGGGTCGACCGTTTTGGGAATTGACGGCTTCTCCCGACAACTCTCAATTCCAGAAAATGTTGTCAGACCCTAAGCGGAAATTAACCGCTCGAACAATGATCGGCCAGAATAGCGCGTCAACTTCTGGAATCTGAGCCTTGACTTTTATACTTGGCTTTCGAAACGGAGAACACAATGAATAAAGTAGATTTATCTGATTTTTACGCCGATACAGAAACCAGCGAAACACGCGCTTATGAACACGCGCTAGATATCGAGTTTATTGTTCATCGCGAGATGAAGCGTCTGGGTTTAAGCAAAAGCGATTTGGCAAAGCGCATGGGCGTGAGCCTTCAGTCGCTTTCGAAACTGTTGAATTCTCAGCCCAATATGACGCTGAAGACGATCGCCAGGTTCGAGCTTGCTTTGGGTATCAATATTGTTCCTAAGGTCACCGTTAGCTATTCTAAAGAGCTACCGTTTCTCTCATCCAATGAATCCCTGCGCAAGCAATGGTCTTTTAGGAACGAGCGTCCGTCCTCGCATGTGAATCTTGAGATGATTTCCGGAGGTTTGGCAGCATGAGTGGGGATTTTATTGCTCCGATTCAAGTCGTGAATTTATTCGTCGTTGACTCCGATTTCCATATCGAGGACTCGCCCTCGGATAACATGGATTTAAAAGTTGACGTCAGCTATCAGGATGTTCACCTTTGGAAAAACGACAACGGTGCGCATGCAAGTTTAAAGATGTGCGTATCCGGCAGTCTCGTTGACAGGGATGGTGATGCACAGGAGAAGATGCACGCTGGCGTTACAGTATCCATCTCGGTTTCAGCGCAAATACCAAAGAGTTCCTCCGATGACGAGGCGCGTCACTATCTTCTTTCAAATGCCATTTCGATGGCATATGCCCACGCAAAGAGCTATCTGATGGTTGTTACTGGACTTTCACCCATGGGAGCGCTTACATTGCCTGCCATTCTCCCTGCAGAGCTGTCAGCAGATTGCGATGTGCCTTTTCAGGGTGAATAGCATTTCCTCGATGAATCTAAGTCGAATGAGTTGCCACTCTCACATCCTCTAAAAAGTTCTTAAAACAGCCTTAAAGGCGCCTTGGCTCGCTTTTACAGCGTACAATACGCATGTTTGACTATGGCAAAAGTAGTTTTTTGGGGAGGGGGAACGCCGTGGAAGTGCTGGCTGTTGGCAACACCGCATATGTTGACGATGGCTTTTGCTCCAAGGCGTTCCCCGGCGACCATGTGTAGGTCGTAGCCGCGCAGGACGCGCGCCGCGATGAGTCGTCGTACCATGCTTCGTGGAAAGAGCTCCTCCAGCACCTGGACCAGGCCTACGAGTTTGAGCGCGTGGTCTACCTTTCTACCTACCTCACCCCGCATACCGTGACTTTTGGCGACATTGGGCTGCTGCGCTCGGTGTTTCGTGCCTGTATGGGACGCAATGTGCAGCTGCTGTTTATTGCGGGGCCCGCGGGTGCAGAGGGCACCACTGGCGGATGTGACGACGACGCCACGGCCGCCAGTGGCGCCCAGACGGGCAAGGGCATTATCGCCCGCGCTGCCAACGACCTGTGCCGTTACTATGCATCGCGCGACGGCATCCAAGCCAAAGTCCTGCGCGTGCCGTATCTGTATACCGCATCGCCGGCATTAACCGACCCATTTTTGGTGCCGCTATTCGACGCATGCTCGGGCGGGTCGGTCGCGCTTCAGGGTGCGGCAGATGCGCCGTTTCCCCTGCTGTGTGCCGAGGAACTCGCGGTGTTGGTGCATCGTATCTTTGACTGCTGGGATGCCAACTTTGAGATGCTCGACGTTGCAGACGCTTTTGGCCACCCGAGGCCTATGGCGTGATCGTTGACGCTCCGGGTGCGAGCGTGACCTATCACACGCTCAGCATCTAGGCGTTTCGTCGCCCAACGGCGCTATACTGCAGCCGTTGCCCACGATGCGGGGAACACCCGCATCGTGGGTTTTTGCTTATGAAGGGACGGTGCCGCGTGGACGTACAGCAGCTAGAAGAGGCTTGGGCTTTGAGGGCCGGCGCGCGTGAGGCGCGATTGGTTGCGGCCTCGCATGTGCCGGCGGCGCTGTCTCTGTTGGGGATTGTACGTTCCGGCGATCGCCTGGTTGCGTTTGCCGATGACTTTGCCGATGCGTTTGCGCGCAGCTTTGATGGATGCGGCGTGGCTATGGTGGGGGAGCCGTCGGTTGCGGCGTTTAATGCCGCGTCCGAGGGCTTTGATGCTTCGTTTGATGCCGAGGGACCGCACCTGTGGTGGTTCGTCAACTCTATTGGCGGGTTTGGATTGCGCGTGCCCGATCTGCGCGCGCTAGGACGCGCCGCGCGTGAGGCTCATGCGCTGCTCGTGGTGGATAACACCGTGGCTGGTGTCTTTGGGTGCGATCCGCGGCGCTTGGGTGCCGTGCTGTCGCTCGAGGCACTTGATCGCATATGCGCGGGCGATGCTCCGCACAAGTTGGTTGCCGTATCGGTCGCGCGCTCGCAGCTCAAGCGCCATCGCGTGGATGCCGCTGCCGAGTGCGCGCATGCTCTGCTTAAGGGCTGTGGCTTGGTCAAACTTGATTTGCCTGCTGATGAGGCCGGTGTGCTGGAGTGCGGGCTGGACTCGCTCGATGCCCGCATGCAGGCACATTTCGACCGCGCACGTGCGCTGGCCGAGTACTTGGCTGCCAATGAGATGGTGCACGCCGTGCGCTATCCCGGACTGAGCTCGCATCCCGACCATGCGGTTGCAACTGGAATCCTCGAGCACGGCTTTGGTCCGGCAGTTGAGTTTGACCTTATTGAGCGCAGTGCGGGCGATTTGTTCGATGCTTTGCCGGGGGAGTTTCGTACATCGCAGGCCGGCGGCGCAACGACGCGCCTTTCGGCTCCACGCGGCAAGCAGGGGTGCACCATTCGCCTCTTCGCCGGTACCGACGACCCCCTGGTTGTAGCGTCCACCCTGGACAACGCGCTCCGAAAGTAACTAATCGGGGTGTGTGTCACGAAAACGGCCTATTTACTACGTTTAAGCCATAGGGGTCGACCATACCCGCCTATTTCGAAAATTGCCAAGCTGTCTACCAGCGGTTTTATTTTCATAATGTCCGGTATGGTCGAGGGTATTCAGCTAAACGTAGTAGATGGGCCCGTTTTGTGGCGCGAGCCTCAACCCGAGGGCGCTGTGGGCTAAAAACCGCCCAAAAGGACTACTCCGCGTTGATGTTGGCGATGAGGGCGTCGGCTTTGGTGGCGATGACGTTGTTGATGTCGGTCTGCAGCTCCTCGTAGACCGCTATGGCTCGCTCGCCGGCGGGGGTGAGGGTGGATCCGCGGGCGCCGTCGCGCTCGATGAGCTTGCAGCCCAGCTGCCCCTCGGCCTCGTTCACGATGCGCCAGGCCTTGGAATACGCCATGCCCATGCTCTTGGCGGCGCGGTTGAGCGAGTGCTCCCGGGCGATGCCTTGCAGCAGCAAGACACAACCGTGGCCGAACACGCCCGGCAGATCTTTGTCGCACGCTTGAATGACCAACTTTGCCGTCGTCTTGTACTCCATGTGCTCCACGTCTTCCCGCTAAAGTGTTTGCTGGGCAAACGCAAAGCCTGCGTCAAACCCTCGTGTGCTCTTTCTAAACCATGCATTGTAGCAGTCAAAGTGCGTTAAGATACTTCCCCAGTATTGGGCGCCCAAGGTTGGGCTGGGTCCTACGAGGCCTGCAGCCGACCGGTCGCATGGAAAAAGGAGAAACATGGCTACGTTCTTTCCCGGTGAGTCCCACACGTTTTCGGAGTATCTGCTGGTCCCTGGCTACTCGTCCTCGCAGTGCATCCCCAACAACGTCTCTCTCAAGACGCCGCTAACCCGCTTTAAGCGCGGTGAGAAGCCGGCAATCACCCTGAACATCCCCATGGTTTCCGCCATCATGCAGTCCGTCTCGGGCGTCGACATGGGTGTCGCGCTCGCTACCGAGGGTGGCCTGTCCTTCATTTACGGTTCCCAGAGCGCCGAGTCCGAGGCCGCTATGGTCAAGGCCGTCAAGGATCACAAGGCCGGCTTCGTTCAGTCCGATTCCACGCTGACCCCCGACATGACCATGGAGCAGGTCATTGAGCTCAAGGAGAAGACCGGTCACTCCACTATGCCGGTCACCGACGACGGCACCCCCAAGGGCAAGCTCCTGGGCATCGTCACCAGCCGCGATTATCGCCCCAGCCGCGATGACCATCAGAAGAAGGTCTCCGAGTTCATGACCCCGCGTGAGCAGCTCATCGTGGGCGACAAGAACATCAGCCTCAAGGTTGCCAACGACGTCATTTGGGACAACAAGCTCAACGCCCTGCCGATCGTCGACGACAACGATCACCTTATGGGCATCGTCTTCCGCAAGGACTACGACAGCCACAAGACCAACCCCAACGAGCTGCTCGATAACGACAAGCGCTACATGGTCGGCGCCGGTATCAACACCCGCGACTATGCCGAGCGCGTGCCGCTGCTCATCGAGGCCGGCGCGGATGTCCTGTGCATCGACTCTTCCGAGGGCTTCAGCGAGTGGCAGAAGCGCACCATCGAGTGGATCCGCGCCAACTACGGCGAGGATGTCAAGGTCGGTGCCGGTAACGTCGTCGACGCCGAGGGCTTCCGCTTCTTGGCCGACTGCGGGGCCGACTTCATCAAGGTCGGTATCGGCGGCGGTTCCATTTGCATCACCCGCGAGACCAAGGGCATCGGCCGTGGCCAGGCCACCGCGCTGATCGACGTCTGCCGCGCCCGTGACGAGTACTACGAGGAGACCGGTGTCTACGTGCCCGTGTGCTCCGACGGCGGCATCGTCTACGACTACCACATGACGCTCGCCCTTGCCATGGGTGCCGACTTTATGATGCTGGGCCGCTACTTCGCCCGCTTCGACGAGAGCCCGACCGAGCGCGTCAACGTCAACGGTCAGTACATGAAGGAGTACTGGGGCGAGGGTTCTGCGCGTGCCCGCAACTGGCAGCGCTACGACCTGGGCGGCGCCGCGAAGCTCAGCTTCGTCGAGGGCGTCGACTCCTACGTTCCCTACGCCGGCTCCCTCAAGGACGGCGTGGGCGGCACACTCTACAAGGTCAAGTCCACGATGTGCAACTGCGGCGCCCTCTCGATCCCCGAGCTCCAGGAAAAGGCACGTCTGACCCTGGTCTCCTCGACCTCGATCGTCGAAGGCGGAGCCCACGACGTTGTGGTAAAGGACTCCCAACAGAGCGTAACGTATCGATAAGATAAGACCTGCACATAAAGGTTGAGCCTCAACCACGTTATTTAGATAAAGCGAGATGCCTGCAAGTCGCAGGCATCTCGCTTGTCGTATTTGTTATCATCAGTCAAGTTAACCTTAGGGTCGGGCGGCTTAGCTTTGTTCGCTACAAGTTCCGCACGCAAAGAAGAGCACTTAATGTGCTCTTCGTCTTGCGCAGGACTGTCTGCAGTAGCGAATAAAGCTAAGCCGACCGACCCCATTAAAGATTAAAGGAGCTGATATGTGCGATTGCACAGATTATAAGGATGAGATCCCTGCCTACGACGCGCAGGCCATTGAGTCCAAGTGGATGAAGGCCTGGGAGGACTCCAACCTCTTTGCCGTCGACACCGACGACAGCAAGCCCAAGAAGTATGTGCTCGAGATGTTCCCGTATCCGTCGGGCGACCTGCACATGGGCCACGCGCGCAACTACACCATCGGCGATGCCATGGCCCGTCAGGCCCGCATGCGCGGCTACGACGTGCTGCACCCCATCGGCTTCGATGCCTTTGGTCTGCCCGCCGAGAATGCCGCCATCAAGCACAACACACAGGCTGCCGCCTGGACGTATAAGAACATGGACCAGGCGCTCGCCACGATGAGGCGCATGGGCTTCTCCTACGATCTGGATCGTACCGTTAAGACCTGTAGCCCCGACTACTATCGCTGGGGTCAGTGGATCTTTGAAAAGATGTGGGAAAAGGGTCTGGTCTACCGCAAGAAGAACCCGGTCAACTGGTGCCCCACCTGCAAGACCGTTTTGGCCAACGAGCAGGTAACCGAGGGCAAGTGCTGGCGTTGCGGCACCGAGCCCGAGAAGCGTGACCTCGAGCAGTGGTACTACAAGATCACCGACTACTCCCAGGAGCTGCTCGATGACCTGGAGAAGCTCCCCGGCTGGCCCGAGCGCGTCAAGCAGATGCAGGCCAACTGGATCGGCCGCTCCGAGGGCGCCGAGGTCGACTTTACCCTGTGCGACACCGATGGCGAGCCCATCGAGGGCGACGAGGGTAAGATCACCGTCTTCACCACGCGCGCCGACACGCTCTTTGGCGTTTCCTTCTTTGTCCTGTCTCCCGAGTACGTGCGCCTGCACGAGCTCGTCGAGGGCACTCAGTACGAGGAGGCCGTCACCAAGATCGTCGAGGACTCCAAGCATATCTCTGCCGTCGAGCGCGCCCAGGGTACCCTCGAGAAGCACGGCGCCTTTACGGGCCGCTACGTGGTAAACCCCGTCAACGGCGAGAAGATCCCCGTGTGGGTTGCTGACTATGTCGTTGCCGACTACGGCACCGGTGCCGTCATGGCCGTTCCCTGCGGCGACCAGCGCGACTTTGAGTTCGCCCGCAAGTACGACCTGCCTATCGTGCCGATCATCCTGGACGATGAGGATCGCGCTGCCGTCGAGGCTAGCGGCGAGACCATCGACACCTTCCATGCCGAGAACGTCGACTGGGATTGCGCCCACGCTGCCGAGGGCACGCTCGTCCAGTCGGGCAAGTACACCGGCATGCGCGGCGGCAAGCACTCTGAGGGCGAGGCTGCCATCGTGGCCGACCTCGAGGCCATGGGCTGCGGCCGTCGCAAGGTCGAGTTCCGCCTGCGCGACTGGCTCATCAGCCGTCAGCGTTACTGGGGCAACCCCATCCCGGCCATCCACTGCGAGCACTGCGGCATCGTGCCCGTGCCCGAGGACCAGCTGCCGGTGACGCTGCCCGAGAACCTGGACCTGGGTGCCGGCGAGACCCTCGCCGAGTGCAAGGAGTTCTACGAGACCACCTGCCCGGTCTGTGGTCGCCCGGCCAAGCGCGAGACCGATACCATGGACACCTTCACCTGCTCCAGCTGGTATTACCTGCGCTATGCCGACCCGCACAACACCGAGCTGCCCTTCTCCCGTGAGGCCGCCGATCGTTGGATGCCCGTCGATAACTACATCGGCGGCATCGAGCACGCTATTCTGCACCTGCTCTACAGCCGCTTCTTTACCAAGGCGCTTCGCGACCTGGGCCTGCTGAGTGTGGACGAGCCCTTCACTAACCTGCTGTGCCAGGGTATGGTCAAGGACGAGAACGGCGACACCATGTCCAAGTCCAAGGGCAATGTCGTGCCCCCGAGCTCGGTCATCGAGCCCTACGGCGCCGACACCATGCGTCTGGCGATCCTGTTTATCGCCCCGCCCGAGAAGGATTTCGACTGGGACCCCAAGGCCGTTGAGGGCGCCAACCGCTTCATCAAGCGCGCCTGGCGTATCGTTTGGCAGCTCGTCCAGTCCGGCGACGCCAGCGTGGCTTTCGACAAGTCAGCGCTCGACGAGGTTGCGATGAAGCTCTATCGCGAGCGTCACCGCACCATCGCCAAGTGCACCGAGGACTTCGATCGCGGCCAGTTCAACACCGCCATCTCGGCCGTCATGGAGCTCGTCAACGCGGCGAGCGCCTACCTCAACGCCACTGAGGTCGCTTTCCGTGACAAGGCGCTGTGCTACGGCGTGGCTAAGGATATCGTGAGCGTCCTTGCCCCCATCTGCCCGTTCTGGGCCGACGAGCTGTGGCATGAGGCGCTCGGCTGCGAGGGCAATGCCTACACCGCCGCCTGGCCCGAGTTCGACTTGGCCGAGTCCATCGAGAACACGGTGCAGATCGTCGTCCAGGTGCTCGGCAAGGTCCGTGGCCGCATCGACGTCGCCCGCGACGCCTCCAACGAGGAGATGCAGGCTGCCGCCGAGGCCGCCGTCGCCAAGTGGACCGAGGGTAAGACCGTTGTCAAGGCCATCTGCGTACCCGGCAAGCTGGTCAACCTAGTGGTTAAGTAAACGCCGCACGTATAGCCGGCGTGTAAAAGACGAGGGACGATCCGGCTGGATCGCCCCTCGTTTTGTTTTGTCTGCTCGCGGCGCCCGCGGTCAATTGTTCTATTCTTGTGGAGATGCTGTGGGCGCGCTGACCTGCGAGTTTCTGTTGTGCTTGCACGTTTTCGCAGGTATTGGTATAGTTTGCTTGCAAATGAAGTTGTAATTGAAAGAAGTGGGGTTTCGGCCCCGCTTCTTTTTTGTATGGATGGAGGTGCCGCAATGGTCAAGACCAAGACCGAGCAGGCGATCATCGACGCGCTCGAGGCCGTTGCTCCCCAGCACGATGTCGACATTGTCGACGTTGAGCTCGTGGGTGCCACCAAGGCCCCCTGCGTGCGCGTGCGTATCGAGGGTGCCGAGGGTCAGAGCCTGTCGCTCAATGACGTCACGGCCAACACCAAGTGGGTCGGCGATGTGATTGAGGAGCTCGACCCTATCTCTTCGAGCTATACGCTTGAGGTGTCGAGCCCGGGCATGGCGCGCCCGCTGCGCCGTCCGCGCGACTTTACCCGCTTTGTGGGCGAGAACTGTGAGCTCACCTCCACCGCCTCCGAGGGCCGTCGCAAGTACGCCGGCAAGATTGCGGCTGCGACCGAGACCGACGTGACCCTCGAGCTCGAGGACGGCGAGTCCGTCACCCTCGATTTCTCTGATGTTAAAAAGTGCAAGTTGAAGCCCACCTACGACTTCAAGCCCGCGAAGGAAGGAAAGTAAGATGGCAGCATCCGACATGATGTCCGCCCTGATGGAGCTTTGCCAGGAGAAGCACATCGACCAGCTCTACCTGATCGACCGCCTGGAGCAGTCGCTCGCCAAGAGCTATGCCGAGATCCTGCATCTTGAGTGGGGCGCCAAGGTGACCATCGACCGCACCACCGGCAAGATCTACGTCTACCGCCTGGAGCCGATCGACGATTCCATGGACGAGGAGGGCAACTTCACCGAGTTCGAGGAGATCGACGTCACCCCCAAGAACACGAGCCGCATCGCCGCCCAGCACGCCAAGGCCGAGATCAATGCCATCGTGCGCAACTCCGCCCGCGAGCAGATCTACGAGGAGTTCTCCGGCCGCATCGGTGACCTCATCAGCGGCACCGTGCTGCAGTCCACGCCCGACTTCACGATCGTCAAGATTCGTGAGGGCGTCGAGGCCGAGCTGCCGCACTTCGATCAGCGCCGTTACGAGAACGAGCGCAACGAGCGCCCGATGGGTGAGCGCTACCTGCACAACCAGCATATCAAGGCCGTAATCATCGACGTTCGCGACCCCAACTCCAACCTGCAGCCGGTTCGTGGCGAGCACAGCCGTCCGCCGATCGTCATCTCCCGTACCCACCCCGAGCTCATGCGTCGTCTGTTTGAGCAGGAGGTGCCCGAGATCTATGAGGGCACCGTCCAGATCAAGTCGATCGCCCGCGAGCCCGGCCAGCGTTCCAAGGTTGCCGTCCACTCGCTCGACGACCGCCTGGATCCCGTGGGCGCCTGCGTCGGCCCCAAGGGCAGCCGTGTTCGCGCTGTCGTGGGCGAGCTCCGTGGCGAGCGCGTCGACGTCATCCTGTGGGATGCCGATCCTGCCGTCTACGTCGCCAACGCCCTGTCGCCCGCTAAGGTCACCCGCGTCCTCATTGACGAGGAGAAGGCCTACGCCGGCGTCATCGTCCCCGACGACCAACTGTCCCTCGCCATCGGCAAGGAGGGCCAGAACGCCCGCCTCGCCGCGCGCCTGACCGGCTGGCACATCGACATCAAGTCCGAGACGCTTGCCGCCGACATCCTCAAGAACGTTCCCGTTCACGAGGAGCCCGCCGCCGACCTGATCGGTGACGAGGAGGACGAGGACGTCCGTCGCTGCGAGTACGTGTCCGAGGACGGCATCCAGTGCCGCAACCAGGCCCGTCCCGGCTCCCGTTTCTGCGGTGTCCACGACACCGACGCCTTCGATGATGCGGAGGACCTGATCTAGCGCGCGGTCGCGCCGGGCAGGTCCCAGCGCATACCCCACGCTCGTTCAGTCTCTAGGCACCCAAGGTGCCAGAAAGGGTAGGTGAAGTCATATGGCAAAAGTCCGTGTGTCCACCCTGGCCAAAGAGTTCGGCATGACCTCCAAGGAACTGATGGGTCATCTCGCCGAAATGAAGATTCCCGCTAAGTCCGCTTCCTCCACCTTGGAGGACGCCTATGTCGCCATGGTCCGCAAGCAGCTCGCCTCGGTGATCGAGGCCCGCGCTCAGGAAGTCGAGGCCGCCAAGCAGGCCGAGGAGCAGGCAGCTGCCGCCGAGGAGGCAGCACGTGCTGCCGAGGCAGAGCGCGAGCGCATCGCCGCCGAGAAGGCGCGCGAGGAGGAGCGCCGGCAGTTCGCCGCCGCCCAGGCTGCCGAGGAGGCCGCCCGCGCCGAGGCCGAGGCCAAGAAGAAGGCCGAGCAGGAGCGCCTTGCCCGCGAGAAGGAGGAGGCTGCCCGCGAGGCCCAGCGCCGCGCCGTTCCCGCTTCCGACTCCGGTTCGCGTTTCCGTTCGCTGCTTGACCAGATTGCCGCACAGGAGACCGTGCTCAAGGAGAAGAAGGACGCCGAGCAGAAGGCCAAGGCCGAGCGCGCTGCCGAGCGCGGCAACCGTCGTGGCGGCAACAACGACCGTCGCGGTGGCCGTCGTAACGATCGCAACGCCTCCGACAACAACTCCGAGCGCAACGCCTCCGAGAGCCGTCCCCACAGCCATCGCACCAATGCCAGCAACAACGTCGCTGCCGGTATGGACTTCCCCAACCCCGACAAGCAGGGCAAGGGCAAGAAGTGCAAGGGCGGTCACAACAACGAAGAGGACCACTACAGCCGCATGGCGCGCGAGGCCGAGGAGTACAGCCGCGAGAAGGTGCTCGAGGAGGCTCGTGCCGCCGTCGAGGAGGCCTCTCGCGAGTCCACCGGTCGCCGCAAAAAGCGCAAGGAGAAGCGCGAGCGCGAAGCTGCCAAGGCTCAGGAGGAGCGCAAGATAGAGGAGGCGCTGGCCCAGGGCGTGAACCCCGAGGAGCTCGATGCCATCAAGGTCTCCCAGGGCGTTACGGTCCAGGAGCTCGCCGAGGCGCTCGACGTTCCGGCCAACGATATCATCAAGCGCCTGTTCCTGCTGGGCACGCCGCTCACCATGACGCAGTCCATGTCCGACGACCTCGTCGAGCTCGTTGCCGACGACCTGGGTCGTCAGATCAAGATCATCACCCCCGAGGAGGAGAACACCTTCTCGTTCTACGACGATCCCGCCGACCTTAAGCCGCGCGCACCGGTCGTCACCGTCATGGGCCACGTCGACCACGGTAAGACGTCGCTGCTCGACGCCATCCGTCACACCGGCGTCGCTGCCGGCGAGGCGGGCGGCATTACCCAGGCCATCGGCGCTTCGCAGGTCATGATCAACGACCGCAAGATCACCTTCATCGATACCCCTGGCCACGCCACCTTTACGGCCATGCGTGCCCGTGGTGCCAAGGTGACCGACATCGTCATTCTGATCGTGGCCGCCGACGACGGCGTCATGCCCCAGACCATCGAGTCGATCAATCACGCCAAGGCCGCCGGCGTACCCATCGTCGTCGCCGTCAACAAGATCGATAAGCCGGGTGCCAACCCCGACCGCGTGCGCCAGGAGCTCACCGAGTACGGCATCATCCCCGAGGAGTGGGGCGGACAGAACATGTTCGTCAACATCTCGGCCAAGCAGAAGATCGGTATCGACGACCTGCTCGAGACCGTGCTGCTCCAGGCCGACGTGCTCGAGCTCAAGGCCAACCCCGACACTTTTGCCTCCGGTAACGTCCTCGAGGCTAAGCTCGACAAGGGCCGCGGTTCGGTTGCCACGGTGCTCGTGACCCGCGGTACCCTGCACGTGGGCGATACGCTGGTCGCCGGCCTTACCTACGGTCGCGTCCGCGCCATGCTCGATCCCAAGGGCAACGCCGTCACCGAGGCCGGTCCTTCCGACGCCGTCGAGATCCTGGGCCTGCAGTCCGTGCCCAACGCCGGCGACGAGTTCCGCGTTTTCGAGGACGAGCGCGAGGCTCGCGCCCTGGCCGATGAGCGTTCACTCAAGGCCCGTATCGAGGAGCAGAGCCGCGTCAAGCACGTCACGCTCGAGAACCTCTTTGAGACCATTGCCGACGCCGAGGTCAAGGAGCTCAACCTGATCATCAAGGCCGACGTCCAGGGTTCCATCGAGGCCCTTCAGGACTCGCTCGACAAGATGGATCAGTCCGAGGTTCGCATCAACACGATCCACTCCGCCGTTGGTGCCATCAACGAGACCGACGTCGTCCTGGCCGACGCCTCCAACGCCATCATCATCGGCTTTGGTGTCCGCCCCGACGGTAAGGCGCGTTCCGCCGCCGAGCGCGAGGGCGTCGAGATCCGTTGCTACGACGTCATCTACAAGTGCCTCGAGGAGCTCGACGCTGCCCGTATCGGCATGCTCAAGCCCACCGAGGTCGAGGTCTCCACGGGTACCGCGACCGTCCTGGACACCTTCAAGGTGCCTAAAGTCGGTATCGCCGCCGGTGTCCGCGTCGAAGAGGGCGAGATCGCCGCGACCGATTCCGTGCGTCTGGTGCGCGACGGCATCGTGGTCTTCAACGGCAAGATCGCCTCGATGCGTCACTACAAGGACGAGGCCAAGAGCCTCAAGAGCGGTTCCGAGGGCGGCATTGGCCTGGAGAACTTCCAGGACATCAAGCCCGGCGACCAGATCGAGGGTTACCGTATCGACCAGGTTGCCCGTACCGAGTAGGGGGTAGCGCTATGAAGCAAACGCAGGCAACCCGCCGTCTGGGCGAGCAGCTTCGCGAGAAGCTCGGTTATATCCTGCTCTTTGAGGTTTCCGATCCGCGTCTCGACCTGGTTACTTTGACCGCGGTCGAGGTCGCGGTGGACCGTTCGTTCGCGCGTGTGTTCGTGTCGTGCGATGCGAGCCGCTACGACGAGGTCATGGAGGCGCTCGCAAGCGCTAAGGGCCGTATTCGGAGCCTGTTGGCTCGCTCGCTCGATTGGCGTGTTACGCCCGAGCTCGATTTTCGCATCGATCGCTCGACCGATGAGGCCGAGCGCATCACGCGTGCGCTGGAAAACGTTCCCGCCACGCTTGCGATCGAAAAGGACGAGGACGGCTATCCGATAGCGGATGCCGCCCAGGAGGCAGCTTTAGATGACTAATTCCGCCGACCTCGCCTTGTGCGAGTCTGCAGATATTCAGCGACGCATCCTTGAGCTCATCGAGGGTGCGTCCTCCATTGCGATTTCGGGACACACTTCTCCCGATGGCGACGCCCTGGGCTCCGTGTTGGGTCTGGGCCTTTCACTCATGAAGTTTTTCCCTAACAAGGACATTGCCCTGCTGCTGGCAGACGATGACCCGGTTCCGCGCATCTACCGCTTTATGGAAGGCTCCGATCGCCTGGTACCGGCATCTGTGTATACCGGCAATCCGGACCTGTTCATATCGGTGGACGTACCGGTCGTCGAGCGTCTCAATAATTCCGCCGAGGTGCTTCGTCGCTCCAAGCATGTGGTGTGCTTCGATCACCATCCGGCGCGCGAGGAGTTTGCCGAGCTCAGCCTGAGGTGCGTCGAAGCTGCAGCCTGCGCCATGATCATCGACCGCTTCTTGGACAATTGCGGCATTGTCGCACGTGATGGCGTTGCGACCTGCCTGCTGTGTGGCTTGGTTACCGATACCGGCCGTTTTCAGTACCAAAACGCCGATGCCGCCGCGTTCCATGCAGCCTCGCGTCTGGTTGCCCACGGTGCCGATCCGGCGCGTGTGGCACTCGAGGTCTACCAGAGCATGCGCGTTGAGTTTTTGCACCTCAAGTCCATCGTTATGGGCCGCATCAAGACGGTGGCCCACGGGCGCGTCGCGTATAGTTACGCGTACCAGAGTGACCTTGAGGCTTGCGGTGTCACCTCGGATGAGTGCGACGGCCTGGTCGATGTGGTTCGCTCGGTGATGGGCGTCGAAGTCTGCCTGTTCCTGAAGGGCATTGAGGGCGATACCAAGGTGCGCGGCAACCTGCGCTCCAAGGGCGACCTCAACGTGTCCGAGATCGCTGCTGCCTTTGGCGGAGGCGGACATCCCGCTGCCGCCGGTTTCTCCAACAACGGAACGATTCTCGAGACGCTCACCGTGGCACTTCCCATGCTGGCCGAACTGGTAGGGGAGGATCCCGCTTCGGTGACCGTCGAGCTTTAACTTTTTGGATGGTACATGGCTCGTCGTACGCCTTCTCAACTGAATATGCTGCTCGCCGTCGATAAGCCGGTGGGCTGCACGTCCCACGATGTGGTCTCGCAATGTCGGCGCGCCCTCCATGAGCGTCGCGTCGGCCATGCCGGCACGCTCGACCCCATGGCATCGGGTGTCATGGTGGTGGGCGTGGGTCAGGCCACCCGTCTGCTGGGTATGCTCACACTCGATACCAAAAGCTACGTCGCCGACATTTCGTTTGGCGCCGAGACCAATACCGATGATGCGGAGGGCGAGGCCGTCCGCACCGTGGCTGTTGCCAACGAGCTCCGCGATCCTGCCTATGCCCGTGAGCGCTTGGCCGCCATGCTGGGTCCGCAGATGCAGGTGCCGCCGGCGTTTTCGGCCATCTCGGTCAATGGCGTTCGCGCCTACAAGTCTGCTCGCGAGGGCAATGCGGTGGACCTACCTCCGCGCCCCGTCGAGGTCTATGCCGCCGACCTGATCGCCGTGGGAGGCGAAGGTGATACGTGTGTGTGGACCGTGGCGTTCTCAGTGAGCAAGGGTACCTATATCCGTGCGCTCGCTCGCGACTTGGGCCGCGCCTGCGAGAGCGCCGCGCACATTTCCGCGCTGCGCCGCACGGCCTCCGGTGTTGTTTCCATTGGCGCTTGTCATGCGGTCGAGGAGCTTTCTCCCGATTCCGCGGCTGGCTTTGCCCTGGATCCCATTGCGGCCCTGGGCGCCACGCGTGTTGACTTGCCGGGCAATCTTGCCGACGACCTGCTCTGCGGCCGACGCATTCCCGTTGAGCGTGCGCTTGCGCGCTTCGATGTCTCGAAGGCGCCGTTTGCATTGGTGCTCGATGGGGGACTTAAGGCTCTCGCCCGCATCGAGGGTGGCCGCTTTGTCATGGAGCATGTCTTTCCGCAGGCCATCGGCGGTGTTCGATGATGTTGTCCGCTCACGAGCTCGCGCGTATTTTTTTCGCGGGCGAGTCGGACGAGGCTCGCATCGTCACTGCCGATGCGTTTGATAAGTGTGAGCACCTGGGTGCTGCCTCGATCGCCATTGGCGTGTTCGATGGCGTGCACCGTGGACACCAGGAGCTCATTGCGGCGCTTGTCCGTGACGCCCGTGCCCATGGCTGTAAGGCGGTCGTGGTTACCTTCGATCCCGACCCTGACGTCGTGGTGAGCCCTTCGCCCGCTCAAAAATTGATGACGACGGCCGACCGTCTGCATGCCCTGGGTCAAACCGGGGTCGATGCGGTGGTGGCCGTTCCCTTTACGCCTGAGGTTGCGGCGCTTGACCATGTTGATTTTCTCTCGCTGGTGTCGCGTCTGGTCGACATTCGATCGATTCGCGTTGGCAGCGACTTTAGGCTGGGTCGTGGCGGTGCTTCTGGTGTTGCCGAGATGCGCGCCTGGGGTGCCGAGCGCGGCGTTGACGTATACGGGCACGACTTGCTTTGCGAGGGCGGTGAGGCCATTTGCGCCACCCGCATTCGTCATGAGCTGGGACAGGGCCATGTGGAGCTTGCTGCTGAGTTACTCGGCCGCCCGTATATGGTGCGCGGCGGTGTTATTCGCGGCCGTCACGAGGGTTCTGGCATGGGCTTTCCCACGGCAAACCTACATGTTCCCGACGGCATTCAGGTGCCTGCCGATGGCGTGTATGAGGGCCTGGTGCTGGTCAACGACATCGTGTGGCCCGCTGCCGTTAACGTCGGACTGCCGCCGACGTATGCTGACGATGCGGCATCTGCGCATCTCGAGGCCAATTTAATTGGTTATACGGGCGACCTGTATGGCGCTTCCGTTTCGCTGGCGTTTACGCGCTGGCTGCGTCCGTCGCGCGTGTTCGATTCGCTGGATGAGTTGATCGCGACCGTCGAGGGTAATATCGAAGATATTCGTCACAACTTGGGCGAGCAGGGGGTGAGCGTCCGTGATTAGCGATGAGGAAAAAGACCAGGTCCGCGCTGCGTCCGACCTAGTTGCCATCGTGCAGGAAACGGTTGAGCTCAAGCCCCGCGGCCATGAGTTTTGGGGCTGCTGCCCCTTTCATGGCGAAAAGACGCCGTCCTTCCACATAATCCCTGCCACGCAGGTGTGGCATTGCTTTGGCTGCGGCGAAGGCGGCGATGTCTTCACCTATATCATGAAGCGCGAGAACCTGAGCTTTCCCGAGTCAATCCGATATTTGGCCGATCGCGCGGGTATTGAGCTGCATGACACCGGAGATCGCCGCGAGCGCGGTACCAAGCGTGCCCGCATCTACGATCTGTGCGCCGAGGCCGCCCAGTTCTACCACACCATGCTTATGCGCGGTAAGGACGGCCGTCCGCGCGAGTACTTTGCCAGCCGCGGCATGGGTGGCGACGTCTGCCGCCGCTACTGCCTGGGCTTTGCGCCTGGCCGCAACGCGCTGGTGTCGCACCTGTCCCAGGCGGGTTTTACCCCGCAGGAGATGATCGATGCCAACGTTGCCGTGAGCCGCGGGCGCGGGCAGCTTGCCGACCGCTTCTACGACCGCGTGATGTTCCCCATCTTTGACGAGCAGGGTCACAACATTGCCTTTGGTGGTCGCATCATGGGTGACGGCCAACCCAAGTACCTCAATACCGCCGAGACGAGCGTGTTTCATAAAAAGCGAAACCTCTACGGCTTTAATTGGGCCAAGGAGTTTATCGTCGCGCAGGATACCGCCATCGTGGTGGAGGGCTATACCGACTGCATCGCCTGTTGGGAGGCGGGGATTAAAAACGTTGTCGCCACGCTGGGCACCGCGCTCACGGAGCATCACGTCAAGACGCTCACCCGCTTTGCTAAGCGCATCGTGTATATGTTTGACGGCGATGCCGCCGGTCAAAAGGCCGCTCGCCGTGCGATTCAGTTTATCGAGCAGGATTCTATGGACCTGCGCTGCGTGGTGCTGCCCGACGGCAACGACCCCATGGAGTTCATCACGGCGCATGGTGGACAGGAGCTTCAGGCGCGCATCGACGCTGCCGAGCCGCTCATGGACTTTGTCTACCGTTCGCTGCAGGAGTCGAGTGACATCACCACGCCGGGCGGTCGTGCCAAGGCGCTGGAAGATGCGCTGACGCTTATCTATCCGCTGCGCGATAGCTATATGATCGACACATACTTTATCCAGATTGCCGATCTGCTGGGCTTGGATCTGGAGACGGTTCGCGCGAGTTCGGGTCGCGTGTTTCGCGATGTCGCCAAGCGCGAAGATGCGGAACGACGTCGTGAGCAGAACTATGAACGCCAGCGGGCGCAAGCCGAGCGCTCTGGTAGCGCGGGCGGTCGGACGTCTGGTTCGCAGGGGGCATCTCGCGGTGCTTGGGCATCGGGCGCGACGCCGCCGGTGTCCGCGCCGGTCGAGGAGGAGCCGTACGACCATGTCCCGCTCGATGCCTACGGCGCCGCGCCCGTGGAGCTCGTCGACGATCTGCCGCCGATCGATGTGCCTGATGATATGGGTGCTGTGCCTGTGACTGATGGTTCGGGCGCTCCGGCTGCGGCGGCGCCGATGGTTCTTACTGATCTTGAGCGCAAGTCCTTGGCAGGGGAGCGCGAGCTGTTGACGATGCTCACGAGCTACCCCGACCTGTTCCGCACGTATGCCGACCGCATCTGCTCTATCGAGTGGGTTGACCCACGTCACGAGTCCATCGCATGGGCCGTTCTGGCAACGCCGCCGGGAACCGATCCTGCAGCCTGCATGGATGCGGCGCGCTCGGTGTGTCCCGAGGCGGCAACGCTTGTGAGTGCCGGGCGCATCTCGGCGACGAGCAAGCATCCCACCGAGACGAACATCGTGTTTATGCTCGACACCCTCGAGCTCTACACCATCAAGCGCCGCATGCGTGCCGCACAGGCCAAGCTGCGCCAGGACCGTTCGCTCGATGATGAGGCCCGTCGCGCGCTGACCGTGCAGGCCGCGCAGGATTCGCAGCGTCAACGCGAGCTGCAAAAGTCTATCGGCGGCGTGGCGGACCCGTTCCGTTTGATCGGTCTGGAGGCCGCGGGCACCGAACAGGCCTAGATGTTGTGGTCAAGCAGCGTATTCTCGCCTATATCCAGTCCTCTTTTTGGGTATAGATGTCAATGTGTGTGCTAAAGTATTGAGTCCTGTGGACTATGAAGGGAGAATCTGTGCCAAAAAAGACTGAGAGCACGGGTACTGGGCTGGAATCCTACGTTGCAAAGCTCATGGGCAACGGCTCAAACAGGACTTCGGTAACCGAGGACGAGATTCAGGTCGCCCTGAAGGATATCGATGTTTCTGACGAGCAGCTCACCGCGGTGTATTCCGCGCTGCGCAACAGCGGCATCCAGATTATCTCCGCGAGCGGTAACGACGACGCCCCCATGGACGTCGACGATGACGATAACGATACCGATACCGACGATTTCGATGACGACGACGAGCACGATTCCGGCTCGCTCGACGATCACGAGCTCAAGATGGCCCGTCAGGCCGACGCCGAGATGGGTTCTTCCAAGAGCAAGAAGAAGCGCACCGTGCGCACGTCCCGTTCACGCTCCCGCGTGCGTGGCATCGATGCCTCCACGGTGATGCTGACTGGCGATCCTGTTCGTATGTACCTCAAGGAGATCGGCAAGGTCGACCTGCTGACCGCCTCCGAAGAGGTCGATCTGGCCATGAAGATCGAGGCCGGTCTCGAGGCCACCGAGAAGCTCGAGGCTGCCGATGCCGGCGAGCTCGAGCTCACGCGTGCCGAGATGCGTCGTCTTACGCGCATTGAGAACGTTGGCCTCGAAGCCAAGCAGGCACTCATCAGCGCAAACCTGCGTCTGGTTGTCTCCATCGCCAAGCGCTATGTCGGCCGCGGCATGCTGTTCCTGGATCTGATCCAGGAGGGCAACCTCGGTCTGATTCGCGCCGTCGAGAAGTTCGACTACCAGAAGGGCTTCAAGTTCTCCACGTACGCCACGTGGTGGATCCGTCAGGCCATTACGCGCGCTATCGCCGACCAGGCCCGTACCATCCGTATTCCCGTGCATATGGTCGAGACCATCAACAAGCTCGTCCGCGTGCAGCGCCAGCTTCTCCAGGACCTGGGTCGCGACCCGACCCCCGAGGAGATCGGTGCCGAGATGGACATGAGCGCCGACCGCGTCCGCGAGATCCAGAAGATCTCGCAGGAGCCCGTGTCGCTCGAGACCCCGATCGGCGAGGAAGAGGATTCCCAGCTGGGCGACTTCATCGAGGACTCCCAGGCAATCGTTCCGCCCGATGCCGCCAGCTTCTCCATGCTGCAGGAGCAGCTCACCCAGGTGCTCGACTCGCTTGCCGATCGTGAGCGCAAGGTTATCGAGCTGCGCTTTGGCCTTGTCGACGGACATCCCCGTACGCTCGAGGAAGTCGGCCGCGAGTTTGGCGTCACGCGCGAGCGTATCCGCCAGATCGAGTCCAAGACCTTGGCCAAGCTCCGCCATCCCAGCCGTTCGAGCAAGCTGAAGGACTATATCGAAAGCTAGTCAAGCAAGAAGCGCCCTCAAGCACATCCGCCTGGGGGCGCTTTCATGTAGTCATTGGGGACGTCCTCAATGACTAGGTCGGAAAAAATCTCAAAAAAGTTCTTGCCCTAAGCTGATTCGTCCGTATAATAAACTTCGTTGCTTGAGAGCATGCACCTATTCCTCGGTAGCTCAATGGTAGAGCACGCGGCTGTTAACCGCGCTGTTGTAGGTTCGAGTCCTACCCGGGGAGCCAGGTTGTAAAACCCGTCGCTTATGCGGCGGGTTTTTTCATGCCGCGACCACTTGACTCGAACGTTGCCATATCAACATTTCGTGTCGAGGATGTAATCCCGCGACCCACCACCTCAACATGGCGCGGTCGTTGTAGAATATTGCAATGATTGCTCCCACGACATGGTGCCGCGAGCACCAGATAAGGAGATTCTTGTGTCTGAGACCATTAACGGCAGCCTGAGCGTCTCGAACGACGTTATTGCCGATATTGCCGGTTATGCCGCGATGACGTGCTATGGCGTCGTCGGTATGGCTGAGCAGCTCCAAGGCGCCGAGAGCGTGCGCCTGCTTGCCGGTCAGCGCCTCCGCAAGGGCGTGCTTGTCTCCGCCGACGAGAACGGCCTTACGGTCGATCTTCACGTCGTGCTCGAGAACGGCGTCAACATGAAATCCGTCTGCCACAATCTTTCGAGCTCCGTTGCCTTCACCCTGCAGGAGATCGCCCAGATCGATCCCGCCAGCCTTAAGATCGGCATCCATATCGACGCGCTCAAGAGCCGTCTGAACTAGCATCCGAAAACGGAGATTTAAATACCCATGATTGCAAAGACCATTCGCACCTGTTTTCCGATCGCTGCGGCTGCCGTTTCCGACAAGGCCGAGGAGATCAACAAGCTCAACGTCTTTCCCGTGCCCGACGGTGACACCGGCACCAACATGTCGCTCACGCTCGCCTCGGTGACCAAGGAGCTTTCTGCCCTTCCCGCCGACGCCGACATGGAGGCCATCGCCGGCGCCATCACCCACGGCTCCCTGATGGGCGCCCGCGGCAACTCCGGCGTCATCACCTCGCAGATCTTGCGCGGCGTGGCCGAGGGCCTTGTCTCCGCCGACGAGCCCATTACGTCCGCCAACATCGCCTTCGCCTTCCGTCGTGCCGTCAAGGTTGCCTTCCAGGCCGTCCGTAAGCCCATCGAGGGTACGATCCTCACGGTGTTGCGCGATGTCTCGACCAAGGCCGACGAGTGCGAAAAGAAGAAGTTCTCGGCCGAGGACGCGCTCGACGCCATCGTCGTCGAGGCCTACCAGTCCGTCGCCCGCACGCCCGACCTGCTGCCCGTTCTGAAGGAGAACGGCGTGGTCGACTCCGGCGCCTTTGGCTTTGCTATTTTCCTTGAGAACTTTGTTGCCGCCGCTCTTGGCCGCAGCACCGTTGTCGAGGATTTCTCCGCCACGTTTGACTCCGCTGGCTCTGCCCGCGACGCGGCCCTTGGTCGTGTTGAGATCGAGGCCAACGACGACTGGGAGGGCTCGGAGTTCCGCTACTGCAACGAGTTCCTCTTTAAGGCTGACGCTCCCTTTGACGAGGATGAGTGCCTTAAGTTCCTGGGCTCTATGGGCGACTGCGAGTTGCTCGTGGGTGCCTACCCCGACTACAAGATCCACGTGCACTCCAACACACCCAACCTGGTGCTCGAGCACATGCTGCAGCTTGGCCAGATCTATGAGGTCTTTATCCATAATATGGAGATGGAGGCCCACGACCGTACCGCCAAGATCCACGAGGATCAGGAGAAGGCCGCCGAGCCCGCGAAGGCCCTGGGCTTTGTCGCCGTTGCCGCCGGTTCCGGCGAGGCCGACATCCTCAAGTCCCTCGGCGTCGACGTGATCGTGTCGGGTGGTCAGACCATGAACCCCTCGACTGCAGACCTGCTGGGTGCTGTTGACCAGGTCAACGCGACCTCGGTCATCATCCTGCCCAACAACGGCAACATCCGCATGGCCGCTGAGGCCGCTGCCTCAGCCTGCACCGACAAGAAGGTCGCCGTCGTTCCCACCAAGACCGTTCCGCAGGCCTTCTCCGCGCTGTTCGCGGTCCTGCCCGATTCCGAGCTCGAGGATGCCGTCGCCGCTATGGTCGACGCCATCAGCGAGGTCCGCGATGGCGAGGTCACCCGCGCCGTGCGCGACTCCAGCGCCTCGGACGGCTCCCCGATTCACTCCGGTGACGTCATGGGCATCATTGCTGGCTCCATCGATGTCGTCGGCTCTGACGTGAAGCAGGTCACGCTCGATTGCATCATCCGCATGCAGGAGGAAGAGGAGGGCGACGCGCTGACGATTCTGGCCGGCGAGGAGCTGTCCGATGAAGCCTTCCAGGAGATCGTCGACGCTATCGAGGAGGCTCAACCCGACCTGGAGATCGACGCCCATCGTGGCGAGCAGCCGCTCTATCCCGTGATCTTCTCGATCGAGTAGGCATCTGCCCATGTCCGAGCTCTGCTCCGTGCCGCGCGTCTCTGATCGCTTTGCCCAGAGCAATGCGCTCGACGAGGATATCGCGCGACTCAAATATGTTTCGGGTAAACGTGAGGAGGCCCTTCGCCGTCTGGGAATTCGGACGGTGGGGGACCTCCTTCTCCATATCCCTCATCGATACCTGGACTTTACGCGCTCCTGGTCCATCGAGATGGCGCCCATCGGTACCGTGTGCACCATCATCGCCACGGTCGACCGTATCGTTCAAAAGCAGCCGCGTCCTCGCATGCAGGTGACCGAGGTCTCACTCGTTGACGAGACGGGCGTGCTGCAGGTTGCCTTTTTCCGTCAGCCCTGGATTGCCCAGCAGCTTAAGCAGGGCGACCGCCTGGCCGTGATGGGCAAGGTCGAGTTTGGCTACGGCTTTAAGCAGATGGCCTCGCCGCACTTTGAAAAGCTTGAGGAAGGGCGTGCCGCTGGCACTATCCTGCCGGTCCATTACGTGAGTGATGGCGTGAGCCAGGCGTGGATGCGCCGCATCGTAAGTGGCGCGCTCGAGGTCGTCGGCAATCCCTTCGACCCGATTCCCGCACGCTTGCGCGTTAAACGTCGCCTGATGAGCAATGCTCGTGCGCTTCGATCAATTCACTTTCCCTCGAGCATGGCTGAGCGCGATATCGCGCGCACACGGCTTGCCTACGAGGAGTGCCTCTACCTGCAGCTGGCGCTGCGCCTGCGCAACGACGGCAGCCTGGTCGATGTGGTGCCCTACGCCCACGCCGCGGGCGAGCACCTGGCCGCGCTTAAGCAGGCCCTGCCGTTTTCGCTGAGCGACGAGCAGGAGGCCGCGTTCCAAGATATCCTGCGCGATATGTGCGATGGCGGGCGCGTGATGAACCGCCTGCTGCTGGGCGATGTCGGTACCGGCAAGACCGCTGTTGCCGCCTGCGCGCTGGCTGTGGCTGCCGATAGCGGCACGCAGGCCTGCGTTATGGCGCCCACGGGCGTGCTGGCGCGTCAATATGCCGATAAGACCGGCCCCTTGCTCTTGCAGGCTGGCATGACCTGGGCGCTCCTGACGGGCGCCACGCCGGCGGCCGAGCGCGAGCGGATCCATGCCCAGCTGGAATCGGGCGAGCTCGATGTCCTCTTTGGCACCCACGCGGTGCTTTCGGATAACGTTGCGTTCAAGCATCTGTCGCTCGTGGTCATCGATGAGCAGCACCGGTTTGGCGTCGGCCAACGCAACGCCCTGCGTGCGAAGGGCCCTGGTGCCGATCTGCTCGTTATGACGGCAACGCCCATCCCACGTACGCTGGCGCTTTCGGTCTACGGCGATCTGGACACGAGCATCATCCGCCATCGGCCCGTCCCTGGCGCTGGCGTGACGACACGCGTGCTTACCGAGTCGAGCCGCGACCTTGCCTATGGCGCCATCCGCGAGGCGCATGAAAAGGGTCAGCAGGCCTACGTGATTTGCCCGCTCGTGGAGCCGAGCGACTCGGCCGATGAGCTGGAGGACGTGCCCGGTATCGCCCGCGACGGCGAGGGCCGCGTGACGGTCCCCGTGCCGCTGCACGATACGGCGACCGAGCTCGATCGCCTGCGTCTGGCGTTGCCGGGTCTTGCCATCGAGCGCCTTCACGGCCGCATGCCAGCGGGGGAGAAGGACCAGGTTATCGATGCCTTCAAGCGCGGCGAGATTGACGTGCTCGTCTCGACTACGGTGGTCGAGGTGGGCGTCGACGTGCCCAACGCCACCGTCATGGTCATCGAGAACGGTGAGCGCTTTGGCTTGGCGGCCCTGCACCAGCTGCGCGGCCGCGTGGGCCGCGGCAGCGTGTCGGGCACCTGCCTGGTCATGACGCACTCCAAGGGCAACGGCGGCGCTTCGGCGGCGCAAGACCGTCTCCAGTCGCTCGAAAAGACCTCGGACGGCTTTACGCTCGCCCAGATGGACCTTCGTCTGCGCCACGAGGGCGAAATCCTGGGGTACCGCCAGCATGGCGGTGTGACTCTGCGCTTTGTCGACCTGGATGCCGACGAGGAGCTGATCGAGTGGGCCCATTTGGACGCGGTCGAGCTCTTGCGGTATGCTTGCAACCTTGACTCCGTGGCGACGCGCCCCCTGCGCGATGCGGTCGCCATGCGATATCGACACATTTTTAAGGAGGTCAGCGGAGGATGAGAATCATCGGCGGCGAATGGCGCGGTCGTAAGATCGAGGAGCCCCGTGGTCGCGATGTCACCCGCCCCACGACCGATCGCGTGCGCGAGGCATGCGCATCTATGGTCATGTCGGCATTCGACTTCGATCTGGACGAGGTCCGCGTGCTGGACGCCTTTGGCGGCTCCGGTGCCTTAGGGTTAGAGATGCTCTCACGTGGTGCCCGCTCACTCACGACGTTCGAGATCGATCGGGATGCCGCGCGGCTCATTACCAAGAATATCGAGTCGCTCTGTCGTGACCGTGCGCGTTGGCGCGTGGTCTCGGGCGATATGCTGGTGAGTGCCTCGCGCGGTCGTGTGCCGGGCGGCCCCTTTGATCTGGTCCTGCTCGACCCGCCCTATGCTTTTGGCGCCGAGCCGGTCGAGGTGCTGCTGCAGAACCTGGCTCAGCAGGGTCTGCTTGCACCTGGCGCTTATGCCCTGTTTGAGCATGCCGCCGCCGATGCGGGCGCGCATCCGGCAGGCTTTGAGATCGTGCGCGAGAAACGCTACGGCATTACCTCGGTCGACCTGCTTCGTTGGGTCGGCGATGACGATGGTGAGGAAGATTGCGCTGGCACCGATGCTCACAACAACGATGCCACGACGTTTCAGGAGGACGACCATGAATGACACCATCAACCGCGTGATCGTCCCGGGCACCTTCGATCCCATCACGTTTGGCCATATCGACGTCATCCGCCGCGCCCGTCGCATCTTTCCCAGTGTGATCGTCGCTGTTGCCGAGTCGCAGGGTAAAAACGGTGTGGGTACCACGTTTATGCTCGATGAGCGCGTGGCGCTGGCTCGCGAGGCGCTCGGTGATATCGACGGCGTCGAGGTCCTGCCCTTTACCGGCCTCTTGGTCGACTTCGCTCGCGAGCAGGGGGCGGGGGCCGTGGTCAAGGGCCTGCGCGCCATGACCGACTTTGAGTACGAGCTGCAGCAGGCCGACCTCAACTATCGCTTGGATAACGAGCTGGAGTCTATCTTTGTCATGAGTGCGCCGCAGTACGGCTATATCTCGAGCTCGGTCGTTCGCCAGATCGCCTCGCTCGGCAGCGATGTATCGACGTTTGTCCCGCCCAACGTGGTCGAAGCGCTCAGACATCGCTTTTCGTGACGTTTTTTATTGCCTGGTGGCATGTGGTAAACTAGCACGATGATATGTTACCTATGAAAGGAGACCGGATGCCGGGCGAGAATTTTCCTGGCGATAGGATCGTCAGCTTGGTCGATGAGCTCGAAGGGCTGATCGAGGAAGCCAAGCCGCCTTTCGGCAAGAACGCTCAGTTCAAGGTCATCGACGCCGACGTGTTCTTCAACATCCTCGACGAGATCCGCATGAGCTATCCCGAGGAGTGGCAGAAGTCCCGCCGTATCCTTAAGGAGCGCGAGGAGCTTATGGCTTCCGCCGCCGCTCAGGCCGATTCCATCATCGCCGACGCTCAGCAGCAGGCCCTCACCATTGCCGGTGAGCAGGAGATCGTCCGCTTAGCCCAGCAGCAGGCCGACGACATCCGCGATCGTGCCCAGCAGTACGAGCGCGAGACGCGTTATGCTGCCGAGGACTACGCAGAGCAGGTCTTTACGCACCTGGAGGAGAACCTCAAGAGCCTGACCGGCACCGTTACCCGTTGCCGTCAGCAGCTCAACGAGGGTGCCGCCCAACAGAATGGTCAGTGGTAATGGCTGAGTTCCCGAGCGTTACCGTCGATCTTTCCGAGCAGCTTGAGTTTCCCGGAGATTCGTATCCGCTGACCGGTAAGGTCGATGTCGCCACCTACACGGTGGGCGAGAAGGAGTACCAGCTGCAGGACGGCATCGACTACGACGTTGTCTTTACCAATGCCGGTACCGGTGTCTTGCTCACGGGCATGGTCCGCGCGCACGCCACCGGCGAGTGCGACCGTTGCTTGGAGCCCGCCTCGTTTGATATCGCCGGCGAGATCGAGGAGTTCTACCTCTTTGAGGAGCCCGAGGATCCCGAGGCCTACGAGGACGGCTACGAGCTCCTGGGTGAGGACCGCATCGTCGATCTAGGTGAGCCCATCAACGACGCGGTCGTTATGGACACGCCGTTTGTGGTGCTCTGCAAGCCCGATTGCCGCGGTCTGTGTCCCACTTGCGGTTGCAATCTCAACGTCGAGCAATGCGATTGCGCCGCCCAGGCAGAGGCAGAATGGGTCGCTGCCACGGAAAATCCATTTGCAGCATTGAAGAATCTCAAGCTCGATGAGTAAAACTGTGGTAGTATCGCTACTTGCGCGTAATCGCCACACTGGATAGTTCATAAGGAAGGTCACTATGCCCGTACCTAAACAAAAGCAGGGTCGTATCCGCACTCACACCCGTCGTTCCGCCAACATGAAGATCTCGGCTGCGGCTCAGTCCACGTGCCCCCGTTGCGGCGCTGTCAAGCTTCCGCACCACGTGTGCCCCAGCTGCGGTTTCTATAAGGACCGCGAGGTTATCGTTACCGAGTAACGGTATACTCTGGATGCGATGCCGTTCCAAATGGAACCACAATGGCCGGCTCAATGAGTCGGCCATTTTTGTATAAGGAGCATGTATATGAGTAACGTTCGCGTTTGTGTAGACGTTGTGGGCGGAGACGAGAAACCTCAGGTTGTTCTCGATGGTATCGAGGCCGCACTTGCCGCCGATCCCGATATCGAGGTCTTGGCAGCTGGCCCCGCCGAAATCGTCAATCCCTTTGCTGCTTCCCATGCACGTGTTGAGGCCCTCGATGCACCCGACGTTATCGCCATGGATGACGATCCCATTCGTGCCGTGATGACCAAGCGCAAGTCGTCGATCGTGCTGTCGTGCCGTGCCATCAAGAAGGGAAATGCGGACGCGTTCTTCTCCGCCGGCTCGACCGGCGCCATGACAGCTGCCGCGACCGCCTACGTCACACCGTTTAGATATATGGCCGAAGGCAAGAAGCAGCCGGTGCGTCCCTGTCTAACTAATGCGTTGCCCAATCGCGCCGGCGGTTTGACGGTGCTGTGCGATATGGGCGCCAACCCCGATGTCGAGGTCGATGACATGGTGCGCTTTGCACAGATGGGCAGCGCCTATGCCCGCGTCGTCCTGGGCATCGAGTATCCTCGCGTGGGCCTGCTTGGTAACGGCACCGAGGACGAGAAGGGTTCCAACTTTACCAAGGCCTGCTTCCCGGCTATGAAAGCCTCCGTTCCCGGCTTTGTTGGTAACTGTGAGGGAACGGACATCACCTCGGGCAATTTCGATGTCGTTGTTGCCGACGGCATGTCGGGCAATATTGCGCTCAAGGCCACCGAGGGCGCTGCCAAGTTTTTGCTGCAGGAGCTCAAGGGCGCCTTTATGGCCTCGCTCGGCACCAAGATCGCCGCGCTGCTCATCAAAAAGCAGATGCGCGAGATTAAGGCCAAGCTCTCTGGTGATGCCAAGGGCGGCGCGATTCTTTTGGGCCTGCGTGGCGTGGTCCTGATCGGCCATGGCGCCACATCGGTCGAGGCTGTTAAAAACGGTACGCTCGCGGCGGCCGAAGCCGTGCGCGCGGGGCTGGTCGAGAACGTCGCCAACTCCATGGACGGCATCGTTTTGTAAGAGCGAGTTAGAGCGCTGTTATGTGCCTCGCGGCCTGCTTCGTGGGGTAGAATCAGAACCGTGTCTTGGTACCGCCCGGGCGGTACCATTCTTTTGGTATTCATGCACTATGAGAGGAAGCGCTATGGACCGCTCCGAAATCTTCGACAAGATCGCCGAGGTCGCTGCTGACGTTCTGGGCGTCGATGTTGCCGAAATTAGCGATGAGACCACCTTTGACGACCTCGATGCCAACTCGCTCGAGCGCCTGCAACTGGTTACGGCTATCGAGGACGAGTTCAATCTCGAGATCGATGACGAGACCCTGCTCTCGCTCAACTCTGTCGCCGACGCCGTCGACGCGATCGAAAACGCCAGGGAGGCTTAGGTCTTGGCTTTATCCGAACGACTTACGCGCGCCCAGGAGATTCTGGGCCACGAGTTCAATGACAAGGTGCTGCTGCGCGCGGCCCTTACGCATCCTTCGGCCGTCGAAGGGCAGCCAGTCTCGGCAAGCTACGAGCGCCTTGAGTTCTTGGGCGATTCCATTTTGGGCGCCGTCGTCGCCCGTTCACTCTTTGAGTCCTATCCCGAGTTTGACGAGGGCAAGCTCACGCGCCTGAAGGTGTCGCTTGTCTCGGGCGCCACGCTGTCCGAGGTGTCGCATGAGCTGGGCATCGACGACATCATCATCTTTGGTGCCTCCGAGACCGGTACCGGTGCGCGCGGCCTGCATTCGGCGCTCGAGAACGTCTACGAGTCGCTCGTGGGCGCGCTGTACCTGGACGCCGGCTGGGATGCCACAGCGGAGTTTATCCACCGTACGCTTAAGCCCCATTTGGCTTCCGAGCGTGCCGAGCACCCCGCGAACCCCAAATCGTTCTTGCAGGAGTGCGTGCAAGCCGACGGTCACGAACCCCCGGCGTATAAGCTCGTTGGCTCCGAGGGCCCGGCACATGCGCCCACCTTTACCGCCGTGGTGTTGATCGATGGTATTCGCCAGGGTCGCGGCTCCGGCTCCTCAAAGAAGGAAGCCGAGGGAGCCGCTGCACTCGAGGCACTTGACCGCATGGGCTACACCACTAACGGCGTGATTCTCAACAAGAAGCCTGTTTAAGCGAGGAACCGTGTATCTCAAGTCCCTCACGCTCAAAGGGTTCAAGTCGTTTGCCGACCGCGCCCATATGACGTTTGAGCCGGGCCTGACCGTCATCGTCGGTCCCAACGGCTCGGGAAAATCGAACATCTCTGACTCGATTCTGTGGGTCCTGGGCGAGCAGAGCGCCAAGCAGCTGCGCGGCCAGGCCATGGAGGATGTCATCTTCTCGGGCTCGTCAGCGCGCAAGCCGGTGGGTGTTGCCGAGGTCACGCTGGTGCTCGATAACTCGGACCATATGCTGCCCGTCGACTTTGACGAAGTCGCCATCACCCGTCGCATGTATCGCTCGGGCGAAAGCGAGTACCTCATCAACTCGAGTCCCTGCCGCCTGATGGACATTCAGGACATCCTGCACGATTCGGGTCTGGGCAAGGATACGCATTCCATCATCAGCCAGGGCAAGCTCGACGCCATTTTGCAGAGCCGCCCCGAGGAGCGCCGTGCCCTCATCGAGGAGGCCGCCGGCATCTCCAAGCACAAGCGCCGCAAGGAGCGTGCGCTCAAAAAGATTAAGTCGATGGACGAGCACCTGACGCGTGCCCGCGACATCAATAAGGAAATCGCCCGTCAGCTGCGACCGCTGGAGCGTCAGGTCGATCGCGCGCGCAAGTACAAAGAGCTGTCCTCGCGCGCGAACGAGCTTACGCAGATGCTGGCCGTTGACGAGCTGCGTTCGCTGCAGTCGCAGTGGAACGACCTGGAGAGCCGCTCCAAAGAGGGCGCGGCCGAGCTTGAGCTTGCGCAGTACCGCTTGGGCGAAAAGGAGCGCGAGCTCGAGAAGCTTCAGGTCATGCTCGAGGAAAAGGGCCTGTTTGTGGGCGACCTAGGCGAGCAGCGCCGTCATATGCAAGATGTGGTCGGCCGCATTAACTCCGACATGCGCCTGCTCGAGGAAAAGGGCCACAACATGGTGTCGCGCCTGTCTGACATGCGCGGTCAGATCTCGAGCTCCGAGCATCAGCGTCGTCGCGTGGTCGAGGAGCTCGAGGACGCGCGTGCCCAGCTTGAGGAAGTGACCGGTGCGCACATGCAGGCCCAGGAGGACGTTGACGCCGCTGGTCCTGCCGCTGCCGAGCTCCACGAGCGCCGCGTGGCGCTCGACAATCAGATTTCGCAGCTTACGCGTGAACAACGTGATGTGCAGCGCGTGGCCGATAACGCCGCGCTCGAGCTCGCTAAGGTGAAGGATTCCTTGAGCAATGCCGAGGTCGAGGACAATATGTATGCCTCGCGCCTGGAGCAGATCGATGAACAGCTCGAGGAGGTCACGGCCTCGCTCGAGAGCCGTCGCGACCGCGCCGAGGAGCTTGAGGGCGCTCTTGAGGAAGCGCGCCAGGCTCAGGTCGATGCGCGTGAGGCAACCGAGACGGCACGCGCGTCCCTGAAGAACCTGCGTGCCCGCGAGAGCGAGGCGCGCAACAAGTTATCCGAGGTGCGCTCGGAGCTTGCCAGCCAAAAGAAGCTCGATGCCCGCATGGCCGACAGTTCGCCGCTCGTAAGCCGTCTGGTGGGCGCGCTGGGCGATGATGTCTCAGGCCGTCTGGGCGACGTGCTCGAGGCCCCGCGCGAGCTTGAGGGCCTGGTTGAGCAATTGCTCGCCGGCGATATCGATGCGCTGCTGTTCGACGATACGTCCGCGCTTGAGCGTGCCGGTCGTGCGGCCCTGGACCAGAAGAAGGCCTCGGGCGAGGCGCTGCTGGTGGCGCGCGGCGTGAGCGGCGGTGCAGCTGCCAAGGGCGCTGCCGGCTCTCGTCTGGTCGATCGTCTGTCTGTGCGCTCCGGTTATGGTTCGATTGTCGAGGCGCTGCTCGGTGGCTATTACGTGGTCGATGACTTGGCCACCGCGTTGGCGGCGCCGGTTGTGGATGGCGTGACCTATGTGACCCCTGATGGTGCCCGCGTTGCCTGCGGCGGCTTGGTACGCGTGGGCCTCGATGCCGGTGAGGCATCGGGTGCCTTGGAGCGCAAGCGCCGCATTCGTGAGCTCGAGGGCCTGGAGCCCGATCTAGCTGCCGTGTTTGAGCATGTTTCTGATCAGGTCGTCGAGGCCAATGCGGCCGTTGAGGAAGCGCGTGCCGCTGAGGGCGATGCCGCCGGCGAGATCGCCCGTCTTGAGGGCGAGCGCCGCTCGCTGCTCTCCGAGATCGGCCGCTTGGAGCAAAGCGCCAACAATGCCGAGGTCGAGCGCGTGCGCATCTCCAAGCGCCGTGAGCAGGCTGCCGAGGCCGTTCGCGCTGCGTGTCCGCGCGTGGATGAACTTACCCGTTCGCGTGACGAGGCCCGTGCTCAGGTAAGCGACCTGGGCTTGCAGATTGCCGAGGCCAACGACGAACTCGGCCGCGTTCGCCGTGACGATTCCGAGGCTGCCGGCAAGCTCGCCGACGCCAAGGTTCGCCTGGCCCAGACGAGCGAGCGCCTGCGTTCGCTGAAGGGCCGCGTGCCCGACCTGGAGCATCGTCTTGAGGGCATCGACCGTCGTATCCGCGGAACACGCCAGGCTTCGCGCTCGCTCGAGCTGCTGCGCCTGCGCGTCGACCCCATGCACGAACGCTATTCTGCCCTGTTGGAACGCGCGTCGGATTGGGCAGCGCGCCTGCGTGACCAGGCCTCTCTGGAGGAGGCGGACTCCGCTTCGCTCAAGAAGACCATCGAGGATGCCAAGGCAGAGGTTACCCGCGCTAAGGAGCGGGTCGATACCGCCTCCGCCACGCAAAACGAGTTCAAGGTCGCGCGTGGCAAGCTCGAGGTGCAGGTAGAGGCCGCCATTAAGGCCATTACCGCCGATGGCACCACGGTACTCGAGGAAGCGCTCATGCTTCCTGCGCCCACCGACCGCGATGCCGCCGAGCGCGAGCTCAACCAGCTCGTGCGTCAGATCAACAACCTGGGCCCTGTGAACCAGGTTGCCATGGAGGAGTACGAGCAGCTCAAGCGCCGCGCCGATTACATCGAGGAGCAGCTGGCCGATCTGGAGAGCGCGCGCAAGGCGCTCACCAAGATTACCGTGGCCATCGACCGTAAGATGCGTAAAGCCTTCTTGGTGACCTTCGAGAAGGTCGATGCGAACTTCCGTGAGATCTTCGCCATGCTGTTCCCGGGTGGCCAGGCTCATCTTGAGATGACCGATCCCGAGCATCCTGCCGAGACGGGCATTGAGGTTGTGGCGCAGCCGCGCGGCAAGCGCATTACTAAGATGATGCTCATGTCGGGTGGCGAGAAGAGTCTGACGGCGCTCGCCCTGCTCTTTGCCGTGTACCGCACGCGCACGGTGCCGTTCTATGTGCTGGACGAGGTCGAGGCGGCGCTTGATGACGCCAACCTGTCCAAGCTCATCGGAGCCCTCGATGTGCTGCGTTCCGATACACAGCTCTTGGTCATTTCGCATCAGCGCCGTACTATGGAGGACGCTGACGTTCTCTATGGCGTCTCGATGCAAGCCGACGGCGTCAGCCGCGTCGTCTCGCAAAAACTCGATCGCGAAACCGGAAAGGTCGTGAATGCATAATGGGATTCTTTGACGCTCTCTCGCGCGGACTTGAGCGCAGCCGCGAGGCCCTCAACGAGGTCTTCTACTTTGGCGGCGAGGTCGACGAGGACTTTTGGGAGGACCTTGAGGACACCCTCGTCATGGGTGACATGGGTGCCGAGGTCGCTATTCAGGTCTCCGATGACCTGCGCGATGCTGCTGCCAAGAAGAACCTTAAGACCGCCCCGCAGCTTCGCCGCGCTCTGGCCGAGCAGCTCGAGGGCCATTTTGTGCCTGTTGAGCGTGATCCGTTTTCCGATACGCCGAGCTGCGTGCTGTTTGTGGGCATCAACGGCGCCGGCAAGACCACAACGGTCGGCAAGATTGCGAGCGCCATGGCTGCCCGCGGCAAGAACGTGGTGATCGGTTCTGCCGATACCTTCCGCGCCGCCGCCATCGAGCAGCTCGATGTGTGGGGTCAGCGCGCCGGTGTCCCCGTCATCAAGCGCGATCGCGGTTCCGACCCGGCGAGCGTGTGCTACGACGTGCTCGATGAGGCCGATAAGCGCGGCAGCGACCTGGTGCTGATCGACACCGCCGGTCGTCTGCACACAAGCCCCGAACTCATGCGCGAGCTTGCCAAGGTGGTTAACGTGACGCGTAAGCGCGCCGCCAATATGGCCGCCGGCCCCATGCCCGTCTCGGTCGTGCTCGTGATCGATGCCGCCACCGGCCAGAACGGTCTGAACCAGGCGCTCGAGTTTAACGAGGCGCTGGGCCTGGACGGTATTATCATGACCAAGCTCGACGGCACGGCTAAGGGCGGTATCGCCATGGCCGTGGCTGAGAAGCTCAAGCTCCCGATCCTGCGCATTGGCGTGGGCGAGCAGGTCGATGACCTGCAGGAGTTCAATGCCAAAGATTTCTGCCGCGCCCTGGTGGGCGAGTCCAATTAAGGAGTAACCAGTGTTTGATTCTCTGAGCGATCGCCTCAACGACACATTTGACCGCCTGCGCGGCAAGGGTAAGCTGACCGAGGCCGATATCACCTCGGCCATGCGCGACATTCGCATGGCGCTGCTCGAGGCCGACGTTAACTTTAAGGTCGTCAAGGAGTTCGTTGCTAAGACCAAGGAGCGCTGCATGACCGCCGAGGTCATGGAGTCGCTGTCGCCGGCGCAAAACGTCGTCAAGATCGTGCTCGACGAGCTCACCGAGATGCTTGGCTCAACCGAGAGCAAGCTCGTTTTTAGCAACCGCATTCCTAATGTCATCATGCTCGTGGGCCTGCAGGGCTCCGGTAAGACCACGGCTGCCGTAAAGCTTGCCTACCTGCTCAAGAAGCAGGGCCGCTCGCCGCTGCTCGCCGCGTGCGACGTCTACCGTCCCGCTGCTGCCGACCAGCTTGCCACGCTCGGTGGCGAGATCGGCGTGCCGGTCTTCCGCGGTGACGGCGAGCACCCGGTCGACATCGCCAAGGGCGCCATCCAGGAGGCCGTCGACCACCTGCGTGACGTGGTCATCGTCGATACCGCCGGCCGCCTGCAGATCGACGAGCAGATGATGCAGGAGGCCGTCGACATCAAGAAGGCCGTCAAGCCCGACCAGGTGCTGATGGTCGTCGACGCCATGACCGGCCAGGATATCGTCAACGTGGTCTCGACGTTTGCTGAGCGCACCGACTTTGATGGTGTGATTATCTCCAAGCTCGACGGTGACGCCCGTGGCGGTGGCGCGCTTTCGGTGCGTCAGGTGACCGGCAAGCCCATCAAGTTTGTGAGCATGGGCGAGAAACCCGATTCGCTTGAGCCGTTCTATCCCGATCGCATGGCCAAGCGAATCTTGGGCATGGGCGACGTTGTCGGCATCATCGAGAAGGCCCAGGAGGCCGCCGATGCCGAACAGCTCGAGGCTGCCGAGCGCATGCTGCGCGAGGGCTTTACCATGAACGACATGCTCGACCAGATGAAAGCCGTCAAAAAGATGGGCGGCATGAAGGGTATCCTGGGCATGCTCCCCGGTGGCCAGCGCGCGCTCAACCAGATGGGCGGTAACCTGGACGAGGGCATCTTCGACAAGAACGAGGCCATCATCATGTCGATGACCAAGGAGGAGCGTCTGCGTCCCTCCATCATCAACGGCCAGCGTCGCGCGCGTATCGCCAAGGGCGCCGGTGTGACCCCCACCGAGGTCAATAGCCTTATGAAGCAGTGGGGCGAGATGAACAAGATGATGGGCCGCATGCGCACGATGGCCAATCAGGCACAGGCCGGCGGCAAGAAGGGCAAAAAGGGCAAGAAGGGCAAGAAGATGCGCATGCCCATTATTCCCGGTCTGGATGCCATGGGCTTGGGCGGCATGGGCGGCCTGGGAACGGGTGGTCCTAAGTCCGATATGGACCTGCTGCGCCAGATGGAAGCGCAGATGCGCAATAAGAAATAGGGCTGTAATTCCAGCTTGATATGGCAAAGGCCACTCGGAAGCTACCGGGTGGCCTTTGTTGTTGGCTTTGATAGTTGGGCTGCGTTCAGCGTCGCGCCCCGAGCTCGCGGTGCCGTGCCGTTAGTGGCAGCCGCAGCCCTCGTGGCCCTCGTGCTCGTGATGGCCGTGGCAGCTGCAGGACTCGCCATGTTCGTGGGCGTGGTCGTGGTCATGGCCGTGGCAGCCGCACGTGGCCTCGCCGTTCTGTGCGAGCGTTCCGGCGATAAGGGCCTCGACACAAGCGTCGCAGCTGCCCTGAGCTCCTGCGTACACCGTGATGCCGGCTTGGGCAAGCGCGTTGATGGCGCCACCGCCGATGCCGCCGCAGATGAGCGTGTCCACGCCACCGTTGGCGAGCAGGCCCGCAAGGGCACCGTGACCGGTGCCGTCGGTGCCCACGACCTGCTCGTTGAGTACCTTGCCATCCTGAATGTCGTAGATCTTGAACTGCTCGCTGCGGCCAAAGTGCATAAAGATGTTGCCGTTGTCGTACGTGGTTGCCACCCTCATGGTGTCGACCTCCTTTGCTGGCCATGCGGCCGTCGTTGCGGTGATGGGGGAGTACGCGATATTGCCGCCCTCGATGACGAGCGCCCGCCCGTTGACCAGCGCGTTTGCCACCTTGCGATGTGCGCGGCTGCAGATGGCCGCCACGGTGGCGCGGGCGATGCCCATGTGCTGGGCGACGGCCTCCTGATTGAGGCCTTCCAGGTCGCACAGGCGCAGTACTTCGAGCTCATCGACCGTCATCTCGATGGCGTCTCCGCTGGCAAGGCCATCGGGGGTAAAGCCGCGATATTCGGGGATGATCCCAACGCGACGCAGTTTTTCGCGTCTTCCTGCCATACGTGCTCCTTATCTGACATATGTCAGTAATAGGATAGCGTGTATGCGGTTCCGCGCAAGCTTTTTTAGCATATGTCAGAAATTCAAAGTTGTTACGTCTGCGATTGTGGGGGTGCTGGCTGCCGCGCATTGCGTGTGCCGACCCAAGTGTCCAATCCGACACTGCGCGCCTGGGATACAATGAATCTCGCTTATAGGCGACTGACAGGAGGGTCAATGAGCAAAGCTGATCAACAGTTTGTAACCATGTGCCGCGATATTCTGGACCATGGCAGCACCACCGAGGGCCAAAAGGTCCGTCCGGTGTGGGAGGACGGCACCCCTGCCTATACCATTAAAAACTTTGGTGTCACGGCACGCTACGACCTGCGCGAGGAGTTTCCGGCGCTTACCCTGCGTCGTACGGCCCTCAAATCTGCCATGGATGAGATCCTATGGATCTATCAAAAGAAGTCCAATAACGTGCATGACCTCAACAGCCATATTTGGGATGAGTGGGCCGACGAGACCGGTTCCATCGGCAAGGCCTACGGGTATCAGATTGGACAGAAGAGCCATTATGCTGAGGGCGATTTCGACCAGATGGACCGCGTTCTGTACGACCTTAAGAACACGCCGTACAGCCGCCGCATTATGACGAATACCTATGTGTTTAGCGACCTGTCCGAGATGCACCTGTATCCGTGCGCCTACAGCGTGACGTATAACGTGACGCAGCGCCCGCAGGATGACAAACCGACGCTCAACATGATTCTCAACCAGCGCAGCCAGGACATTTTGGCCGCGAACAACTGGAATGTGTGCCAGTACGCCATCTTGCTGATGATGGTCGCGCAATCGGTCGATATGATTCCCGGCGAGCTGCTGCATGTGATCGCCGATGCCCACATTTACGACCGTCATGTCGATATCGTCCGCGAGCTTATCGAGCGTCCGCAGTTTGTCGCGCCTAAGGTAACGCTTAACCCCGATGTACATGACTTCTATGCGTTTACGACCGATGATCTGATCGTCGAGGGCTATGAGCACGGCCCGCAGGTCAAGAACATCCCCATTGCGGTGTAGGTGACGCGCATGACGTGTAAGCTTTCTGCCATTGTTGCCGTGTGCGATGACTGGGGCATTGGGTGCGAGGGTGACATGGTCGTGTCTAATCGCGCCGACATGCGTCATTTTGTGGCGCGCACCAAAGGCTGCCCGGTCATTATGGGACGCAAGACGCTGCTGAGTTTTCCCGGCGGGCGTCCGCTCAAGAACCGTCGTAATATCGTGCTCACGCGCGATGAGGACTTTGCTGCCGAGGGCGTCGACGTGGTGCATAGCGTCGACGAAGCGCTCACCGCGGTAGCCGATGAGCCCGTTGCGTGGGTGATCGGTGGCGGCGAGGTGTATCGGCAGTTTTTGCCGTATTGCGCCGAGGCCGAGGTTACGCATGACCATTGCGTGCATGACGTGGATACGTATTTTCCCGATCTGGATGCCGATCCCGCGTGGGAGATTGCGCGGCGTGGCGGTGTTGCCACGATTGCCTCGGGCGAGGGCGACGAGGGTGTCGATTATGAGTTCGTAACGTATCGTCGCGTTGAGGCGTAAATCGTCCGGCGTGAACGGTATCATCGGATTGTTTGAATGCATGGGGCGGCGCTTAGCGTCGCCTCGTTTGGTATAGATGCGCTGTAAAGAAAGGTGCGGGCTGGCTGCTATGACTGATGCCGTTGAGGTGCTGCGAATCGATTCGCTCGAGGACGAGCGGCTTGATGCCTACGTGCGACTGACCGAGCGTGAGCTGCGCTGCGTGCTGGAGCCGCAGAAGGGCATTTTTATCGCCGAGAGTGCCAAGGTCATCGAACGTGCGGTTCGCGCCGGATACGAGCCGGCGAGCTTTCTTTTGGGCGAGCGCTGGCTCGACCAGATGATGCCGCTGTTTGAGCGCCTGGCGGTACGCGAGGGCGCGGGTCCGGTTCCCGTGTTCGTTGCCTCGATGGAGCTTATGGAGCGTCTGACGGGTTTTAACGTGACGCGCGGTGCGCTCGCGGCATTTCGTCGCCCGCGACAGATTCCGGTTGATGAGTTCTTGGGCGGCGTCGTCGAGGCGGCGGGGGGGCGCCCGGTGCGCGTGTGCGTGCTCGAGGGCATTGTCGACCATACCAATGTGGGCGCAATATTCCGCTCGGCGGCCGCGCTCAACGTCGACGGCATTTTGGTCAGTCCTACGTGTTGTGATCCGCTGTATCGTCGTTCGGCCCGCGTGAGCATGGGCACGGTGTTCCAGGTGCCCTGGACACGCATTGGCAGCGAAGCGCGCGTATGGCCGCATGATGGGCTGGCGGCGCTACACGATGCCGGCTTTTCGTGTGCCGCTATGGCGTTGACGGATGATTCGGTGTCGCTGGACGATCCCGCGCTCCAGGAGATTGACCGCCTGGCAATCTTTATGGGCACCGAGGGTGCTGGCTTGGGCGCCAAGACCATTGCAGGCTGCGACCGCGCCGTGCGTATTCCGATGGCGCATGGGGTCGATTCACTCAACGTGGCCGCGGCAAGCGCTGTTGCCTTTTGGCAGCTGTGCCCGCATGTGAGCAACGAGTACCACTACCAGCCGGGGCTGTATCACTAGGCAGATAGTTAGCACCGGGCTCTGGTTCGGGGCGTTTCGGCCGACGTCGGTCGGTGCTAAGCTGGTATTGGCTTTGGTCTTAAATTGTCGTTTTGTTGTTTGACGTACGCTGGTGGGGAGGGCGTGTGGCTAAGAAATCTACGGCTATCGATGTAACGCAGGGTGTCATTTGGCAACAGCTGCTGTCGCTGTGCGTCCCTATCTTCTTTAGCTCGTTTTTTCAGCAGGCTTACACGCTTATTGGTACGTATATCGTCGGCCAGTTTGGCGGCAAGCTCGCGCTGGGTGGCATTCAAGCCACGATGGTGCTCACCGAGCTCTGCATTGGCTTTTGCGTTGGCGTTGGCGCTGGCTGCGCGGTCATTACCGGTCAGTATTTTGGTCAGCACGATGATGAGCGATTGAGTCGTTCGGTCCATACGGCCATGACGCTCGCGCTGGTGGGCGGTATTGTCATTTCCATTCTGGGCATGGTGTTTGTCGAGCCGATGCTTGTGCTGATGAATACACCGCATGAGCTGCTGGCTGAGGGTGTGGCGTATGCCCGTTGCTACTTTGCCGCCATGTTTGCGGCGCTGCTGCTCAATATGGGGACGGCGCTGTTGCGCGCCGTGGGCGACACGCGCGGTCCGGCGGTTATTATTGCCTCCGGCTGCTTCGTCAATGTGGCATTCGACATTCTTTTTGTCGCCGTGCTGCACATGGAAGCGCTGGGCTGCGGCATCGCGGTGGCGCTGACTATCTGCACCAATGCCACGATGATTGTGATCCGCATGATGCGCGCTCCGGGAGCGTGGCGGTTGTCGCTATCCAAGCTCGGTATTGATCGCGGCATTTGCAAGAGCATGCTTTCGTGCGGTTTGCCGCTGGGCGTTCAGTCTGCGGCGTATTCGATTTCCAACGTTTTGATTCAGGTGTCGGTCAACTCGTTTGGAGCCGATGTCACGACCGCTTGGGGCCTTTCCGGCCGCCTGGACGGCATTATCTGGATGGTGACCGAGGCGCTTGGTGTGTCGATTACTACGTTCTCGGCGCAGAACTTTGGTGCGCGCAATTACGATCGCATGCGAAAGGGATATCACACGTCGCTCGTGCTTTCATTTGTTCTTATCGGTGGCCTGTCTGCCGTGCTGCTGGTATTTTCGGGCCCGCTTTCGCGTCTGTTTATCGACGATGCCGCAATTTCGGCCTACACCACGACGATTCTTCATTTCATCGCGCCGTTCTACGCGATCTTCTCGATTATCGAAAATGCGTCCGGCTCCATCCGCGGCGCCGGCGTGAGTTTCCAGCCTATGATGCTCACGATCTTCGGCACGGTCGTGCTCCGTGTGGCGTGGGTGTTCGCGATTATGCCGCTCGACCCCTCGCTCGAGCATCTGCTGCTGGTCTACCCCGTAACCTGGGTAATCACCGCCACGATGTTTACCGTCTACCATCACAGCGGCAACTGGCTAGGCCGCGCCACTGCCTAGCCATTGGGGACGTTCGCAATGGCTAGTATTCGATGCCTTTGCGGGCTAGGAGGCCTTCGTCGAAGTAGTGTTTGACGGGGCGCATTTCGGTTACTAGGTCGGCAAGGTCGGCGAGGGGTAGCAGGCCGCGGCCGGTGAGCACGAGCTCCGTGGTGGTCGGTTTCATCGCGATCAATGCTTCGACATCTTCGCGCGTTACAAAGCCCCGTCGCATGGCTTCCCCCAGCTCATCCAAGATCAGCACGTCGACTTGGCAAATCTGCTCGCGCGCCAGCTCCATGATCTGTGCGGCACAGGCTTCGGGCGTATCGCGGTCGGCTTGTACGATGCGTAGCCCCAATCGAGGTGCTGCGTCATGTTCGGCGCAGTGCAGCTTCTTGGCAAACTGAAGCATGAGCACGTTAAGTCCATAGCCCGTGGCGCGCAGCGCGAGCCCCAGCGCAGCCGTCGTCTTGCCCTTGCCGTCGCCCGTATAGATTTGAACCTTGCCGACTTCCAGTGATGCCATCTCTGTCCTTTCGTGCCCGGCGTCGGTTTATCGCCGTTCGGGTTGGGTATTCTAGATAGCATTATCAACCCCAGTAGATGGAGTTCAAGCAGATGGAGATGGATGACAACAAACGTAGACGGAATATGATCCTCTACGTGCTCATCGCCTTCGTCGTCTACCTCGTGCTCTCGACCGTTCTGTTCCCCAACATCGGTCACACGCAGCAGATTACGAAGACCGATTACTCGACGTTTGTCAAAGCGCTTGATAAGAAGAGTGTCGACAAGGTCGAGTACAACACGGACGATTACACGATTTATTACACCAAGAAGGGCGAGGACGAGAACATCGCCTACAAGACGACCGGTGTGCCGAATGATGCGGGCTTTACCGATCGCGTGCTTGAATCTGGCGCCTCGCTTGAGTCGGTTGTTCCCGATAAGAACTCGGGTCTGATGACCTACTACCTGCTCACCCTCATTCTTCCCATGGCGATTTTCTTCCTGATCGGCTGGTGGCTCAACCGCCGCATGAAGAAGGCCATGGGTGATGACGGTCCGTCGATGAACTTTGGCGGCGGTGGTTTTGGCGGCGGTGGACTGGGCAAGTCCGGTGCTCGCGTGATCGCCTCCAAGGATGTGGGCGTGACCTTTAAGGATGTCGCCGGCCAGGAAGAGGCCAAGGAGTCCCTCAAGGAGGTCGTCGACTTTCTGGAGAAGCCGCAGCGCTACGAGGAGATCGGCGCCAAGCTGCCGCGCGGTGCCCTCCTTGTCGGCCCTCCGGGTACGGGTAAGACCCTGCTTGCCAAGGCCGTTGCCGGTGAGGCGGGCGTTCCGTTCTTTAGTATTTCTGGTTCTGAGTTCGTCGAGATGTTTGTCGGCCGTGGCGCCGCTAAGGTTCGCGATCTGTTTAAGCAGGCCAAGGAAAAGGCCCCGTGCATCGTCTTTATCGACGAGATCGATACCATCGGCAAAAAGCGTGACGGCGGCGGCTTTAGCGGCAACGACGAGCGCGAGCAGACGCTCAACCAGCTGCTGACCGAGATGGACGGATTCGATAACCACAAGGGTATCGTCGTCCTCGCTGCGACCAACCGTCCCGACAGCCTTGATCCGGCCCTGTTGCGCCCCGGCCGCTTTGACCGCCGCATCCCCGTTGAGCTGCCCGACCTGACCGGCCGCAAGAACATCCTTGAGCTCCATGCCAAGAGCGTGAAGACGCAGCCCCCGATCGACCTGACTGCGATCGCCCGCGCCACGCCCGGTGCCTCGGGCGCCGACCTGGCCAACATCATCAACGAGGGCGCCCTGCGCGCCGTTCGCGAGGGTCGAAAGCGCGCCACGCAGGACGATTTTGAGGAGTCGGTGGAGGTCGTCATCGCCGGTCAGCAGCGCAAGTCCACGGTGCTGTCCGACCACGAGAAGCAGGTCGTTTCCTACCACGAGATCGGCCACGCCATCGTTGCCGCTCGCCAGAAGGGTTCTGCGCCGGTCACGAAGATCACTATCGTGCCGCGCACGAGCGGCGCTCTTGGCTACACCATGCAGGTCGAGGAGGATGAGCGCTTCCTGACCACACGCCAGGAGGTCTTAGACAAGCTCGCCGTCTATTGCGGCGGACGCGCTGCTGAGGAGCTCATCTTTGGCGAGATGACGACCGGCGCGGCCAACGATATCGAGCAGGCCACCAAGCTCGCCCGCAACATGGTGACGCGCTTTGGTATGTCCGAAGAGTTTGGCATGATGGCGCTCGGTACCGTTCAGAATGCGTATCTCAACCAGGACACGTCGCTTACCTGCGCTCCCGGTACGGCCGAGCGCGTGGACGCGATTGTCGCCAAGCTGATTGAGGATGCGCATGATCGCGCCCTGCAGATCCTGAAGGAGAACAAGTTTAAGCTCCACGAGCTGGCTCGTTATCTGTACAAGAAGGAGACGATCACGGGCGAGGAGTTTATGAATCTTCTCACGCGCGAGAATCCGCTGATGCCAAAGCAGCAGTAATACTAGTTGCGCTGTGTCAATCGCCCCATTTGAGTGTCCATCTCAAATGGGGCGATTTGTGTGGGGAGAGTTGTATATGAAGATCGTGGTGAGTGCCTGCTTGATGGGAGAGAGCTGCAAATATAACGGGCTCGACAATTACCATCGCGCGTTGGTCGAGGCCTGCGAGCGAACGGGGACCGAGGTTCTCTTGGTGTGCCCCGAGGTTTTTGGTGGCTTGCCCACACCGCGCAAGCCGTCCGAGATTGTGAACGGCGAGGTTCGTACCTGCGAGGGCATCTCGGTCGATCGCGAGTTTCGCCTGGGTGCAGAGCGCGCGCTCGATATGTGCGAGCAGGCGGGCGGCCCGTCCGAGATAGCTGCGTGCGTCTTACAGGACCGTAGCCCCTCGTGCGGTGCGGGTCGCGTCTACGATGGCACCTTTAGCGGTACGCTCACCGCGGGCAACGGCGTTTTCGTCGATCTGCTGCTGCGTCACGGGTACCGTGTGATTCCGGCTAGCGAGTTCGATCCCAGCATGCTGGAACATTGTCCATAGCACTCGAACCCAACACTTCCTCACGGGTGACCGTTTTGGCATCATCCGTGAAGTTGATATTGAGTACGACCCGGTCATCAAAGACGTAGACCGAGTTGACAGGCGCCGTACCCAGGCAGCCCCTCCCCGCGGCCCTCGCGCAGGAACGCGCACGCGGCCTTCCCGTCTCTTGCGCCCCTCCCGGAACTGTCCACATCAGTGTAGCCAATCCAGTCCGCAAAGGGCTGCAGCCCGGACAACGCGGCGATGGAGGGCTTCTTCGGCCTGCTCAAGAAGGAGCTCTGGCACGGCAGGGACTGGTCGGACTGGACCCCCCCGCCCGCTTCATCGAGGAGCTCGGGGGCTGGATCGGTCGATACAATACGGAGAGGCGCAGCGATGCGCTCGGTGGCCGCACGCCGGCCGAGTTCCGCTCCGCGCTGGGAAGGGCCGCGTAACGGTCCAAGAAATCGTCCGCAGTCCCCATTCTTGCCCCTTTGGGACAGCTTCTTGTTGGGGCGTGCCTGCCCCAAACCCTGCTAGGAACGAGTACAGCAAACTGGAATTTTCAAATTAGTCTTTGCAAATTACCTTTGAACCTTCACCATCAATTACAATTCCCTGACGGTTGTTAATTGGGCATAGATTCAAATCCGAAAACT
>CAJMMF010000002.1:0-143006 GCA_905214385.1 uncultured bacterium
AAAATAGACGACGATAGGCACCAGCATCAGCGCCGCCATCATCAGAAGGCCCTGGAAGAAATCCGTCCAGCACACGGCGGCGAAGCCGCCGAAGAAGGTGTAGGCCACGATGATGAGCAGGAAGGCGAACATGGCGATCTTCGGGGAAATATCAGGGAAGAGCGTGGTAAACACGGAGGTGCCCGCCACCAGCGCGGAGGCCACATAGATCGTGTAGGCAAAGAGGAAGATGAGCGCGCACACGAGCTGCAGCGCACGGGAATCGACCGCGAAGCGGTTCGTCAGGTACTGCGGGAGCGTGATGGAATCGTTCGCCGCCTTGGAGAAGGTGCGAAGGCGCTTGGCGCACAGGATCCAGTTGGCCGCCGTACCGATGGCAAGGCCGATGCCGATCCACATCTGGCCGAAGCCGAAGGCGAGGATCGAGCCGGGCAGGCCCATCAGCAGCCACGCGGACATATCGGACGCCTGCGCGGACAAGGCGGTGACCCAAGGGCCCATGGAGCGCCCGCCGAGGAAGAAGTCCTCCGAATTTTTGTTCGTGCCGTTGAAGTAGAACACCAGCGCCACGCCGAGCAGGATAACAAAGTACGCGATAAATGTTGTGATCTCCCAGTTCATAAGCTTTTGTCCTTCCGTCTTTCTGTTTGAGGCAGATACCTTATGGAAAAGCCGCACGAGGCAAAATAAAGCAAGAGGGGTACAACGAATGTCGTGCCTCTCTTGTGCTCCCGGTCGGTCCATGATCCGTCCGCCGGCAGCCACCGGCAGATAAACATATAGCTTTTCACGACAATATCAATTTAATATTAAATGCCAAATGGCGTGATTTGTCAAGGGATGTTCCGGAAAATTGTTGCATTTCTGCACGCCAGGGCTAAAGCTGCACTCATCCAGCCATCGGGCCTGGCGGGCCGCGAACCGCCGCAGGGCAATGGGGACGATCTGCGAGAGCCGCAGGGGTGTGAGGCTCCCGTGCAGGCGGTGCCGGCCATCGTCCGGTTTGTCCCTGAAACCACATCCGTATTTAGCGTTGGACAAAGCGGATGGCATAGCTACCCTCACGCTTGGAACGGCCGAACCACCGCCCTGGGCACGCAGCAGAGACACCAGGTCGGTATTCTGCGCCCGCGCCTTTTCCTCCGGCGTGAAATAGATAAATTTAGCCATCCTTTTTTCTCCGTATGGATCGATGTGGTCCCTCTTGCCGCCAGAGGGACGCTGTGGTACAATTTCTCTCCGTGATATTCTGTGAGAGAAGGAAGAAGCAAATGAACCAGAAAGAACTCAACGAAATTCGCCGGCGCTTCCGGCTCGATAAAAATAACTTCAGCCGCATCTTCGGCTGCTATGTCAACTCCAACCGCGAGGTCATCTCGTGGATCGACGCCTCCCTCGGCCTCATGCGGCAGGAGGAGCAGGAGATGTATCTGGGGCTGCTCAAAAAGACGCTCTCCGGCACGCTGGGGCGCAACCTCATCGACATTGAATTCTCGACCGCTCAGGTCGCGGACAGCGACGAGCACCGTCTGCTCCAAACCCTGCGCCAGACGGAGTGCAAGGATGCGAACGCCCGCGAAACGCTCTGCCGCAAAATTATTGAATCTCTGAGCATGGGTGAGACGAACTATCTCATTCTCCTCGCCGCCGATGCCTACGATGTTCCCTACCGCGGCAAGGACGACGAGCTGCAGGCGGACGCCTCCGGCGACGTCTACAAGTATTTTGTCTGCGCCATTTGTCCTGTGAAGGCACCGACGCTCGAGCTGCGCTACGATACCGACGAGAATTTCTTCCACCCCAGCTCCACCGGACATATTGCCCTTGCGCCCGAGCTTGGCTTTCTCTTCCCCGCCTTCGACGACCGCGCGGCGAACATCTACAACGCGCTTTTCTACAACAGGAACGTCGAGCTCATCCACGAGGAGGTCATTGACGCGGTATTCCGTGTGGAGCCGCCGATGTCCGCCGTCGAGCAGAAAAATGTGTTTGATACCGCGCTCGCTGATACGCTTGAAAAGGATTGCAGCTACGATGTGGTGCAGTCCGTCCACGAGCAGCTGCGCGGCCGCATTCAGGAGCATAAGGAGAGCCGCGACCCCGCGCCGCTGGAGCTGACGGTCGGCGACGTCGGCGGCATCCTGTCCGAGAGCGGCGTGAGCGAGGAGAAGGTCGAGAGCTTCCGCCGCGAGTGCGAGAAGGGCCTGCGCCAGCACTACGGCGACGACTGGGCCACGCGCGAGATCGGTGGCGTCAACATCAAAGAGCGCTTTGAGTACGAATACAAGGTCATTTGCGACAAGGGCTTTGCCGCCTACTTTTTGATCGTTGCCGAGTACGTGCAATGGGCCAAGGACAACGGCATCGGCGTCGGCCCCGGCCGTGGCTCGGCCGCCGGCGCTATCGTCGCCTACGCCATGAACATCACCGCGTTCGACCCGCTCGAGAACGGCCTGATGTTCGAGAGGTTCCTGTCCCCGCAGCGTACCGAGATGCCCGATATCGATATGGACTTCGACGATGAGCGGCGCCTCGAGGTCGTGGAGCACGTTCGCCAGCTCTACGGCCCCGAGAAGGTCACCCACGTCATCACCTACTCGACCATTAAGGCCAAGCAGGCCATCAACGACGCCGCGCGCGTCCTGGACTACCCGGTCTACATGGGCCAGCGTCTGTCCAAGATGGTCTCGAGCGACCCCAAGGTCAAGCTCAAGCAGGTGCTCGAAAAGCAACCCGGCAAAGAGGACCTGTTTAACCCCGATTTTGCCGAGGCATATAAAAAGGACGACGACGCCCGCCGCATCATCGACACGGCGCTCTCAATCGAGGGCCTCACCCGTGGCGAGGGCGTGCACGCGTGCGCCGTCCTGATCTGCCGCGACCCCGTCAACGAGCACGTGCCCACCAAGCTCGACACCAAGGGCGGCGTCGAGATTACCCAGTACGAGGGCCATACCGTTGCCGACATGGGCTTGCTCAAGATGGACTTCTTGGGCCTGCGCACGCTGACTGTTATCTCCAAGGCCAAGGCAAACATCAAAAAGAACTTCGGCATCGACATCAAAGAGGAAGAGATTCCCTTTGACGATCCCGAGATCTTTAAGCTCATGGGTTCCGGCCACACCGCCGGCGTCTTCCAAGTCGAGTCCGCCGGCATGACGGCCACGATCAAGAACATGAAGCCCACCGAGTACAAGCACGTCGTAGCATTGATCGCCCTGTACCGCCCGGGCCCGCTGGGCGCCGGCATGGTTTCGTCCTACATCAACCGTATGAACGGCAAGGAGCCGGCGGTCTCCTACGACGACCGCCTGGACGACATCCTGGGCGAAACCTACGGCACCATGGTCTACCAGGAGCAGGTTATGCTCATCTCCGTCGAGATGTGCGGCTTCTCCAAGGGCGAATCGGACTCGCGTATCCGTAAGCCCGTGGCTAAGAAGAAAATCAAGCTGCTCACGTCGACGGTGCTCCACTGGGAGGATGGCTCCGACGAGACCACCTACGACCACTGGATGAACGGCGCCATCAAGAACAACTATACGCGCGAGGTCGCCCAGAAGATTTGGGACGATGTTCTCGAGTTCGCGTCCTACGCCTTCAACAAGTCGCACTCCGCCGGCTACGCCATCTTGGTTATGCAGACGGCGTGGCTCAAGGCGCACTATCCGCACGAGTACATGGCGGCCGTTCTGACGTCCTATACGGGCAAGACCGACAAGATCGTGCACTACGTCTCGGCATGCCGTCACGACGGCATCCCCGTGCTGTCGCCAGATGTCAACGAGTCCGGTACCGAGTTCACGGCTACCAAGGAGGGCGTGCGCTTTGGTCTGGCCGGCATCCGCGGCGTGGGCACCGGCGTGGCGCAGGCGATTATCGCCGAGCGCGAGGCGGGCGGCCCGTTTAAGACGCTGCACGACTTTGTCGAGCGCGTGGACTCGAGCCAGGCCAACCGCCGCGTGATCGAATCGCTCATCAAGGCAGGCGCCTTCGACTCCACGGGGTATCCGCGTCGCCAGATGATGCACTTTGTGGATAAGAACAACCCCGAGAACATCATCGATGCCGCGGTAAAGCGCCAGAAGGATCGCGCGAGCGGCCAGACGTCGTTCTTCGATATGTTTGGCGACGTTGAGGGCTCGGGCTTTGAGGTGAGCGTGCCCGATCCGGATGGCCAGGAATGGGACCGCCACCTTAAGCTGAGCCAGGAGAAGGAGGTTCTGGGCATCTATGTCTCGGACCACCCGCTGCGCCCGTTTGAGTATGCACTAGCCAAGGCGCGCGACTTCTCGTTCTCGCAGATCGATACCGGCTACGAAGTTCAGAATCCTACGGGCGGCACCATCAACCAGGAGATTCCCGAGGGCAAGGCGCTGTGGTGGGCCGGCATGGTCTCGAGCGTGTCCAAGCGCGTGACCAAAAACGGTGACCCCATGGGCATCGTGCAGCTCGAGGACATGGAAGGCGAGGCCACCGTCGTCGTGTTCCCCAAGACCTATAAAGAGGCCGAGGGGTACCTGTACGGCGAGGTCGATCCCGAGACCGGCGCGCAGCTGTCCGATGCCTTTGTGCGCATTAAGGGCAAGCTCGAGCGCTCGGACCGCGGCGACCAGATCATCGCGCAGGAGATCGTGCCGCTCGAGCTCAACGAGGAGAACAACAAGCCCAAGGTGTTTGAGGTCATGGTGCCTAACAGCCGCTTTAGCCAGGGCAATATGGCGCGCCTGGCCACGGTGCTCACCACTAACCCGGGCGGCGACCGCGTGGAGATCTTTATCGAGCAGGTGGACGGGCGCGTGCTGCGCGCCGAGGTACCTGCCAAGGTCAACGCGCGCTCGATTCCGCTGCTGGCCGAGGCAAAGGCTATCGTGGGTAACCAAGGCAGAGTGACGGTTATCTAAAATGATTTTGCCGGGGTAGCTAATTTGGGACGGGGCTATTTTAGCTACCCTTTGGCTGACGGCGAATGAGTCGGGGTCGGAATACATCTCAACCGACATATGGGGGTAGCTAAAATAGCCCCGTCCCAAATTAGCTACCCTGTGTGGATTGGAGGAAGTGATGGCACAGGGGACGTTTGTGCAGGCGCTCCGGAAAGAGGCGGCGCTGAGCGGCACCTTTATGAAGGGCCGCTCGCTCATGCTCAACGGCGCCGTGCTGTCGATTGAGGACAGCGGCTCGCGCTTCTCCAAAAACGTGACGGTTGAGGGCTCGGTGCGCGGTTCGCGCGGCGACCTGTACAAGACGCACGTGGCGCTCGACATGGACGAGCACGAGGTGATTGACTACGACTGCGATTGCCCCGCCGCCTATCGTTACCCCGGTATGTGCAAGCACGCTATTGCCACGGCTCTGGCGTATTTGGATGCCAGCGGCGCCGAGCCCGTCGAAGGTTTGCGCACGCCGGTCCGCACGTTTACGGCGCAGCCGAAACAGCCCGTTCGCACCGCGCCCAAAGCGCCGGCCGTCAACCCCAACTTTCCCTTTCCGGCGCCCGTCCCCACGAGCCCCAGCCTCATGGCGGCGCTCTCCGATCTTTCGGACGCGCGCATGGATGAGCTGGCGAGCATGCGCCGCAAGCTTGCCGGTGCCGTTGATCCCGACGCCCCCAAAGCGGCGTTGGAGCCTTCGCTGGTGCCGTACTACAATCCGCTGTTCGCTGACCGCTTTAGCTGGGCGCTCGAGTTCCGCATTCGCTGCGGTTCGGTGTCCTACGTGGTCAAGGATATCGACGGCATGGCCGACGCCTATGTCCGAGGCGGTACGTTCTCGTACGGCAAGAAGCTCACGTTTGTCCATACGCCCGAAGCCTTCGAAGACGTGTCGACAAAGCTGCTCAACCTTGTCGTGACGACAGTTGCCTATCTCGATGACATCACAAGCTCGCGTTCGGCGTCGTACGACTTTGCCCGCAGCGGTTTTGTCGCCGAGCGTCAGTTACCGCTGTCCGAGCATAGCATCGTATATGTGCTGGACCTGTTGCGCGGCAAGACTATCTCTTTTGAGCCCGCCTGGTCGCGGGGGACGACGACGCATCGCACCTATGACGTGGCGGTTGAGATGCCTCCGGAAGGGGCGGACGAGGCGCTGTCTAAGCGCCCACCGCTCCTTGCCGCCAAAATCGCGCCGGCGGCTGGTGGCAGCTACGATCTACGCCTGCCGGCCGATGCATACTGCTTTGCTTCGGGCGACGTTGCCTATCTGGTCGACACCCGCCGTGCGCGCCGTACCGATGTAGCGTTTGCCCAGCATGCGGCGCCGTTTCTATCGCGCTTGCTGCCCTGTCGCACGCCGGTCCATATCGCCGCCGAGCAGGTGGGGGAGTTCTGTCGTATGGTGCTGCCCATTTTGCGCGACTACACCGACCTTACCGCGCCCGCTGCGCTCGATACCGTGGCGCCCGAGCCGAGCTTTGCCATGGCGATTGGCGTCGACGATGGGCTCGTGACCTGCAAAGTTACGGTTACCTACGGCGACTGGTCGGCAGATCTCTTTAGTCTGGGCGCTCCGGGCAGCCCCTTCGAAGAGCGGCGCCCGGGCGTTCCGCCGCGCGACGAGGTGGCGGAGTTTCGCGTTATGGACACGGCGGCCCTGTACTTCGATTTCCACGAGGGCGGCCTAGCGTTTGAGGAACGCGATGACGAGAGCCTGTTCCACTTGCTGACCGAGGGCCTGTCTGCCCTGTCCGAGTTGGGCGAGGTCATGCTCAGCGACCGCCTGCGCCAGGTCTCGGTCCGCCCTGCGCCCAAGCTTTCGGTGCGTGCGACCGTCAAGAGTAACCTGCTCGACGTCGAACTGGGCGCGAGCGGCCTTTCGGCGGCAGACCTTGCCATCTATCTCGATTCGTACAAGCGTCATCAAACGTTTGCGCGCCTTACGTCCGGCGACATCATTCGCCTGGACGAGGGCGCCCGAGCCGCGTTTGGTCTCGCCGAGGACCTGGGTGTCGATGCCGTCGACCTGCTCGACGGCGTGTCGCTTCCCGCGTCGAGCACCCTGTTCGTCGATAGCATGCTCGCGCGCACGCCCGCGCTCGAGGCCGATCGCGACGCTGCGTTCCGCCGCACCGTCGAGCGCCTGGACACGCTCGGCAAGATGGACTTTACGGTGCCGGCATCGCTCAAGGCAACGATGCGCGGCTACCAGGTCGACGGATACCAGTGGCTCGGCTCGCTCGAACACCTGGGCCTTGGCGGCATCTTGGCCGACGACATGGGCCTGGGCAAAACGCTCCAGATGATCGCGCATATCCTGGCGCGCGTGGAGGCGGGGGACACCAAGCCCACGCTCGTGGTATGCGCGGCCTCACTCGTGTACAACTGGACTGCCGAGCTGGAGCGCTTTGCCCCGTCGCTCGATGTGTGCGCCATTGTGGGCGCCAAGGCTCAACGTCGTGTACAGATTGCCGGCGTGGCCGAGCATAACGTGGTCGTAACGTCGTATGACCTTATGCGGCGCGATATCGATGAGTACGTCGAGCAGGATTTTGCCCGCGTGGTGCTCGATGAGGCACAGTACATTAAAAATCCGCTCACGCAGGTGGCGCGCGCTGCCAAGCGCCTGCCTGCCGGCGTGCGCTTTGCCCTGACGGGCACGCCCATCGAAAACCGCCTGTCCGAGCTCTGGAGCATCTTCGACTTTTTGATGCCGGGCCTTTTGGGGACGCGCGAGTCGTTTGCCAAGCGCTTTGAGAGCCCCGTCGAGCATGCCGAGGGCGATAGCGCCGCTCGCCTGCAGGCGCTCGTGTCGCCGTTTGTGCTGCGCCGTGTTAAGGAAGACGTGGTGGCCGACCTGCCCGAGAAGATCGAGGACACCGTCATGGCACAGCTTACCGGCGAGCAACGCAAGCTCTACCTGGCCAACCAGGACCGCATCGCCCAGCAGGTGCAGCACCGCGAGGCTGGGGAGTTTAAGAAGGACAAGCTCAAGGTGCTCGCCGAGCTCACCAAGCTGCGCCAGATCTGCTGCGACCCACGTCTACACTACGAGGATTACAAGGCGGGGAGCGCAAAGCTCGATACGTGTATGGAGCTCGTGCACGGCGCACTCGACGGCGGGCATCGCATCCTGTTGTTCAGCCAGTTTACGGGTATGCTCGATATCATCGGTAAGCGCTTGGCCAAGGAGGACATCGCCTTCCTTAAGCTCACGGGCGCTTCGTCTAAGGAGAGCCGCGCCAAGATGGTCGCGCAGTTCCAAGCGGGCGAGGTCCCGGTCTTTTTGATTTCGCTCAAGGCGGGCGGCGTGGGCCTTAACCTGACGGCGGCCGACGTGGTCATCCACTACGACCCGTGGTGGAACGTGGCGGCGCAGGACCAAGCGACCGACCGCGCGCATCGTATTGGCCAGCAACATACCGTGACCGTGTACAAGCTCATCGCCAAGGACACGATCGAGGAGCGCATCATGCAGATGCAGGAGTCCAAGCGCGACCTGGTCAACAGCGTGCTCGGCGGCGACGGCATCTCCTCGGCGCTGTTTACCCGCGAGGATGTTCTGGCGCTGCTCGGCGGCGACGGGCGCTAGCCCCGCTCATTATGTGTTCATTTGCGATGCCGTGGATGGTTCGCGCGCCTTTGGGCATAAGAAGCATCGAGAACATCGGCACATCAGCAAAGGAGAACATCATGGCGAAATTCTTTAAGGACCCCGACGGTAAGCTCATTGCCGCCCTTGGCAACGACGTTGCAACCCCTGCCGGTTGCACGGAACTGACCGCAAACACTGAGGACGCGGCGCACGAGAAGCACGTGCCTGTTGTCGAGACCGAGCGCGACGGTCACGTGATTCGCGCACGCGTTGGCTCGGTCGAGCACCCCAGCCTGCCCGAGCACTATATTGAGTGGATCGCCCTTGAGGCCGAGGGCCGCTTAGAGGTCCATTACCTTGAGCCCGGCATGAAGCCCGCGACGTTTTTTGCCGGCGGTTCCAAGACCGGTACCGTCTATGCCTACTGCAACCTGCACGGGCTGTGGTCCGCGACGTTCTAGGAGCGCGCCCCCGCTCGGGGTATCATAGCTAGCATATGCACATGCGAGCGCCGACTGCATCATGCGGCCGGCGCTTTTACTACGATTTCGATGGTTTACGACGGAAAGGGCTGAGCCATGAAGCTCGCGCTTGCACAGATCGATATGCGCCTGGGTGATATTGAGGGCATTTGCGGCCGCATCGAGGACCAGGCTCGTCTGGCCCACGAGCGCGGGGCGCGCGTGCTGTGCGTTCCGGCTCCGCTCTTTATGGGCGCCATGCCCGGTGGCCTGGTGGGCGCTGCCGACTTTGAGCACGACATGCTTGCCGGCTTGACTGGTGTCGCCGAGCGCATCCAGGAGCTTGACATGATCTGCATCGTGCCCGCGGCGGTTTCGTTTGAGGGTCAGCCGCTGCTCGACTACATGATGCTCAAGGACGGTCATGTGGTGCCGGCGCGTTCGAGCATTGCCCTGCAGCGTGGCGAGAACAACGACACGCGTTGGGCGCCGCCGGTGTTCGACGTGGACGGCGTGCGCATCGCCGTGATTTTTGACTTGGACCGCGAACTCGAGATGTTGCCGACCGGTGTTGACCTCATTGCGTATTTCCAATTCAATGCGTTTGACATGACCGACCGCGAGACTGCCGCCATTGCCGCCGTTCGCAGCGGCGCCTACCGCAAGATCGCCTCCAAGCGCAGCGTATGGTTTGCCTGCATGGCGCCGGTCGGTGCCTATGACGAGTCGGTGTATACCGGCGGGTCGTTTGTACTCGACGACTGCGGTCGCGTGGTGGCCCAAGCGCCGTGTTTTGAGGAGAGCCTACTGGTTCAGGAGATCCAGCGCGGTGTGATGCTCGATGCCCTGGAAGACCACGAGCTGCCCGAGTTTCGCTCCGAGGAATGGCTGTGGCAGGCGCTGGTGCTTGCCGTTCGCGATAACGCCCGCGCCCGCGGTGCGTCGCGCGCCGTGGTGGCGCTCGAGGGCGACTTGCCGTCGTCTTTGCTGGCGGCGCTGGCCGTCGACGCTCTGGGCCCGCGCAATGTGATTGGCCTGGTGCTGGGGCGCAACCGTATCTTTACTCCGGCGCAGGAAGAGGCCGAGGCTGCCCGCTGTGCCGCCGTCCGCGCCATCGCCGAGCGTTTACACATTCGCACTGTCGAGCGCGATGCACCGGATGCGACGCGTGTGCTCGATCGCGACGTGTCGGCGGGCGATGCCGAGCGTCTGCGCTCGCGCACGTTGGGCCTCATGCTGGAGGACACGGCGCTCGAGCTGGGTGCGATGGCGCTGAGCCCGCTGTCCAAAACCGAGTACGCGCTGGCGGCGCCGGCGCTTTGCGGCGGCTACCAGGGCGATTACGCGCCCTTTGGCGATGTGTACCTGTCGACGCTTGAGTTTGTGGCGCGCGTGCGCAACCGCACGTCTGCCGTGGTGCCCCAAGAGCTCGTGACGCTCAACGCGGTGGAAGATTGTATGGAGCGCGTGCTGGCGCAAGCGCTCTCGACGCTCGACGGTCCGGTCGATATGCTCGACCGCGCGGCACAGCTGCTCGGCGGGCTTGAGCCGGGTGAGGTCGATGGCGCGCTCGAGGCGCACGTGGACCGCAATCGATCTTTCGACGACATCCCGATGGCCGCTGGCAAGACTGAGGCCTGCTCGCTGCTGCTGATGCTCGTGCGCCAGGGCGAGGCTGCTCGCCGCATGCTGCCGACGGCTCCGATCGTCTCGGCACGTTCGTTTGTTGAGCGCTCCTGGCCCTACATGCTTGCGTGGTCCGATCTGGGACTCAGCGGCAAGGAGCGCATGACGGTCGATTCGCTGGCGCGCGCCGAGGTGCGCCGTTTTGCTGACGAGGATACGAGCGAGCGCGTGCGAAACGAGATGATGGGCGTGCTGGGCGAGCTACTGGGTATTTCGCCCGAGCAAATGGAGGAGCTGCGCTCTGAGGACGGTCAGCGTCGTTTGCACGAAGGAATGAAAAAGTTCGAGGGCGAGGTTCAGGACGCCATCGATAAGATGATGGGCGGTCAGGGCGGCTCGCAAGGTAGTCCCCAGGGTGGCCCGATGCCGCATCCGCCGGTGGATCCGAGGCAGTTCCCCTTTTTCTCGCAGAACTAACTATGGGATAGGATTCGCTCCCAGCCCCGATACTTCATCTAAGCATCTTGACCCCGTTGTGTTATTCTAGAACAGACGTTCGTGAATAGTGCGCGGGGCCTTGTCTCGTGCCGTGCTTGTGACGAGGGGAGGTTGGCTTGGTTATCTTGGGCATTGACCCCGGTTTGGCTCATACGGGTTGGGGGATTATCGAGGAGCGGCGTGGCGAGGTTCGTTGCCGTGCCTATGGCTGCATCGAGACCAGTGCCGGAAGTCCGCTCGCGGTGCGCCTGTCGCATATCGCCCGCGACCTCAAGGGTGTCGTGGAGCGTTATCGGCCCGATACTGCTGCTATCGAGAGTATTTACTTTGGCGCCAACGTTCGTTCGGCCATCCCCACGGCGCATGCCCGCGGCGCTGCGCTTGTGGCGCTGTCGGAGTGCGCGCTCGAGATTGGCGAGTACACGCCCATGCAGATCAAACAGGCTGTGGTGGGCACCGGCGCCGCTGACAAGCGGCAGGTCGCCTACATGGTACGCACGCTCACGCAGCTCGATCACGACCCGCATCCCGACCATGCCGCCGATGCCCTGGCCTGCGCCATCTGCCACGTTAACCTCAGCCGCACCCGCGCCCTCACCGGCGGCGAGTTCTATCAACAGAGAGGAACCGGATACTGATGATTTCCCAGCTCCATGGAACGCTTGTCGAGGCCACGATGAGCTCGGCCGTCGTCGACGTGTCGGGCGTTGGCTTTGAACTCGGCATCTCGGGCAGCACTGCGGCCACGTTGCCGACGCCCGGCGGCGAGGTCCGCCTCTACACGCGTATGCAGGTGCGCGAGGACGCCATGACACTTTTCGGTTTTTCCTCAAAGGATGAGCGCACGATGTTCGATCGGCTCGTGTCCGTCTCGGGTGTCGGTCCGCGCCTGGCGCTTGCCGTGCTCTCCACCTATACCGTGGGACAGCTGTATTCCCTGGTGATGGCCGAGGACGACAAGGGCATGGCCAAGGTGCCCGGCGTGGGCAAAAAGACCGCCCAGCGCCTCATCTTGGAGCTCAAGAGCACCTTTGCCAAGGACAAGGGCTTTGTGCCGGTCGATGCGATCCCCGGTCAGGTTGCGATGCCCGTGCCCGCCGCCGCTCCTTCGGCGATCGATGACGCCCGTGCGGCGCTCCTTTCCATGGGCTTTAGCCCGCAGGAGACCGAGGTTGCCCTGAGCGGGTATGATGGGCAGGATATGCGTGTCGAGGATCTGCTCGGCGCGGCGCTTAAGCGACTTGGAATGGATGCGTGATGTGGGAAGCCGATGACTCTCAGGACCTGTGGGCGACGCCCGGCAATTCGCCGGCGGCATCCATGGCGCACGGTGAGCGCATGGTGGGCTCGGAGCTGACGTCCGAAGACCTCGATGCCGACCGTACCCTGCGTCCCCAGCGCCTGGACGACTACTGCGGTCAGGAGCATATCAAGCAGAGTCTGCGCGTGCTTATCGAAGCGGCGCAGAGCCGTGGCGAGACGCTCGACCACGTGATCTTTTCGGGCCCTCCGGGTCTGGGCAAGACCACGCTGGCCACCATTATCGCCAACGAGCTGGGCGCTCAGATCAAGACGACGAGCGGCCCGGCCATCGCGCGCACCGGCGACCTGGCGGCTATCCTTACCAACTTGCAGCCGGGTGACGTGCTGTTTATCGACGAGATCCACCGTCTTAATCGTTCGGTCGAGGAAGTCCTGTATCCCGCTATGGAGGACTTTGCGCTCGATATCGTGATCGGTAAAGGCCCGGCCGCACGTTCGATTCGCCTGGATATCCCTAAGTTTACGCTGGTGGCGGCAACGACCCGCTCGGGTATGCTGACCGGCCCGCTGCGCGACCGCTTTGGCATTTCGTATCGCCTGGACTACTACACGGTCGAGGAGCTCGCCCAGATCGTGACGCGCTCGGCAACCATTCTGGGCGTGACGATCGATCATCCGAGTGCGCTCGAGATCGGCTCACGTTCGCGTGGCACGCCGCGCTTGGCCAACCGTCTGCTCAAGCGTGTGCGCGACTATGCGCAGGTACGCGGCAACGGTCCTATTGAGCTTGACATTTGCCGTCAGGCACTCGAGTTCTTCGAGATTGATGAGCTTGGTCTGGACTGGATGGATATTCGCATTTTGGAGACACTCGCTAAGACGTTCTCCGGACGTGCCGTGGGCCTGACAACGCTTGCCAGCGCGGTGGGCGAGGACCCGGGAACGCTCGAGGATGTCTATGAGCCCTATCTGCTGCAGTGCGGCTTGATGATTCGCACGCCCCAGGGCCGCCAGGCAACGCTTCGCACCTTTGAGCACTTGGGGATTGAACCTACCATTTAGGGCGCTTTGTTTTGGCGGGCTGTTAAGCTATCGCTGAGCATTGGATAAACATATCGCCATTCATCGGTTATGGGCGTTTTACTATTGCGCGCCCGTGCTATGCTGAATTGGTCTTTTTCTCATTCGGTAACGAAAGGACCGCCCATGCCTACTGACATCGAAATCGCACGTTCTGTCACGCCACTGCCTATTACCGAGGTGGCCAAGAACGCCGGCGTCGACGTTAAGCACCTTATTCCGTACGGCTTCGACAAGGCTAAGGTCGACTATTCACTGCTCAACGAGCCGACTGATCACCAGGCTAAGCTCGTCCTCGTGACCGCTATCAACCCAACGCCCGCGGGCGAGGGCAAGACCACCACGACCATCGGTCTGGCCGACGGCCTGCGTCGTCGCGGCGTCAAGAGTGCCGTGGCCCTGCGCGAGCCTTCGCTCGGCCCCGTCTTTGGCGTTAAGGGCGGTGCTGCCGGTGGCGGCTGGGCTCAGGTGATCCCCATGGAGGATATCAACCTGCACTTTACCGGCGACTTCCACGCTATCGGTGCTGCCAACAACCTGCTGGCCGCCATGCTCGATAACCATATCCAGCAGGGCAATCAGCTCGGTATTGACGTTAAGCGCATCACTTGGAAGCGCGTCGTCGATATGAACGACCGTCAGCTGCGCCACGTTATCGACGGCATTGGCGGTAAGGCCCAGGGCGTGCCGCGCGAGGACGGCTTCGATATCACCGTCGCCTCCGAGGTCATGGCAATCCTGTGCCTGTCTACGAGCATCAGCGACCTCAAGGAACGCTTGGGTGAGATTGTCGTCGGCTACAGCTTTGCCGGCGAGCCCGTCCGTGCCCGCGACCTTAAGGCTCAGGGTGCCATGGCGGCCCTGCTCAAGGACGCGCTCAAGCCCAACCTGGTGCAAACGCTCGAGGGCACGCCCGCGTTTGTCCACGGCGGTCCCTTCGCCAACATTGCCCACGGCTGCAACTCTATCATGGCCACGCGTATGGCGATGCGCTTTGGCGATGTCGCCATTACCGAGGCCGGCTTCGGTGCCGATCTGGGTGCCGAGAAGTTCCTCGACATCAAGTGCCGCATGACGGGCGTTCGCCCCAGCGCCGTCGTGATCGTCGCTACCGCTCGTGCGCTTAAGTACAACGGTGGCGTCGCCAAGGACGACCTCAACGAGGAGAGCCTCGAAGCACTCAAGGCTGGCATGCCCAACCTGCTGCGTCACGTCGACAACATCCAGAAAGTTTATGGTCTGCCCTGCGTGGTCGCCATCAACCGCTTCCCGACGGACACCGAGGCCGAGCTTGCGCTCATCGAGTCCGAGTGCCAGAAGCTCGGCGTCAGCGTTAAGCTTTCCGAGGTCTGGGCCAAGGGCGGCGAGGGCGCGCTCGACCTGGCCGATGAGGTCATGCGTCTGATTGAGCAGCCGAGCGAGCTCAAGTTTGCCTATGAGGACGGTGCTGATGTCGCTGATGCCCTCGAGGCCGTTGCCACCAAGGTCTACCGCGCCGACGGCGTTGACTTTACGCCGGCCGCCAAGCGCCAGCTCGCCGAGCTGCGCGAGAATGGCTTTGGCAACCTGCCAGTGTGCGTCGCCAAGACGCAGTACAGCTTTAGCGACAACGCCAAGGCCCTGGGCGCTCCCGAGAACTTCCGCATCACGGTGCGCGAGCTCAAGGTTTCCGCCGGTGCCCACTTTGTGGTCGCACTGACTGGCAGTGTTCTGACCATGCCGGGCCTGCCCAAGGTCCCCGCGGCCGAGAACATCGACGTCGACAACGACGGCAACATCACCGGCCTGTTCTAAGCTCGCTGCGCATAGCTGCTTGCTCGCCCCGCCGCGCCTACAAGGCCCGGCGGGGCTTTTTGATCCTTAGGCCCGCGCATGTCTTGTAGATACCGACGGGCTCTGCCCATCATAGGCTTTTGCGCGGGTAGAATGCATGGATAACTTGAGGCTCACGCGCGACGGAAAGGAATCGTTGCATGGATCAGGACAAGACAACCGTGATGGGCGGCTACGGTTCCGCGCAGGCTGGCGATAGCGCCGATGCGACCCGCGTTGTTCCCAACCCCGGTTATACCGACCCCGCGGCGACGCAGCCTTCTGCCGAGCCCACACGAGTTATGGGCTATGGCGACGCGGCGCAGGACCCTTACGCTGCATCTTCGCAAAGCCCCTATGGCAGCGCGGCGGCAGACCCGTTTGATTACTCGCCGCAGGATTCTTATGCCGCCTCGGCGCCGAATCCCTATGATGACCTGCCGCAGAATCCCATTCCGCAGCCTCAGCAGACGACGTATATGCCTCGCACGGCGCAGCCTCGCTACGAGTCGCGGGAGCCGTATCGCGAGTACCCCAAGTCGATTCCGCAATATGGCGAGGACGAGGAAGAGACGCCGTCGCGTTCGTCGAGCGTGATCAAGAAGATCCTCATCGTGCTGGCGATCTTCTTTGCGCTGTCGGTTATGTTTGCCATCGTGTCGGGCATGCTCAACAAGCGGGGGAGTTCAACGGCCGATGCCACTGCCGAGCAAACCGAGTCCGCCTCGTCTAGCACCGTCGATCTGAGCGATATCCCGGGGCAGTACTGGTCCAACGCCAAGAAGATCCTCAAGTCGCGCGGCGCCGATCTTTCGAATGCCGTGGTCCTGACCGATGATGGCTCAACGCCCGTCGTCGATGCCAACTGGGTCGTTACTTCTGCCTACTATAACGACAACGGTAACCTCGAAATTCAGCTCACGCACAAGAACAGCTCGGGCAACTCGTCCGACGGACAAAGCGGTACCGACAGCTCGAGCTCCAATACGCTGGAGGACTTGAGCAACAAGGCACAGGAGTTGGGAGACAAGGCGCAAGAGCTGGGCGACACGGCCCAGAACCTGGGCGATACCGCGCAGAACTTGGGCGGCATGGCGACGGATGCCTGGAACGCCCTGCAAAACGGCATCTCGGGCGCGCAGGGAAACTAGCTGTTAAACAGGCTACAGCTGCTCTGCTGGACGGTCGGGCGAGCTAAAGCCCGAGTCAAACGTAACGACGCATGAGGCATCGGGTCGGCGCTCGTGCACGATGCGCGTGACGAGCTCCAGCAGCTCCTCGTCGGATATGTCAAAGCCGTCGGGACGCACAAGGTCAAATGACACAAAGCCATCGTGTTCGTGAAGGTCGTGGATGGAAAGCGCGGGGTCGATCTGCGCTACGCCGCGCTTGACCCAGCCGCGCAGGTCGTCGCCGGTGGTGGCGATGGGGTCGCAGTGCAGTGTGATTGCGATGCCCATTTGGCGCTTGATGTCGTGCTCGATGGTGTCCAAAATCTCGTGGTGCTCAAATGCGTCGCCCTCGCCGGGCATCTCCACGTGGGCGCTGGCAAACTGACGACCGGGGCCGTAGTCGTGCACCATGAGGTCGTGTGTGCCCAAGACCTGCGGATAGGACATGATCTTGTCGCGGATTGCCTGGACGAGCTTGGGGTCGGGCGCTTGCCCCAGCAGCGGGCTGATGGCGTCGCGCACCAGGCCCATGCCGCTGATGCAGATGAAGACACCCACGCCCAGGCCTGCCCAGCCATCGAGGTCAAAGCCGGTCGTCTGCGAAATAAGCGCTGCCACCAAGACCGAGCCCGAGGTGATGACGTCGTTTTTGGAGTCCTGCGCCGTGGCGATGAGCGTTTCGGAGTCGATGCGATCGCCCAGCGTGCGGTTGAACGCTGCCATCCAGAGCTTAACGAGCATGGACGTAGCCAGTGCCGCAAGGGAAATAAACGTGTAAGCGGTGGGCGAGGGCTTGATGATCTTGGTGATCGACTCGAGGATTAGGTTGATGCCGACGGCACAAACCAGAACGGCGACAAACAGACCAGCCAGGTACTCGTAGCGGCCGTGGCCGTAAGGGTGGCCCTCGTCTGCCGGGCGGCTGGCAAGGCGGAACCCGAGCAGACTCACGATGTTGCTCGAGGCATCGGAGAGGTTGTTGAAAGCGTCGGCGATGAGGGAGACGGAACCGGCGAGCAGGCCCGCGATGCCTTTGGCTAGGCACAGGGTGATGTTGAGGCCAATGCAGATGAGGCTTGCGGCAAAGCCCGCGTTGGTGCGGCAAGATGCATCGACCGGCTCGCCCTCGCTGCCGGGAACAAGTGTATGTACCAGCCGATTTACAAATAGCATAGCGGTCGTCCTCACAATCATGTTTAAGGGGATAGTGTAGCTCGCGCGGGGGCGCCGCGCACCGATGCTCAGAAAATGCAGCAATAGTCTGCCGGTGCTAACGAGCGAGCCTTCTCGTCTGCCTGGGTGGTCCATTTTGGGCCACATGGGTATGGGCATGTGCCTGCTTGCTCGACATACTTAATGTCGACAGCCCCTGTGCAAAGGAGGACGTTTCCATGGACGAGATGTTTGCCATTAAATGTCAAAACTGCGGCGGCCCTATGTACTCGCACCAGGCTAAGCGCAGCTTTGAGTGCGCCTATTGCGGCACGGTCGTTCCGTGGCAGGCTGATGCGGGGGAGCCCAAGAGCGCCCTGGGCATTCGCCATACGCCGCTAACGGTGGTGGATGGACTGCTCAAGCTCACGCATGTGTCGCAACTCGAGCGCCCGGAGGACCCGGACTGGTATTTCTTCAATTCGCACTGGCGCAATCAGTCAGTTCTGGAACATCTGCTGTGGGAGGATCGCGGCACGGCGCAGGAGTTCCAAGAGGCCACGCATGTGAGCATTCCTTGCCCCTTCTGTGGTGCGTCCTTTGAGGGCGAGTCGACCCAGCGCGTGTTTGAGTGCCCGTCCTGCGGCAACAAGATCGGCATTGCCGACCTGCTCAAGCCGGGGACGTTTAGCAAGCGCCTGACCATGGGCGTAGGTGCGGAGTATGTGCCTGAGCAGGGTATTCCTTGCGAAATCTCGCCGCAGCAGGCACGTGCCAACGCGCTGCAGCTGGTGCGTCAGTATCCCGACGCCTTTGCCGGGCACGATGTAGAAGATGCGATCCAAAACGACATGATGCTCTTCTATTTCCCCATGGCGCTGGCGGACCTGCGCATGATGGCGAGCTTCCCGGGCAAGGGCCTGAGCAAGGAAACCTTGGTGTACTACGAGGTGCTCGACTGGGCATACCCCAGGGCAAACTACCTGGACGTTCGCCTCATGGGCATTTTGGAGCCGTGGGACTTTGCCAAGGTCGGGCCGTTCGATCCCGCCATGCAGGAAGGCGACTTCCGCGTTGTCTCAGTCGATGCGTCTACCAAGGACCAGGTGGTCATTGATAAGCTGGCGCTCGACGTTGCGGGCAACGACGCCGAGGCTGTACTGGGGCTCAATAAAAAGAGCATCCGCACCTGGGCGCGCAAGGCCCGCAAGCATAAGGACGGCCTAGTGATGGTGCCGGTCTACTTTGTCGATCGTCCGGCGACGGATGGCCGCGATGGCGAGCAGGTGCGCATTGCCGTAAACGGCCAGACGGGTCGTGCGGCCGCGGTGGTGTTTAGCGACAAGCGCGAAACGCATGTGGTGGCGCCGCTCAACCCGAATGTGGTGCTGTCGAGTGAAAGCACCGTGCACGCCACGCCTATCGAGGTCAAATACGTTAAATCGCCGTTCCTATACCAGATCGTGCGCCGTGGAGGCGGCGAGCAACCGCGCCAGGTTGCAGCCGCCGTCGAGGGTTCCTACCGAGAGGAGAAGCCCAAACGCCGCGGTCTGCTGGGTGCGCTATTTGGGAAGTAGGGGAGTAGCACCGGTTGTTGCCGTAAGGTGATGGCCGGGGGTGCGGGGCAGCTCTCAGGAGTGCGGGCTGCCGTCTGATTGTTTGAGGGTGCCAGATGTAAATAAACAGTGGAGCGGCTGCAAAAGAGCCTCCTCACTGGGTAAAATCAGGTTGTGCCGCGGAACCCGCTCCTCAGCTAGTCACACTTCGGAAGCGCGGGCAACGCAGACGCAAGTGTCTTAAGGGCCGGCTGCAACCGGCCCTTTTCTGTGGCAGCCAATGGGCCCACATCAGACGAAGGTCGCGTTTTTGCCTGTCAGGTCACGCTCGCCAGCCACGGCTAGAATGTCGTTGCCGGCGTCCATGACCGGTATTGTTTCGTAGCGTGCGCCTCAACCGCGGGTGCGCCTGCGACGGCTGCGGTGGTTTCGGTCGCAACGTGCTGCTACCCTTGCGTTTCGCCATTGGTCGCTTCGTTGATGGCGCGGTACTCGGCACTCAGCTCGCGCGCCAGCTCTTCCTTGCTTGGAAGATACGGCAGGTATTTGGCGGTAAACACTTGGTCGTTGTCTTCGGGCAGCGTGTACTCGACGATCGAATCGCTTTTGTCCGCGCAGAGCACGATGCCTATGGGCGGATTGTCGCCTTCGTTCATGAGCTCACGCGTGTAGTAGTTCACATACATTTGCATCTGGCCCAGGTCCTGATGCGTAAGGTCATCGGTCTTAAGGTCGATGAGCACGAAGCAGCGCATCAGATAGTTGTAAAAAACAAGGTCAATATAGAAATGGCGTCCATCAAAGGTGATGCGCTTTTGGCGCGCCTCGAAAGCGAAGCCACGGCCAAGCTCCAGCAGGAACTTCTGAAGATGCGTGATGAGCGCCTGCTCTAGATCGCTCTCGCGAAACGTAGCATCGTCCGAGAAACCTAAAAACTCCAGTACATATGGGTCGCGGATGATATCCTCGGGGCGACGAGCCGGGGCGCTCTCTTGGATTTCCTGGGTGACGGCCTCTTTGTCCTTGCTGGCAAGTAGGCGCTCGCGGAACATGGTGTTGATCTGGCGTTCGAGCTGACGCGTGCTCCAGCGAGAATCGGCGCATTCGTTCATGCACCAGGTGCGAGCTTCGGGGTCAGGAATGCGTATTAACCTGCGGTAATGTGTCCAGCTCAATTCGGGACGCAGTGAGTCCCGAATTGGAAATGCAAGATAGAACTGACGCATTTTGCGCAGCTCTCTTGCTTCAAAACTTTTACCAAAATCCTTGGTAAGTCTGATTGCGAGGGCCTTGAGCAGCGCCTCTCCATACTTGGCGCGCCCCTCTCCGCCCTGTTCATCAACAATACTCTTGCCGATCTCCCAATATGCCTCAACCATCGCAAAGTTAACGGCGGTATAGGCCTTGTCGCGAGCGGCGTTGAGAATCGAGGAGACCTGCTTGTAAAAACCTTCGGGCACGATTGCCGATTCTCCACGGTTTACCAGTTCGCCCATCACTGTCGCCCCACTTTCCTTTTGTGGAATGCGTCTTTATCGCATTTAGTTTAAAGCCTCGCGCGGACACGAATTGCTGTGCTGTCTGACATCTTCGCATGGGGCCTTGCGGTGACTAAAATGTGACCATAGAGGCAGTTTTAGCGAATCCCACGGGAGTGACGCGTATGGACAATAACACGCTGCTATTCCAGGACAAAGGTTCGGGTAGGTATAAAGACGTCAAGATCTACCCCAACCGTATTGAGGTGCTCAAGAAGGGCACTTTTGGTGGCAAGCACACCGAGATTGTCTATCTTAAGGACATTACGGGGGTCAACAGGATCAAGGGCCGCGATGTTTTTCTGCGTAACAGGCTGTTGACTGCTTGTGTTTTTAGCCTGAGCAGCCGTGCGAAGGCCCAGGAGTTTGTTAACGCGCTGAACATGGTGATGTAGCCTATGGCGGCGTTTGGGCCAAGGTAAAAATCGGGGGCACAGAACGGTGTCCTGCGCCCCCCATTGAGTCGATGTGTCTAAAAGGCCGGCTTGCCTATTCGCTACCGTCCCCAGCGTTTTCGCGGTCGTTGGCAAGCATTGCCGCGCCGGCGACCGTTGTCGCTACGGCGGCGGCAGCGAGCCCGGCGGCAATGCCGGAGCCGTCGCCCGTGTCGGCGAGTTTTCCGCCCGAGTTCTTGCCCTTGTTGCCCTTACCGTTCTTATCAGCGCTGCCTGCGTTGGAACCCGTGCCACCGTCGGTGCCGGTGCCGCCTGCACTGCTCGAGGCCGCTACGGTAAAGCTCGCGGCTCCGTCATTAGCAAGCTTGTAGTTTTGCGCCGCGTCGCCCAAAAGACCGTTCGCGCGCACCCAGTACGTTCCCGCGGTAAATGCCTCGCCCTCGACCATTGCCGTGCCCGGAGCGCCGTCCGCGTCGTGCACAAACTCGAGCTGAGCCGTGCAGGCATCGTTTTCGAGTTTGCCCTCGAGCAGCGCCGCGACCTTTGTGCGCACATCCTCGCCGGCCTTAAGGCCTTCGAGCCCCTCAAAGTGGGGTGTCAGTGCGCGCGGATCGATATCGATGGGCACGGATCCCTGCAGCCCCGTAACGGTCTCGTTGCCCAAGGCGTCGACATCCACGTATTCGATGGTAAACGCATGGCCCGAAGCCGCCACGTTGAGTACGTTGCTGCTGTCGACAAGGCGAAAATGGCCCTCGCCAACGGTCTTGCCATCCTGGAGCGAGGCATCGCTCAGCGAGTCGCCGTACGTCATGCGCATGCGGGTCGGGAGGCAGCACGAAGCCGACTGCGTGTGCTTCGTATCGTAATTGTAATTGCGCTGGTAGATGCTCCGGGCCAGCGCCGCATCAACAAAGTCGGATGCGATGATGCCAATGTGCTTGAGGTAATCTGACTTTGTATCCTCGGTGCCGCTGGGATTGATGTACGGGCTCTTGTACAGATGCTCGTTGACTACTCGTGCCGAGGTAAAAGGATTGCCTCCGTGCGACAAGCCCGTGCAGCTGGTGTAGTTGATAGACCAGCAACGCTCCTGGACTTGCACCTCGGCCCCGGCATCGTCCACGACGTCCACCTTGTTGCACGTGCGCCCGGTCGTTTCCTTCAGCGCATTATCGACCCAGCTGAGCTTGTCGGTTCCCGTGAGTTTGTACTTGTCCTGGGCATATACCTTGGTGCAATAGGGCTCTTCATTGCCCGTTTCCCCTATGGCTTCAAATCCCCGCGCGTCTTGGACGAGACACATCGACTGCCCGGAATGCGCCTTGATCTTGTCATCCCATTGGGTGAGGTCGAGGCCCCACGTGTGGCCGCTTACGCTGTTGCCGGCGAGCCCAAATCGACGCAGCAGGACGATCTTTCCGCGCACCTCGCCCAGCGTGGGGACGTGGCTCGACGTGTAGAACAGGTTGGGGTTATCGGCCATAACCTTGGCGAAGGCCGTCGTTATGCTTTCGTCGGTAGCCTCATCGTTGCCGCGCGATGCGAGCATGATGAGCGCTTCTGACGGGTTTTCGTTCAAAAACGTTTTGAAGTACCCGATGACATCGGAGAGATGCAGATAGTTCCCGTCTTTTTTGAGTAGGTAGAAAATCCCGTGGTCGATGCCGGGGTCATCGCCCTTTCCGAGCCGGATATCAAAATAGCGAATGCCTTCGAGCAACTGCGTGGGAATGTAATCCTGCTGGCATTTTACTTGCGAGGATTGGGGCTCAGTGTCGTTGTCCACGCTGCAGGTGCCCGAATCGTGCGTACCCGGGATGCTCAGCTCGTCGAGGAACTTGTTGTCGTCGACGTATTTCATCCAACATGGTCCGTCGACGTAGCTGCTGTACGTGATCCAGTCGAGGCTGCTAACCGTGGCATCGTTCTTTTTCATGTCGTAACCGATAAGTTCGAGCTCCCACGGAATGCTCTTACTCTTATGGCAGATCTTATTGTTGTCCTGGTCTTTGCCGTTCGATTCTATTGCCAGGTACTTAATGTCTTTTTTCTCGGTTTCTTTCTCGACCGTGCGGTCTCGGATGATGTAGGTTCCGTTTGATTGACGCTCGAACGCAAAAGCGCGGCTGGGCTTGTTGTCATACTCGCCGCCCCATACGTGGATGACCTTTCCATCTTTGTCCGAGTCGTCGTCGACCGACCAAATGCTGTAGCCCGTCTTTTTATGCTCTTCGAAATTGAGCAAGGTGCGGATGGCGTACCAGTTTGTATCGTCATTCTTGGTCGTTACGTTCTCAAGGATGAGCTTGCTGGACGTGCCGTCGTTAAACAGGTGACAGACGTTGCCGCGAACGTTGCCGTCTTGGTTGACGCTCGCGGTGCGAAAATAGCCCGCGGGGCGAAGGCGAATGACGAAATTGTGGAGGCTGTCCGACGGTGCGGGTGTGTTGTCTGCAAATGCCGCTCGCAGGGGAATGCCCGGCGCTGCGGTTTCGGGCAGGCTTGCAAGTGGTGACAACGCCGCAAGCCCTAGGCCCAGCGTAAACGCTCGGCGGCTGATGGCATGGTGTTCGGTCATAACTTCTCCATTCGCAGAGTGCGGTTATGCGATAGTTTTGGTCACTATACTGCCCAGATGTTTAAAGATGCTGGTTTAATTGTCTGCGCGGCGCAATAAATCGGTGGGCGGACGTGTTGGGGTGTTTGTCGTTTTCGTACTGTTGCCACATTTGGGGCGGTTCCGGCGTCCGGCATCCTCGCGTTCGTCGGCTACAGGCATAAGAAAGGGAGGGTCGGTTTACCGGCCCTCCCTGGGTACGAAGCGCTGGGGTACCGTCGCTTGTTTGCACTGCGACCGTGTTTCCCGTTGCGCTCGCCAGTCGCTTAGCGCTTGATCTCGATATCGTCGAGCTTGACGTCCATGGCCTCGGTCTTGGCCTCGGCGATGTCGTCGGCAAATTCCAGAGACTTCATCATGGTCTCGACGGCGTCCTTGTGCTCCTCGACGTTGTCGATACGCACATACACACTGCCGCCGTCAACGTCGGTGAAGTATTCGGTCGTTACGCCGCCCGAGTGTGTATAGGAAGCGTTGCGCCAAGTCTTGCCGTTGTACTTGACGGGGTCATTCTCGGTCCACTCAAAGCTGGCATTCCACTTTGCCTCGTAGTCGAACAGCTCGTCGGCGTTCTTGTCAGGATCGAAGACGGGGATGAAGCGATCGCTGGCGTGCTCGCTCTCGGTGAACTTAAACTGGGCCCTGTCGGCAGTGTCGCCTGCGACGTCGGTGATCTCGACGCCCTCGGGGACCTCGACCTTAAACCAAATGAAGTCGGTCCTCATATCCACGGCTGGCTTTTCTGCGCCGCCGCCACCGCCACTGCCGGTAGCGCCGCCGCTTCCGCCGCAACCCACCAGGGCAACCGCGGCAAAGAGACTGATGCAGAGGGTGAGAATCGCAAAGGCCTTCTTTTTCATGGTCGTGTCCTCCTCGATCTGTAACCGCCCATGGATTACCTGTCTTTACTGTACGCGTGGACGGCTCGCTAGGGTGGGCCATGTGTCCCATTCTGAGGGCCGGATTTGCGCCGTTAAGTGGCAATATGTTCGGGCGCAAAAGAGGGGAGGGCTGGTGCTGTCGGCCCTCCCCGGGTTGGGCGCCCGTTGTTTTAATGGGGCGCATGTGCGCGGGTGCGCGTAGGCGCGTGCGGGTGTCCCGTTACTTGATCTCGATGCTCGAAATCTCGACTTCGCGTGCCTCGGAAACTGCCTCTTCCATGTCATCGGGGAACTCGATGGAGTTGAGGAGTGCCTCGGCTTCTTTCTTGTGCTGGTCGAAGTTCGAGATGAGGACGTAGACGCTTCCCGGCTCAACATCGGTAAAAAGCATGGTTGAGATGCCGCTGTTGTCCTCGTATGTTCCGACGAGCCACGTCCTGCCGTTATACTCGACGGACCCGCCATCTTTCCACTGGAACGTACCCCCCTTCTTTTCCGCCTGGTCGGCGTGGGATTCCTCGGCCGTCAGCGCTTTTTTCCAAACGGGGATAAAGCGATCGGCCGAGGCGTTCTCGTCTTCGGGGAAGGTGAGCTGGACCCTGTCGGCATTCTTGCCGGCAGAGTCGCTTACGCCGACGCCCTCGGGCATCTCGACCTTAAACCAGATGTAGTCGGTCTTCTTGGCGACGGGGGCCTTTTCCTTGCTCTCGCTCTTGGGGGCGCTGCCGCCGCCCGATGCGCTCCCGCCGCAGCCCACAAGGGCGAGCGCGGCAAAGAGGGCGATGCAAAGGGAAAGGATTGATAGGGTCTTTTTCATCATGGTGGCGTCCTCCTTGTCTGCTGATGACATCACGGCGCCGCATGCTGTTGGGGTACTGATTGCGCTGGCGGCGGATGTCTCTGTGTACTGTGCGACTTATGCCTCCGTTCATCGCTTGTGGCCGTTGCGCGGCCGTTCCCCAACGGGTTCCTTACTTATAGATATGCCCCAGCTTGTGCTGCTCGGGAGTCTCGAAAGGTGGGCCATGTGTCCCATGTTTGCGTTGACATGGCCTATCGTGTGCCATAGAAATCCGCGATGGCCAGGTGCGCTGACGCTCGCGTACTTATGGGCTAGACTTAGCACCATTACGTGATAGATGCGGTCGGCCGACGTCGGCCGCCCGACCGATATATATGACTTGAAGGTGCGTGTGCGTATGAGCCAAGAGATGATGGATAAAACCTGTCGCGGTTTTGCCGAGGCGCTGGCCGCGCGCGAGCCAGTTCCCGGTGGTGGCAGCGCGAGCGCTTTTGTGGGCGCGCTGGGCGCCTCGCTGTGCGGAATGGTTGCCCGCTACGGTGCGACCAATCCCGCGCTTGCTGATCGTGCGGATGACCTGACGCGTGCGTTTGCCCAGGCAGACGAGTTGGCGCAGGAACTAGTGGGCCTGGTTGCCGAGGATGTGCGTGCGTACGGCCAGGTGTCTGCGGCATACGGTATTCCGCGCGAGGACCCGGCTCGACCGGCTGCGATTCAGGACGCGTTGCACGTGGCGGCCATGCCGCCGTATCGGATCATGGATGCCTGCGGGCGCGCGCTGGCGCTGCTCGAGGACATGGCAGACAAAGGCTCGCGCCAGTTGCTGTCCGACGTGGCGTGCGGTGCCGTATTCTGCCGCGCTGCCATGCAGGGCGCGAGCCTGACGCTCTTTGCCAACACCACATCTATGAAAGACCGGGCGCGCGCCGAGGAACTCGAGGCGGCGTGCGATGAGCTGCTGGATACGTGGCTGCCGCGCGCTGATGAGCTGGCGCGCCGCGCCGCCGATGCCGCGAGGAAGAGGGGGTAGCCATGGCAGAGCTGCTCAAGGGTGCTCCCGTTGCCCGTGCTTTGACCGAGGAGCTCGCCGCTCGCTGCACGGCTTTGCGCGAGCGCGGCGTTGTGCCGACGCTGGCCATCGTTCGCGTGGGCGAGCGCGAGGACGATCTATCCTACGAGCGCGGCGCCCTCAAGCGCTGCGAGAAGGTTGGCATCGAGGCTCGCCGCATTTTGCTTCCCGCCGATGTTTCGCAGGACGAGCTGCTGGCGGCTATTAAGGACATCAATGCTGACCCCGCTGTTCACGGCTGCCTGATGTTTCGCCCGCTTCCCGCTGGACTTGACGAGGATGCGGTTGCCGCGGCGCTCGATCCCGCCAAGGACGTCGACTCCATGACGCCGGCCTCGCTGCTTACCACGCTTTCGGGTCGTGGCGAGGGCTTTGCTCCCTGCACGGCTGAGGCCGTGTTGGCGTTGCTGGACCATTACGGTGTTGAGCTGGATGGAGCTAAAGTTGCCGTTGTTGGTCGCTCGCTGGTAATTGGCCGTCCCGTTGCCGCCATGCTTACGGCTCGCAATGCCACGGTGACGACGTGCCATACGCATACGCGTGACCTAGCTGCCGAGTGCTGTTCTGCCGACATTGTTGTTGCCGCGGTTGGACGCGCGCGCACGATTGGCGCGGATGCGGTTCGCGAGGGCCAGACGATCATCGATGTTGGCATTAATTGGGACGAGGCTGCCGGAAAACTGGTCGGCGACGTGGATTTTGATGCTGCGGAACCGATCGTTGGCGCCATCACACCCGTGCCGGGCGGCGTGGGGGCTGTGACCACCGCAATTCTCGCCAAACACGTGATTGAGGCGGCGGAGCGCGCATCGAAATAGGCGTTTTGGGCTGTTTGAGGGGTTAGCCATATACCACGTGGTCAAAAAGCGCCAAATATGAGTACTGTTGCCATGATAGTCACATATGTTTTACGTCTTTTGGGTTTCCTAACGATATTCATTCTCGTTAGGAAACCCATTTTATTGAACCTATGGGGAATAACGCTGTCTCGCTTTTGGACAAATAGGGATCTTCAGCACTCATTACAAGTAAATTTGCTGCTACTAAATTGGTGACAGTACTCATATTTGGCATTTTTTGCCCACCGGGTTTGCCGGGGCCGTGGTTTCGCCCTTTCTGCGCCGAAGCGATACACTGTTATCGTTTGATTTCTTCGCTCAAGGAGGATGCGCATGCCGTGCACAACGATTCTGGTTGGTAAGAATGCGAGCTACGACGGGTCGACGCTTGTCGCCCGCAACGAGGATTCGTCCAACGGGGTGTTTGAGCCCAAGCGTATGCGTGTGGTGCATCCCGACGAGCAGCCGCGCGTCTATACGAGCGTCCTGAGTCACCTGACCGTTGAACTGCCCGATAACCCCATGCGCTACACGAGCGTCCCCGATGTTGTCCCGGGCCACGGCATCTGGGCCGAGGCCGGTTTCAACGAGCTCAATGTGGGCATGTCCGCAACCGAGACGCTCACCACCAACGAGCGCGTTCGCGGCGCCGACCCGCTCGTCGACTACGTGCCCGCCAAGGGCAACGAGGACGAGGACGGCTATGTTCCGGCGCAGCCCGGCGGTCTGGGCGAGGAGGACATGGTGACCCTGGTGCTGCCATATGCCAAATCCGCCCGCGACGGCGTACGCATTCTGGGTGACCTGCTCGAGCGTTATGGCACCTACGAGAACAACGGCATCGCCTTTAGCGACGTGGACGAGATCTGGTGGCTCGAGACCATCGGCGGTCACCACTGGATCGCCAAGCGCGTGCCCGATGACGCCTATGTGACCATGCCCAACCAGCTGGGTATCGACAGCTTTGACCTGGATGACGCCGAGGGCGCCCAGGCCGATCACATGTGCTCCGCCGACCTGCGCGCTTGGATGGCCGAGTGGCATCTGGACCTGACGCTGGGCGTCGAGGGCGACGGTCCGGCCGCGGTCTTCAACCCGCGCGAGGCCTTTGGCTCGCACAGCGACAGCGACCACGTCTACAACACGCCGCGCGCCTGGTACATGCAGCGCTGCCTCAACCCCAGCGATGTGTGGGACGGCCCCGACGCCGACTACACGCCCGAGAGCGACGATATCCCCTGGAGCCGCGTGCCCGAGCGCAAGGTGACCATCGAGGACATCAAGTACGTGCTTTCGAGCCACTACCAGGGCACGGAGTACGACTGCTACGGCAGCAAGGGCACGCCCGCTACGCGTGGCGCCTATCGCCCCATCGGCATCAACCGCAACAGCCAGCTCGCCGTGTTGCAGCTGCGCCCCTATGCGCAGCCGGCCTACCGCGCCGTGCAGTGGATGGCCTTTGGCTCCAACTCGTTTAACGCGCTGGTTCCGCTGTACGCTAACGTCGAGACCATGCCCGAGTACTATGCCGACACGCAGGCTCGCGTGACGTCCGAAAACTTCTACTGGGCCAACCGCCTGATCGGCGCGCTGGCTGACGTCCGCTTCCATGAGTGCGGTCGCGCTGTGGAGGATTATCAGGAGAAGGTCGGTGGCATGGGCCACAAGCAGATCCATGACGTCGACGCTGCCGTAGCCGTTCTGCCCGAGGCCGAAGTGCCTGCCGAACTTGCACGCGCCAACGAGGCCTTTGCCGAGCGTGTTCGCGTGGAAACCGATGCTCTACTGGGCAAGGTGCTCTACACCACGAGCTGCGCTATGAAGAACTCTTTCGCGATGAACGACAACGTGAGGTAGGGATTTCCCGTCGATCGAATAGCGCTAAAACGCTTTGTCGCTTTCACTCGATCTTGGGTACAAGAACGCCAATGCAGTTGTTTATGATTGGAGACAACCATGGTTATGAAACTCGATCAGCTTGTTAACGGCGCCATCAACGTTGGCTTTGGCGCTGCCGCCGTTGCCGTCGAAGGCGGCAAAAAGGTCCTCGACGACCTTAATACCAAGGGCGAACAGGTCCGCAAGGACACCGCCACCCCCGATATCGCCCGCAGTGTGTCCGACATGTTTGAGCAGGCCGGTGGCACCATCTCCGACCTGACCGAGCGTCTGGGCACGCAGGGCGAGACCGCGGCCCAGCGCGTGCTTGACGAGCTCATCCTTGCCCGCGTCCGCGTCATGACCGCCCCCGAGCGTACGGCCTTCCTGGCCCATGTGCGCGACATCGTCGATTCGGTCGAGGACAACGTGACCTCGGTGCCCGTCGAGTCCGTTGAGCCCGACGATGCGAAGGACACCGAAGAGGCCGAGTAGCAGCGCAGATGGCAGATTCCACCACCGATTACAACAATCTAGATCCCTTGGGTGACGAGGCGGCGGTTGTCGATGAGGTCGACGCCGCCGTCTCGGGCGCTCGCAAGAAGCCGCGCGCTGTCGATATGGTCCCCGAGGAGCCCGACGCGATGGCGCCGGACGAGGAATATCAGCTCACGCCGGCGGGTCGCCGCGAGCGCATCGGGCAGATTGTTCGCCTGGTCAAAAAGTACCGCGTGTGGGATAACCTCACGCCGGTTCGTTTGCGCCGCCTGCTCGAGGAACTCGGCCCCATGTTCGTCAAGATGGGGCAGATTCTGGCCAACCGGTCCGAGATTTTGCCGCAACGCTTTTGCGACGAGCTACGTCGTCTGCGCTCCGACGTGGAGCCGGTGCCGTACGAGGTCGTACTCAGTTGTCTGGAAGAAGAATACGGCCTGCGCCTGGGGGAGATGTTCGATGCGATCGACCCCAATCCGCTTGGTAGCGCATCGCTCGCGCAGGTGCACCGCGCTCGTCTGGTGACGGGCGAGGACGTGGCCGTCAAGGTGCAGCGCCCCGGTGCGCAGCAGGTTATGGCACAGGACATCGATATCATCCGCTCGGTGGTGCGTATCGTTTCCAAGTTCGTCAACACCGATCAATTCGTTGACCTGCACGGCGTAGTCGAGGAGTTGTGGACCTCGTTTCGCGAGGAGACCAACTTTTTGGCCGAGGCCAAAAACCTCAACGACTTCTACGAGTTCCATAAGAGCGTTCATGGCGTGACGTGTCCTAAATCCTATCTGGACCTGTGCACCGAGCACGTGGTGGTTATGGACTACGTCGACGGCATTTCGATCGCCGATCCTGAACGCTTGGTGGCCGAGGGCTATGACTTGGAAAAGATCGGTGCCGCAATCGTCGAGGATTACTCGACGCAGGTGCTCGATGACGGCTTTTTCCATGCCGACCCGCATGCGGGAAACATTATTCTCAAGGACGGCATCGTTTACTTTATCGACTTGGGCATGGTCGGACGCATGTCGAGTCACGATCGCGGTATCGTCGAGGACATGATTTTCGCCGTGGCCGAGGGTGACGTGCCCAAGCTCAAGGATTCGCTCATGCGCTTTGCCGTGACGCGCGGCGACTCGGCCGAGCTCGACCATTCGGCCTTTTTGTCCGACTTGGACTTTATCGTCGCCGACTTTGCGGGTCTTGATCTTAAGGACCTGGATATCGGCGAGTTTTTGACCTCGCTGCTCAATCTGGCACGCAAAAATGACGTTGAGCTGCCGAGTGTGGTGACGATGTTCGCCCGTGGCATGGTGACGCTCGAGGGCCTGCTGACCGAGTACATGCCCAACGTCAACATGATCCAGATCATCCAGACGCACATCAAAAACGAGAAGAGCACCTATGTGCGCGTCCGCGAAATGGGGCGCGATCTTGCCGCGAGCAGCTATCGCGCAGCAAAAGGCTCGCTCGAGGCGGCCGAGTATCTGGGCTTGGCGTCGCGCATGCTCACGCGCGGCCAGCTTAAGGTGAACACGCAGATCATGAGCAGCGATAAGGCGCTGCGACAGCTGGGTGGAATTATCGACCGCATGTCGATGGCAATTGTGATCGCCGGTCTGTTTATCGGTTCGTCGGTGGTGTACTACGCGCGCATCGAGCCGGTTGTCCTCGGCATTCCGGTCATCGGCTTCTTTGGCTACGTGAGCGCGCTGGTGCTGGCGCTTATGCTGGGTCGCAATATCTGGCTCAACAGCCACGGCGGCAAGCACTAGAGGCTGCGGCCGTCACCGCATTCTCCTATCGCAAACAATAGCTTTTACCTTGGGCTTCGCCTGCGTGCGAGGCCCTTTTGCGTGATACCATACTGACGGTAATAATCGATGGCCTAGATGGTGGTGCGGAGACGCACGAATGCGCGGTTTTCCTGCGCGTTTGGGAGAATCGGGGTGCAAGTCCCCGGCTGTACCAGTAACCGTAATTCCTCTTGGCTCGGGATGTTCGCGTCGCAGATCGGACGGCGCGCCTGAGCCGTTAAGGTTAAGTCGGATCGCCTCCCATCTTGCATGCGGCTGCGGCGTATGCTGCCGGTGTGCATAGGGCTCTGGAGGGAAGAGAGATCCCAATGGGGGAACTCGAGCGCAACATGCGCGATGACGTGGGGCAGCCTCAAGGCAACGCTCCAAGTACAGACAATGGGGGACAAATGGATATGTTTGAGGACGAGCGCGAGCGCGCCTCGTTGCATCGCCGTGGCGCGATTGCACGCGGTGTAGCCAAGCGCGGCCTGGTGGCATTCCTGACCTTCGCGATGGCCTTTGGCACCACGCCGGCTCAGTTGTGGGCCGAGGGCGCCGAGGGCATTGCCGAGGCTGTGGCTCAGGCTGCGACGTCGGGCGAGGACGCAGCGCTTGCGGGCGGTGCCGCTGAGCAGAGCGGCGCCGAGGTTTCGGATTCCGAGGACGCGCCTGCAGCTAGTGCAGCCATAACAGAGGCAGCAACTGGCGACGAAGGCTCGGCGACGGGGGAGAGCCCTGCTACGAGCGAGCAGTCTTCGACGGCATCCGCTGGCCAAGCAGGATCTGCCGCCGCGGCTGCCGTTCAGACGGAGAACCCGACAGAAACTGGCGATGTCGCCAAGAAGCAAGTCGAGGTCTCGTTCTCGATTATCGGCACCGATGCCGACGGCAAGGCTCAGACCTGGGTGGCACCTACGCAGCTTAAGCTCGACGAGGGCTCGACGGCTGCGGACGCCTTCGTTAAGCTGCAGGAGAAGACGGGCTTTAAGGCGAAATACGATCCGAACACGGCATACGGTTTCTACCTCGAAAGCATCACGTCCCCGAGCGATGGCCGCACGCTTGCCTTCGATCCGGCGACTTATGCCTACTGGCAGCTGTTTGTCGACGGCGCGTCTTCCTCGGTTGGCGCGAGCGGCGTCAAGCTCACCCAGGGGCAGAAGATTGAGTTTGCCTATACGGCTGGTAGCTCGTCCCCTGTCGTTAAGGACCAGGTTGCCGCAAATGTGACCGTCATTGGTCGCGATGCCCAGGGCAAGACTCAGACTTGGGTCGATAACGCGCAGTATGTGGTGACGTCCGGCTCGAACGCACTTGACCTTACGAAGGTCGCGCTCGAGGCGAATGATATTGACGCCGTTGTTGCGGGCTCCTTCATTCTGAGCCTTAAGTACAACGGCGTTGAGCTGGGTACGCCGCTCGATTATTCGACCTCTTGGCAGCTGTTCATCAACGGCAAGTCGAGCGACTACACGGCGGACAATGTCACCATTCATGCCGGCGATACCGTTACGTGGTTCTACGGTGGCTGGGGCGACCAGTTGCCCTCTGATTCCGTCCATGCTTCCGTTCAGGTGCTTGGCAAGGACAAGGACGGCAAGCAGCAGGTGTGGGCCTCGACGGGCCAGACGAGTCTCAAGGCGGGCTCTACTGCCAAGGACCTGTTGGAGCAGACTGGTCTTGATCTCGTTACTAGTGAAGAGTCTTGGGGCTGGTACCTCAGCGGCATTAAATCGCCGCTTGACGGTAAGACCTATAAGTCTGATCCTGCGACCCGCAGTTATTGGCAATTCTATGTAAATGGCAAGTCCGCCACGGTCGGTGCCGGCAACTACGAACTCCAAGATGGTGACGCCGTCACCTTTATGTATGCTGGCGACAGCGATGCCCTTCCTGGTCAGGTTCTTGGGTCTGTCGATGTTATCGGTCCCGATGTCAACGGCAACAATACTTGCTGGGGCTCGGCAAGCAGTGTTTCTTTGCCCGAAGGCTCTACTGCCCAGAACCTTATTGAGACGGTCCTGAAGGCCAAGGGCGTTACGTACAACGGCTCCCAGAGTGGTGAGTACTGGTCCCTCAATTCCATCAACTCGCCGTTCGATCACAAGCCGTATGCCTGGGATGCTGCGACCAATAAATCTTGGCACCTGTATATCAATGGAGAGCCCTCCTTACTCTGCGCCAACCAGATTACGCTCAAGAGCGGCGATAAGGTCACGCTTGCCTATACCACCGACGATTCGCCCATGCCCGATCCCGACAAGATTGTCGTGGACCCGAGTGCGACGACTCCTGATTGGGATGCCGAGTGGGCCGGCTACGGTAACAGCGGCAACGGTACGTCCGTTACGGACGCCAAGACGCCTGCGCAGGCCGCCGGTCTTAAGTGGGCCTTCGATTGGAAGGCCGAGTCTGGTCAGCAGTATGCCAACTGCAGCGAGCCTGTCATTGCTAACGGTTTTGTGTACATCGCGACCGAGAACGAGCTCATTAAGATCGATTCGTCCACGGGCAAAAAGGTTGCCTCTGCGCCGCTTGCCTCCAAGGTGAGCTATACCTCTCGTCCGATCTATACCAATGGCCTTATCATCGTTCCGCTCAACGGCGGTGCGGTCCAGGCGATTACTGCAGACAAGCTGATCTGCAAGTGGCTGACGCCTGGTTTGACGGACTTGACGCAGAGCTCCTGCACCGTCGTTTCGGACGGCGAGTACGTCTATGTAGGCTCGGTCGATATTTCGTATGACGAGAATTACAACGCGACCTACGGCAACGGCTCCTTTGCGCGCATTAAGATTGCCACGGGCGAAGTTTCTTGGCAGAACATCGACCCTGCCGAGGGCTATTACTGGACTGGTGCGGCTTTGACGGATAAGTATGCCATCGTTCCTACGAGCGCGGGTACGCTTAAGTGCATTGATAAGACGACGGGCGATGTCGTTTCGACCATGAAGCTCGGCGCTCTCGCAAATGCCGATTGCATTGCCGATCCGTCCAATGGTTCGACCTTCTATCAGATGACGCACGACGGAAAGCTCCATGTGATTTCGCTTTCGGCGAAGGGCGTGTTGAGTGAACAGAAGACGGTTGATCTGGGCCTTACGAATAACATGAGCGCTCCGGCGGTGGCTGGTGAAAACTTGATTGTCGGCGGACAGACGGCTACTGGCTCTGCTCTGGTTCTCTATAACCTGAAGACGGGCAAGACCACGATGGTCGCTGCTGCCGACGGCAAGGCGCTGCCGGCTGGTCTCAACGGTATTGCTGCTACTCCGCTGGTGAGTGTTCAGGGCGGCAAGACCTATGTGTACTTCACCGTTAACAGCGCGGATAGCAAGGATTACGTCAACTACTCTGCTGGTGGTGGCGTGTATCGCTATACGCTTGGCGACGCAGAGGCGACGCAGATTTATGATGCGGCTGGCCATTACCAGTACTGTGACTCTCCGGTCATTGCCGATGCATCTGGCAACCTGTACTACATCAATGATTCGGGTACGCTGTTCAAGCTCGGGGCTGTTGAGTCTTGGACGGTTGCCTTTAATTCCAACGGCGGGTCTGCTTGCGACACTAAGTTTGTTGCTACGGCCGACGGCAAGCTGGTCAAGCCGGCCGATCCGACGCGCGATGGCTACACTTTCGGCGGTTGGTTCACCGATGAGGCTTGCACGCAGGCGTATGACTTCAGTACGCCGGTGACGGCCGATCTGACGCTGTATGCCAAGTGGACCAAGAATGCTGTTAACCCTGGCGGCAATGGCGGTTCTGGCACTAATGGTGGCAACGGTGGCGCTGGCAACGGTTCCGGTGCTGGCACGGGCACGGGCTCCGGCTCCGGCACGAAGGGCCAGCAGGCTGGCGGCGCTGTCGCCCCGGGTCAGAAGCCGGTGACCAAGACGACGGTGTCGACCAAGACCGAGACCAAGGACAACAAGTCCGACAAGAAGGACTCCGATAAGTCCGATAAGAAGGACGAGAAGAAGCCTGACAAGAAGGACGGCAAGTCCGACAAGAAGTCCGATTCCAAGTCCGATACGGGTGCTGCTTCCACGACCACTGCTAAGAAGTCCTCTAGTGCTTCCGAGCAGGAGATTGGCATCAACCCGCTCGCCATTGTTGGCGTTGCCGCCGGCGTCATCGGTCTCGCCATCGTCGGCGTGTTCGTGTTCACCAAACGTCGGTAGGTGAGGGCTGTGTCCAATAAATCCAAGGACGCTGAACCCAAGCAACCAAATTCCTCGTTCATTCAGTTCGACGATGCAAAGCAACAGGGCGCCGCTTCGGCGGCGTCCGCCCCTCGACGGAAGGCGCTTCTTGGCGTTCTGATTGCCGCGTGCGTTGCGCTGATTGTCATATCGCTGGGCTTCGTCCATCCTTCCGAGAGCGGCGCCTGGTCCGTTGATTGGATCGTTCAGACCGTGACGGGGGAGAGCGTTGTCACCAAGGACACCAAGGCATCTGGCTCGACTACGACTTCGGGCGAGGCCAGTTCTAAGGATTCCAAGTCATCGAATGACGCAAAAGATGGGTCCAAGTCCAAGGACGATTCCGAGTCTTCAAACAAGGAATCGGATAAAAGCTCGGATAGCAAGAAGTCCGATAGTCAGGACGGCAAGAAGTCTGGAGATAAATCCGCTGCCCAGAATACGGGAGCCGGCGATACTTCCAATGTGTCTGGCGGTGCTTCTTCGGGCGGCGGTCAGTCGTCTGATGGAGTCTCCAGCTCTAATGGCGGAAGCGCTCCCTCGGGCGGCCAGAGCGGCTCACAGGAGTCCAACTGCGTAACGGTGACGGTTTCGGTCACATCGAGCGCCGTGGGCAATCCTGTGTCCTCTGGTGGCACCTTTACCTTTAACGAAGGTGCTACCGTCTACGATGCCCTGTGCGCGCTGGGCCTTTCTGTCAACGCACATGGCTCGTCGTACGGCACGTATGTCTCCGCGATTGGTGGTTTGGCCGAGAAACAGTACGGCGGCACGAGTGGCTGGATGTACTCCGTCAACGGCACAACGCCCATGACGGCGTGCAGCAACTACGTTCTCTCCAACGGCGACAACGTGGTCTGGTATTACGTAACGGGCTAGAGACCTCGACATATCGCACCAAGCGGGCGGTTCGGACAAACATCCGGGCCGCCCGCTTTTCATGTGTAGAGGACTTGGTCGCCGGGGACCTCGGCAAACAAAAAACCGGTTGGAACGGGAATTCCAACCGGTTATACATTCAAGCAAATAGTGAATCGACTACGACCGTGCGCCCTCGAGGAAGAAGCGGCGGCTGAAGTAGTTGTACCAGGTGACGAGGAACGTAGCGATCGCTTTCATGGCCTGGTAGCCGATGCTCAAAAACGTGACGCCCACAAACATGTACAGGTCGTTGAGGCCCAGGCCGATCACCGACAGGATGGTGAAGATCGTGAACTCGCGCTTGCGGCTCATGCCCTCGCGATGGTCGAACACGTACTTCATGCTGAGCCAGTAGTTGACCACGACGGACGTGATGAACGAGACCGTGGTGCTCATCAAAAAGTCGAGGTGGAACAGCTCGACGAGCGCAATGAGCATACCCCAGTCGATGCCAAAGGAGATAAGGCCCACGACAGCGAACTTGAGGAACTGCTTGGTATGAGGTTGTGCCAGTGCCTTGCGCACGTAATCACATCCAATGCGTTGATAAATCGAGCAGAGGATACTTTAGAGCTTTTGCAAGGGAAACGTAAGGTCTTTGCCAAGAACTATACGAACTCGCCAAATTTTCAAGAGCTAATCCGCAAACGTTGAAAATTTGCCCGTAAACGAGCAAAACCCACGAACAACACAGCGCTCGACGCGCGTCATCCGTGGGCATCGTAAAGCTGTAAGGTTGCGAGTTACTTGGTCTCGTCGCCTTCCAGGAAGATCTTTCGGGTCACAAAGTTGTAGACCATGACAAGCGCGGTGGCGCAGATCTTGGCGATATTGGCCTCGAGTCCCAGGCCGGCGTTGAGTGTCAACACGATACCGTCGTTGAGTGCCAGGCCGATCACGGACAGCACGACAAAGATAATGAACTCGCGGCGGCGGCTTATGCCTTCCTTGTGCGCAAACACGTACTTCATGCTGGCGACGTAATTAAAGATGAGTGAGATGATAAAGCCGCTGGTGTTGGCGATTAGGATGTTAAGGCCCAGACCGTAGTGGAGCAGATTCATAATGCCAAAGTCGATAACCGTGGCAATGACACCGACGACGCCAAATTTCATGATCTGCGCAAGGAGCTTTTGCATGGTACCTGCCTTAGGGTGGCGCCGGGACGCCGTGGGGATGACAAACTCAGCAAGTTTAGCCAATCCCCGCGGGTGGGGCTAGACGCGCTCCTCGATAGCACCGTTTCTATATGCATCGAGCAGCTGGCGCAGATCCTGGATCTGGCTGCGAATCTTGGCGCCAGTATCGGTGTCGCTCACCATGCGGCGACGGTCTGCTTGGTCAAAACGGTTGGTCTCGCTTTCGATGTCCACGTTGCGCGTGAGTGCCTCGGCAACCGTCGTAAAGGCTCGGTGCGACTTGAGACGGCAGCCGCGTGAGCTCGAGATGAGCGTATAGCCGGCGATACCCGTCTTGGGATGGTAAGCGCGGCAGAAGCCGCCATCGATGACCAGCAGCTTGCCCTCGGCGCGGATGGGCTGCTCGCCCTTGGTGGTTTTAACGGGCGTGTGGCCGTTGATGATGTGGCCGGTCGGTGAACATGCCATGGGCGCGACACCAAACTCGCGCATGATGTCGTCGCAGACCGAGGGCGACTTGGTAAGCGTAAAGTACGGGTCCATCGGCTCGACCCAGGTGCTCTTATCGGCGATATAGGCGCGCTCAAAGGTGCGCACCAGGCGTCCGCTGGCGGGTGAGTTAAAGCCAATCCACAGGTACCACATCCAGTCGAGAGCGTCGCGGTCGCCCACGCGCCAGGCGCGGCGGGCGATGTGGTCGCAAAAATCGAGATAATCGCGGCCAGCGTGCCAGGTGCCCAGGCATTTCATGCTGCTAAAGGTGCCGTCTTCGTTGAGCGGCACGCAGCCGTGGAAGAGTAGATTGCCGTTGGCGACCTTATACATGGAGCCGTGGGTATAGAGGAAATCGATGTGGCGATGTAGATGATCGGCGGTGACAAACTCGGACACGAGCTTGTCGATGATGTGCTGCTCCTCGGGTGTGAGCGTGTAGGGGTCCGCCGGATCGACGGTGGGGAAGTCGTTGGTCGTGAGCGGCCATACGCTGCCGTCGGCGAGGGTGACCGTGCCGGCGTCGTGGTCGACCTTGTCGAGCAGCAGGCGGTCGGCCATGTCGAACTCCGGGTGACGCTGGATAATCTGGCCCTCGAGCTTAAAGAGCAGCACGTTGATGGCCTTGATCAGCGGGGTGATGGACTCACCGGCGGTGTAGGTGGCATCGGCAAAGGCGACAAGCTCACGCAGCGAGATGCCGTAGTCGTTCTCCAGGATCTCGTAGTTGTCGTAGCGTAGGTTGTTGCGCAGCACCGTGGCGATGCAGGCGGGCTCACCGGCCGCAGCGCCCATCCACAGCAGGTCGTGGTTGCCCCACTGGATGTCGAGTGAATGGTAGGTGAGCAGGCGGTCCATAATCTTGGCCGCGCCGCCACCGCGGTCGAAGATGTCGCCCACCAGGTGCAGGTGGTCGACGGCCAGGCGCTTGATGAGCGAGGCAAGCGACTCGATAAAGTCGTCGGCGCTTGCGGTCTCCAGGATGGACTCCACGATGCGCTCGTGATAGCGCACGCGATAGTTGTTCTCGTCCGGGTGCGTGTGCAGCAGCTCGTCGATGATATAGGCGTAATCGCGTGGGATGGCCTTACGCACCTTGGAGCGCGTATAACGGCTCGAAAGCGAGCGGGCAACCACAATGAGTTGGTCAAGCATCGTCTTGTACCAGGTGGGCGAGTCCTCGCGCTGGCTGCGGACCAGCTCGATCTTCTCGTGCGGGTAGTAGATGAGCGTGCACAGCTCGCCCTTTTCGTCAAAGGAAAGCGTGCCGCCAAAAATCTCGTCGACATGCTCGCGCACGACGCCCGAGCAGTTGTTGAGGATGTGCATAAAGGCTTCGTACTCGCCATGCACGTCGCTCATAAAATGCTCGGTGCCTTTGGGCAGGTTGAGGATGGCCGAGAGATTGATGATCTCGGTAAACGCGGATTGCTCGGTGGGAAATTGTTTCGACAGCAGACGCAGATACCTGAAGTCTTGCGGATTGCGATCGAATGCGACCATGAAACACCTTCCGATGGGGTTGGTAAAACTGATAAACAGCGTCAAACGTTTATCAGTATGCGCCGCTTTTGTTTCGATTGGGGGTGGGAGGTCGAATTGTTGGCCGAACGGTTTGGTAAATCGATTTAGTTGAGGTAGATATGGCGGTTGGGTGGAGACGTAGGGTCGTTTTTGCAGACGTATGCCTCCGGGATCGATAGAGATGATGACGGTAAAGATGTTCACCACCTTTGGCTCTATTTGGTAAATAGTGGACATTTGTACCGTATTTATGCTTGCTGTGCGATAATTTTTATAACTATACGTAAGGAGCCTCATATGAGTGATTTTGTCCTGACCTGTGAATCCGCCGCCGATCGAACTCGGGAGTTCTTTGAATCGCGCAATATCCCTGTCGTGTGTTTTCATTACGAGATCGACGATGTTGTCTATGCGGACGATCTGTATCAGTCGATTACGCCGGACGAGTTTTTTGCCCAGATATCCGCGGGCGCCATGCCCAAGACGTCTCAGGTGAGCGTGGGTGAGTATGAGGAGTTTTGGGAGCCGCTTGTTGCCGAGGGCAAAGACGTGCTGCACCTGACGTTGTCGTCGGGTATTTCGGGCACGTATGGATCGGCCTGCGTTGCGGCGCAGATGCTCGCGGATCGCTATCCCCAGGGCGGCAAGGTGCGCGTCATCGATTCGCTGGCAGCGTCTTCGGGCTTTGGCCTGCTGGCGGAATGTGCCGCCGACGTGCGCGATAGCGGGGCTTCACTCGACGAGACGGCCGCTTGGATCGAGGAGCATAAGCTCAACCTGCACCACTGGTTCTTCTCGACCGATCTGTCGAGCTACCTGCGCGGCGGTCGCATTTCGGCTGCGAGCGCGATCATCGGCACGGCGCTTAAGATTTGCCCACTTATGACGGTCGATTGCGACGGCAAGCTGTCGCCACGTGAGAAGATTCGCACTAAGAAGCGCGCGATTTCCGAGATGGCTAAGACCATGATGGCACACGTGCAGGACGGTGCGGATTATTCGGGTAAGTGCATCATGTCGCACTCGGCGTGCCGCGAGGATGCCGAAGCAGTTGCGGCGCTGATTGAGGAACAGGTTCCGCAGCTTAAAGGCAAGATTGAGATCAATAACATCGGTACTCTGATTGGCTCGCATACCGGACCTGGTACGGTGGCGCTCTTCTTTATGGGCGACAAGCGCGTGGATTAATTTGCCCCATCACATCGCTGCATGATTGCCCAAACGAAAACGGCCCGCCTCACGTTTATGGGGCGGGCCAAGATGTTTTGCTAGCGTTTCTTTCCGCGGAAGAAGAAGCCGTGCAGTGACGGCTTGAGGCCGCGGTTGGCGCGATGCTCCTCGACGCGCTCGTGGATCGAAGCGACGCGCTCGATGACTTCGTCGGGAATCGGCACGTCGGGATTCATGTTCTCGACCTGGCTGACCTCGGCGGCGGAGACCTGGTCGATAATGGGCACATCGTCGTGCGAGATGACAGGTGTGGCGTCTTCCTTCATCTTGCGATAACGCTGCATCATGTCGGTCTGTAGCTGCTGGGCCGAAGGCGGCGTCCAGATGATGGCGTTGGCGCCGGCGGCGATGGTTTCACGGATGCTCTCTGGCGTCTTGCCGCCCGGCGCGATGAGCGGCAGGTTGGGATAGTGCTTGCGCAGCTCGCGTAGGACCTGGGGCGTGTTCTTGCCGGCGGCGATGTTGAGAATCTTGGCTCCAGCGCGCACCTTGGCGTGGGCATCGTCGTCGCAGCGAACGACCGTAGCGATGACGGGGATGTCGGCGATGTTGGTGATGTGCTCGACCATCTCGGCGGTGGCGGGGGAGTTGACCACGCATCCCGCCGCGCCCTGCATCTCGGAGACGGCTGCCATCTGCACGGAGCGCTTACCAGTGGTGGTGCCACCGCCCACACCTACAAAGACCGGGCACTCGGCGACGGTCAGCAGCGCTTGCGTAATGGCGGGCTGCGGCGTGAAAGGGTAGACCGCAAAGACGGCATCGGCGTTGGAGTTGCGGATAACCGCGACATCGGTGGTGTAAATGAGCGACTTGATGCGGCGGCCAAAGAGCGTGAAGCCGCTGGCCTCCTCAATCTCGTCAGGCATGCGAAGGGCCGCCTTGCGCAAACGCCCGTCGATGGGCAGCGGCTCCATGGGGAGCAGTCCGTTGGGGGTCACGGCTACCTGGGGCTCGGTGAACTCGTCTGCGAGCTCGACCTCGGAGAAATCGACCGAGGCGACGATGTCCTCGTGAACCTCGGCGGGCACATCGATGGGGGGTTGGTCGTTTGCCGCGGCAGGCGTGTCGAAGGAGCTGGTGCCGACGAAGGCGTCGACGCGCTCATTTAGATCGTTGAGGGTATCCATGGAGGCTCGATTCTATGTGATGACGGCCGGCAGGGTGCCGGCAGCGTTGTGCTTGCTAAACCGTTTGACGAGTTGATTTTTCCCCGCCGCGCCATCCGTTAGACCGAAGGGCCGGCGAACGTGAAGGAGCTGTGGTGGCGGGGATCGAGGTGCTATCTTGAAAGTCCCGTTTAAAAGAGAGGTGACGCGGTATGGAATTTTCGGCAATGTTGGGCTCGATTGGCCTATGCGTGGGCGCAATCGTAGCCGCCGCGGTCATCTACTTTGTGGTCACGGCCATTAAGGGCAAAAGGGCCGAACGCAAGGAGCGCACGATGCTTAAACGGCATCGCGACCAGCAGGGCAAACGCGCACGGAGATAGCTTGTTGAGTTTTGGATCCGTGCGCTAACTGCGTTTTCGGATCAGGGCAATGTAGAAGCCCTCAAAGTCGCGGCTGGGCGGAATGGTGAGCGTGCCGGGCAGGCCGTTGGCGATGGCCGATACCTGACCCGCGGCAATGGCTTCGGTCAGGGCGTTGGACTCGATGCGCGGCTCCTCACCAGCTTCCTGGGCGCGGCGTGCCTCACTTTCGCTCGGCGTGCCATCGAGGGGGATAAGCTCGCAGTCCATGTGCTTGTCGAGGGCCTCTTGCAGGGCGTCCTCGTTTTCCTGCGGCAAGATCGAACAAGTCGAATAGACGAGCGTGCCGCCCGGTTTGAGGGCTCCCATGGCGCGGTCCAGAAGTGCTCGCTGCGAGCGGGCGCACCTGCTCAGCAACTGCTCGGTGAGGCCGCGCAGGCTCTTCTCGTTGCCGCTGACGACTGTGCCCGTGCCGGTGCAGGGAGCGTCGAGCAGGATACGGTCAAAGCGGAAGAACTCGTCGAGCTCGCGTGCGTCGATGCGCATGACGGGCACGTTTTTTGCGCCTTGGCGGTGGAGGTTGGCTTCGAGCTTCTCGGCGCGGGGAATGCTCATCTCGCAGGCGGTAAGGTGCGCCTGGCCCTGCGTGAGGGCGGCGATCTGCGTCGTCTTGCCACCGGGGGCCGCGCACATGTCCAGGATGTCCTCGCATGCCTGGGCGCCCAGGACCAACGGCGGCATCATGGACGACAGACTTTGCAAGTAGATCTTGCCGTCGCGGTAGATGTCGAGGTCCCACAGGTCGGAAACCTGGGCGTCGGGCAGGATGAAGGCGTCTGGGTACCAGGCGACGGGGTTGTGGGCGATGCCGGCGGCATCGAGCGCCGCAGCGATGTCCTCGGCGGTTGCCTTGAGCGTGTTGGCGCGCAGCGTGACCGGGCGTGTGGCCGCGGCGCCGAAGCCCTTGATCATGAGCTCGGCATCGGCGGGCGCATAGGCGCCGGCGACCGTGTCGACCATAAAGCGCGGCAGGTCGGCGGCGCAAGGAAGGGCGGCAAGCTGGTCGGAAAGCTCGGTGGCGGCAAACTGCCTGAGCTTGAGCTCGGCCTTGACCTGCTTTTTCTGCTTACGACGACGCGGCTTGGACATCCGTCTTTCCTTCCCATTCCGTTACATGTCGAGTGTTTAGTACTGGCTCTCGTGCTTGCTAAAGAAGTCGAAGCGCGGGGGCAGCGGCTTCACGCGGTGCTCGCCGGGCTTCTCGCCCAGGATCTCCACGAACTCGTCCGTGGAGGCAAAGATGTTATCCCAGCTAAAGAAAGCGACCGGGTCGACGTCGAAGTACTCGCAGATGAGCTCGCAACCGGCCGGCACAATACCGTGCATCAGGACGGTCGCCACGCGCAGCTCGGTAAAGGCGTCGACAAGGGCCTGCGTCATCGCGGCATTGGCCGGCTCGCCCTCGAGCTTGTTGGCGGCCTTGGAGGCGTCGCTCCAGCGCTTGTTGGCGGCGCGCAGGTAGTCGTCGCACACGGCAAGCGCGCGGTGCGTCTCGAACTTGTACATGGCCTGCTCAAAGGCGAGGGCTGCCTGCTGGGCGGCTTCGACCACGGTGTCAGAAGCGGCACCGGCGGGGATGCAGCCGTTGCGGTAGGGGCTCTCGTCGCCTTCCTTGACGGCGACGCCGTAGAAGCAGCTGCGGGCCAGACGGTTGAACACGCCGGTCAAAAGGGCGCTCTCCTTAAGGGCCGGGTCGATAACGCGCTTGTCGTCGCAGGCGCGTACCTCGTTGCCGTCCTTGTCCTTGCCGGTCACACGCGTGTCGTATGCCTTGGGGCTAAAGCTCACCGGCTTCTCGGATAGGCCGAGCGACAGCCAGTGCGCGCGCATCTGCTCGCAGGTGTAGTGGTTGAGCAGGTCGTCTGCCGGCGGGGGAGGCGTCTGCGAGGACGAGCTGGCCTTTTTGCCCATGTAGAGCAGGTGATAGCAGGCGCTGACGGTGCTCTGCGTAAGGTCCCAACCCAGGGCCTCCCACATGGCGGTTTGCGCGATGCAGTAGAAATAGATGTTGTCCTGACCGATGAACTGGTAGATCTGCGCGTCGTCCGAGCACCACCAGTCGCGCCAGTCGAGCGAGCTGTGCTGGTAGGTGGGCACGGGGACCTGCGTGGAATCGGCGGCGGGCTCGCCCATGAGGGCGGCATCCTGGGCGGCGACGCCCTCGGTCACGCCGGCGGCCTTGGCATCGCGTGCGAGCACGGTGCGAGTGTAGCTGATGGGCGCCCACAGGCTCTCGGGCCAGCACCAGCAGGTGACGTCGGTTACGCCGTCAACCTCGGGCACCGGAACGCCCCAGCCGATGTTGCCGGTGATGCGGAAGGGCACGAGCGCCTTGCCGCTGCGGAAGCGCACGCCGCCGTTGGCGAGCACCGCGTGGGCGTCGTCGCGCTCCTTCCAGCTGGGGAAGGTGACGGTAAAGCTGCTCTTGTTGCCCTCGGGCTCCAGCACGGTGTGCTCGGGGAGCTGGCCCTCGACGGCATCGAAGGCCTCGCGGAACTTGTTCTGGATGTAGAGCTGAGCCGGCAGCAGCCACTCCTCCATGGTCTTGGAGACCACGGAGCGAACCTGCGGGTTCTGGGCGAGCTTGGCGGTATAGGTCTTCATAAAGTCGAGGTAGGCCGGCAGATCAAAGTAGAGATTGTCGACCGGGCGCAGCTCGGGCACCTCGCCGGTGAGCTGGCTCTTGGGCGCGATGAGCTCCTCGGGCTCAAACTGGTGGCCCAGATCGCACTCGTCGGCATAAGCCTTCTCGGACTTGCAGCCCTGGATGGGGCAGCGGCCGATGACCTGGCGGCCGTTGAGGAACGTGCCGGCCTTGGCATCGTAGAACTGCAGCGTGGAGCGCTTGGAGATGGTGCCCTGCTCGTGCAAGCGCTCGATAATCTCGGCGGTAACCTCGTTATGGATCTGCGCAGCCGGCTCAAGGCCCGAGCCGCCGTAGATATCGCAGCTGATGTTGTAGTTGTTGAGGGTCGCGGCCTGGCGGGAGTGATTGGACTCGACGTACTCGCTAATGGACTTGTCGTAGCCCTCGTTCTCCTTGAGCTTGCGGTAGCTCTCCATGATGGGCGAGCCGTAGCAGTCGGTGCCCGAGGTGAAGATGACGTTCTCGCGGCCCAGACGGTCGCGCAGGAAGCGGGCGAAGAAGTCGGCCGGGACAAAGACGCCGCCGACGTGGCCAAAGTGCAGGCCCTTGTTGCCATAGGGCTCGCCGGCGGTAACGATGGCGCGGCGCGGCCAGCTGGGACGGTCGTTCATGGAGTATTTGGATGCCATGGGACTCCTTCGCATAAGGTGAGAGCGCGGCCGGGCGCGGGGCTCGGCGGCGCAGTGGTCAATTCGTGCATATCGTTCGACATTATCGCACATGCGGACGGGTACGTGGCAGGGGCGCTATCCTAAGATGCTATGAATGAGATTTCCAACATACATGCGTTTGAGGACGAGGATTTTCTGCACGCTTGCTTCGTGTGGGGGATGGTCGTGCTTGGCGCATTTGCTGTGTGCCTGGTGCCGGTGTTTATGCTGCTGGGCGGGCCCGCGGACTTGGATGCGGTTGAAGCGGGCAGCTGGATGGCTGTCGTGGGCTGGATAGTCGGCTTGGCCGCGGTTTCGGCGGCGTCATTTGCCGTGCACGAGCTGGTGCACGCGGTGTTCTTTAAGCTGCTGGCGCCTGCGGGTGCGCATGTGACCTTTGGGGCGAATCGCGAGACGGCGATGATCTACGCCTGCGCCGAGGACGTTGTGTATTCGCGCCGGCGGTACATGGCGGTTTGCCTGGCGCCGACGGTTGTTTTGACGGCGGCGTTTGCCTTGGGGTTTGCATGCTCGGGTTATCCGCTGCTGTGCTACTTGGCAGCTGGTCTGCACTTGTCGGGCTGTGTGGGCGACTGGTATTACGTGCGGACCATCCTGCGCGACCGCCGCATTGTCGCCTGTGAGGACACATCCTTTGGCGTGCGCTTTTTCGCAAGGTAGTCTTTTTGGATGATTTTTCTGGGACGGGGATTAAAAAATCATTGCAGGGGAGGAGATGCTGATGAAGCCGTTGTTGTTGCACGCCTGCTGTGCGCCGTGCTCGCTTGAGCCGGTCCGTCTGCTGCGCGAGGAAGGGTTTGAGCCCACGATTTGCTGGACCAACCCCAATATTCAACCGCGCGATGAATGGCAGCGGCGCTTGGACGAGCTGCGCCGGTGGTGTGCCGATGGCGACATCGAGCTTATCGAGGCAGGCGAGGACCGCGAGCGCTGGGAGGCCGGTGTGGCCCCGTTGGGCGCCGATCGACCCCGTCGCTGTCGTGCGTGCTATGCCTTGCGCTTGGCCGAAGCGTGCCGCGTGGCCCAGGATCGCGGGTTCGAATATGTGGGTACGACGCTCGCCGTCTCGCCGTATCAGCTGTTCGACACCTGCAATGATGTTTTGGAGCGTCTGGCTGCCGCCCGCGGTCTCACCCCGGTGATTCGCGATTTTCGCCCGTATTATCCCGAGGCTACGCGCCGTTCGCGTGAGCTGGGCATGTATCGGCAGAATTACTGCGGCTGCCGTTTCTCGGCGGTCGAGGCGGCCATGGATCGCGCCCGCATCCGCGACGAGCGCAAAGCCGCCAAAAAGTAGTTCATTTGGGCTGGGACTTTGAGCTGTCTGCGCGGTACGGTCGTTTTTGGGAAAGTCGATTTAATTAAGCGTGTGATCGTGGCTCGCTTGATACCAAACGACGACTCCTATGATTCTAATCCTCCGTTTGTTAAACATCAGATCCGGACTTGCTGTTGCATATGAATGGGACGACAGCACAATCATGTCGTTTCCTTCTGCAAATCGCCTAATTACCGGTGTTTTACCGTCTGTGAGCGCCAATACAGCACAGCCGTTCCAAGGCTTTGCGGTGGTATCGACAAGTAGTAAGCTGCCGGGAGGGTAAATGCGGGACATTTCGTCGCCTTTGATTTTAACGAAAACGCTATGTGGGTGACGTTTGGCTACGTCTACAGGCGCGCAAGCATTTTGTTGGCCGTGCGTGATGCGGCGCTTTTGCGATTCGATATCGATGACGGGAAATGTGCCCTCCATTTCGTGGATAGCAGGGTCTTCGTCGGTGACGATTCTTTTATTTGCGAGCTTTACAGCCAAACCGTTTTCCTCGCCAACAAGTTCATCGCGGGTGCAACCGAAGAGCGCTTGTAACTTTTCAATATAGCGCTCACGGGGGGCATACCGACTTTTTTCCCAACGACAAACGGTCTCTTTAGATACCCCCAACATCTCTGCAAGTTGCGCCTGACCAAGATGCTCCATGGTGCGGAGTTTACGAATATTTGCCCCGAAGCCCATGGCTATAGATCCTCTCGCCACAGAGGGAGGCATAGACAGTTTGTGCCACCATAGCCTTTGGTGAGCTCGTCAATGGATAGCGGGAATAATTCCATTCCTGCTTTCTCAAGCGCTTCGTTGGTCCAAACGTTTTCTTCATATACGCATAGTTTTCCTGGCGAGAGCGCAAGGATAGACGTTGCGTTGTTCCGGCGTTCTCTTTCGTAGGCGGTTTGATTCCCGCCTCCGCAGTCAATCACTTTTATTGGTTCGCAACAGGCTGCAGAGAGTATTTCCGGAATCGTGCGATCGATAGGAGTGATCGTAAGGCCCCTTCCGGATCGTTTTAGTTGAATGCTGTATGCATCAACGGCATTGCATATCTCACGATCGATGAGGAACGCGTCGTGATCAATTCTACTTATGAACGTATCGAGGTGGATACGCAGCCCGTCAGAGGGGACTCGAATCGCAATTAGCTCGGTGGTCTGGAATTTATTTGAGGTCAGGAGCTCTTTGGCAAGTGACTCGACGGCGGCGGGTTCAGTTCGGTCAGAGATTCCAACTAATATTGTCTTAGCACTGATAACAATAATGTCTCCGCCTTCTATATGGTAGCTACTCCTGTTCAAATCACATATTGGAGTTTCTCCCATGATCTTGTGGTGGGTGAATATCTGCCGGTATAAGGCGACCTCACGATCACGCTCAGGCCAATACATATGATTTAGGATGATGCCGTCTCCGACTACCACAGCAGGATCACGAGTGAAAAAAAGCGTGTTGAGGGGATTGACCAAGAGCGAGGCGGGATCAAATTGCTCGTGCACGAGCGCCCGTAGTGTTTCCGACTGGTTTGAACATAGCTCAGTGTCTCCAAAGCGAATGCCGTTAAGTACTATATTCACCAATTCCTGGGTGTTCTTAGCGTTCTCAAACAGCTGGGTTATTGCCTCGAGGAACTCTCTGCCTGTTGCCCCGCTGCAACGGAGGTAGTCATCAATAAAATATTTAAGTGATTGGGGCTCAGTTTCAAGTGAGTCTTCGAGAAGGTCCCTAATTTCAATGGTTTCTACGCCATGCTTCTCAAGCAATTGAACCATGGAATCGTGCTCATACATTGCTTTGTCGAGGTCAAAACGACCGCTCCATTTTCGCAGGGAGAAAACTTGGCTGAAGTCGGCATCAGGGTAGTTTTGTGTTTCAGCTCCTGGTCGATGGACAAGTACGGCTTTTAAATGACCGATTTCATTTGTTATGTGTATGCCTTGCATGTCTGTCTCCTGTCCTGCTGGTTTTTATATAAGGCTAAGGCAGGTTCCTTGTTGTGTTGCGGAAAAGTTAAAAGACGTATGTAATTGACAAATAACATCAATTTTAAATATCAGATTGATTAATAACGTCACTTTAGCTGCCGTTCATAGGTGAAAAGCGACACGATAGCGATGGTTGGCCGACCACCGCTGAGCAACCTCATACATTTATGGTGCCAGCTGGATAGATGGGAAAAGGAATGAAGGAGGAGATATGGCAGCGGAAAGTTCGAAAGGCATCAAGCAGTTCAAGGTCCCGCACGTATATGCGATCATCTTTGCACTTATGGTCATCTTCGCTGTTCTCACGTGGATTGTTCCCTCTGGGTCCTATCAGCGTCAGGAGGTGAACGGTCGTGAAGTCACTGTCGCAGGTACGTATGAGCAGAGTGAAAAGACATATATTGACGAGGAAACCGGGGATGAAGTAGATCTCAGACAAGGTGTCTTCGATGTTCTTCAGGCTCCAACGCGCGGTATACAAGAGGCAATTGAGGTCGTTGCATTCATCTTGATTGTGGGCGGTTCGTTTCAGGTTATTACTAAAACGGGCGCTATCACGAGCGGAATGGGTCGTGTCGTTCGCCGCTTTAAGAACAAAGACATTCTAATTATTCCCATTGCGATGGTTCTCTTTGCATTGGGCGGAACGAGCTTTGGCATGGCGGAAGAAACTCTCCCGTTCTTTGCGATCTTCATGCCAATTATGATGGCTATGGGCTTCGACTCGATGACGGCGTTCATGGTCGTGTTCGTTGGAGCGCGCACGGGTTACATCGCCTCAACGATTAATCCGTTTAATGTTCTCATTGCGCAAGGTATTCTTGGTATTCAGGGCAACCCCCAGCTGTGGCTGCGTATGATTGCCTGGGTTGTTTTGACCGCCATTGCAATTACTTGGGTTGTCCTCTATGCACGAAGGGTAAAGAAGAATCCTGAGTCATCGATCACATTTGAGGATGATATCGCCAAGAAAGTCGAGTTCGCTGCCGATGAATCTGCCCTTGATGCGGAATTTACGGGTCGTCAAAAAGGCGTGCTTGCGGTATTTATCGCTGGAATGTGCCTTATCATCTGGGGACTTGTGACCCAGGGCTGGTATATGAACGAGATTTCTGCGGTCTTTTTGGCCATGGGCTTGTTGGCTGGTGTTATTGCGGGCTTTAGTCAGGACGTCATCGCTCAGGAATTTGTTGCGGGTATCGCTGACTTTGCTTTCTCGGCAATTGTCGTTGGACTTGCGCGTGGCATCCTTGTCATTGCCTCTGACGGCATGATCATCGATACCATCCTCAATGCGCTCGCCACTGGTCTGGGCGGCATCCCGGCGGTTCTCTTTACTACGCTTCTTTATGCGGTTGAGAACCTCCTGGCGATCCTGGTTCCCAGCTCATCTGGCCTTGCAGCACTGACCGCTCCCATTTTTGGACCTTTGACCGAACTCATGGGCCTTAATCCCGAGGCTGCCGTGTGGGCTCTCTCCATGGGTAGCGCGACGATGTCTTTGATCTGTCCTACTAGCGCCATTCTTGTAGCGGGTTTGGGCGTGTGCAAGATCAAGCTTGGCCAGTGGTGGAAGACCGTTTGGAAATTCTTCTTGGTCGTGTCGCTCATCAATATCGTATTCGTAGCAATCTCGGGACTTATTGCCCTGTAGGTTTCATGGCTGAAATGGAGTAACAGGAATGCCTAAAGGACTGAATGTACACAGCGAGATTGGTAAGCTCAAGAAAGTTGTGCTTCACCGCCCCGGTCGTGACCTTGTGAACGTAAAGGCAGAAGAGTTCGAGGATGTCTGGATTCACGACTGTTTCTATCTTGATGTGGCTCAAAAGGAGCATGATGCCTTTGCGGATCTTCTGAGGAGCGAAGGTGTTGAAGTTCTCTATATGGAGAAACTCGTTGCTGAAGCGCTGGATGCATGCCCCTCGGCTCGCGCTGAGTTTACCGATACATTTATGGCTGAGAGCGGAATTGTCAATCCTATGCTTGAGCAGGCTGTTCGTGAAAAGCTCGACGCTATTTCAGATTCGTATCAGTTTGTACTTGAGGCTATGGGGGGGTATCGTTATCGTGACCTTGAGCTGCCTCGCGTCTCGACTACGCTTAGCATGATGGATAATGAGGATGCGAAGCCCGATGATTTGGTGTTGAAGCCTCTTCCGAGTTCATATTTCTCTCGCGATCCTCTTGCTTCTGTGGGCAAAGGCGTTCTGCTTCACCATATGTATTGGAAACAGCGAGATCGTGAAGTGCCCTTCTATGAAGCGATTTTCAAATACCATCCCGATTATGCAGGGACTCCGATTTGGTACGACCATAAGAATCCCTGGCATATCGAGGGCGGTGATGTGCTTAACATTAACGCTCATACCTTGGCTATTGGAATTAGCCAGCGAACTGAGGCGGCTGCGATTGAGGAGCTTGCAAAGAATTTGTTCTGGGGATCTGGGAATTCTGAGATCGATACCGTTTACGCTATTAAAATCCCCAACGGCTATGCTTACATGCATCTTGACACCGTTTGCACCATGGTGGATTTCGATAAGTTTACAGTTTATCCCGGTATTTTTGAGACCCTTCGTGTTTATCGTCTGACTCGTGGTGACTCTGAGGGAATGGTCGCTGTTCAAGAGATTGATGACACGCTTGAGCATATTCTTGAAATGGCTACTGGCGTGGAGAAGGTGCAGCTTATTGAGTGCGGTGCCGGCGATATGGTTGAGGCGTCTCGCGAGCAGTGGAACGACGGGTCGAACACTCTTGCCGTTGCTCCTGGTAAAGTCTGTGTTTACGAGCGCAATGTTGTCACAAATGATGAGCTCTACAAGAACGGTTTGGAACTTTTGGTCGTTCCCTCCGAGGAACTGTCCCGCGGTCGTGGCGGCCCGCGCTGCATGAGCATGCCCTTCTGGCGCGAAGATATTTAGTTGCAAATCCACTGTGATAGGAGATGGCGAATATGGGTGTTAATATCGCTGGTCGCAGTTTTCTGAAGCTGCTTGATTACACGACGGAAGAGATTGAGTATCTGCTTGAGCTTTCTGCTAACTTCAAAAGCATGAAGCGTGCCGGTGTTCCGCATAAATACCTTGAAGGCAAGAATATTGTTTTGCTATTTGAGAAGACTTCCACGCGTACTCGCTGCGCCTTCGAAGTTGGTGCACTTGACCTTGGCATGGGTGTAACTTATTTGGATCCGGGCTCGTCCCAGATGGGCAAAAAGGAGTCGATTGAGGACACGGCTCGCGTCCTTGGCCGCATGTATGACGGAATTGAATACCGCGGCTTTGAACAGGCGAAGGTTGAGGAGCTTGCTGCAAAAGCTGGGGTTCCCGTTTGGAATGGGCTGACTACTGAATTCCACCCGACTCAAGTGCTTGCCGATATTCTGACCATGCGTGAAGAGTTTGGAGAGATTAAGGGCAGGAAACTTACATTTTTTGGTAAGGCGGCCGGAAACGTCGCCGATTCGCTCATGGTCATTTGCGCTAAGCTCGGCATTAACTACTGTTCTTGCGGCCCAATCGGGGGAAATTCGGAGGGGGCTACATCCTATGATCCTGAACTCCTTGCAGAATGTAGTCGTATTGCGGCCGAGCATGGATCGACGATTACCATTACAGAGGATATTGAGGAAGGCGCTCGTGATGCCGATGTAATTTACACGGATGTTTGGGTTGGCATGGGTCAGCCCGCAGAGCTGTGGGAAAGCCGCATTAAGCTCATGTCGCCGTATCGTGTGACCGCTGAGGTGATGTCTATGGCAAAGCCCGAGGCAATTTTCCTCCACTGCCTTCCGAGCTTTCACGATACTAATACTACTGTTGGTGCCGAAATTGCTGAGAAGTTTGGAGTCACCGAAATGGAAGTCACGGACGAGGTTTTTGAGTCCGATAAGTCTCGTGTTTTCCAAGAAGCGGAGAATCGCATGCATACGATTAAGGCGGTGATGTACGCAACGCTTAAGTAGCGGGGCGTTGAGAAAACAGTCGCAAATCTGTTTGCCATACTATATTTCTCTCAACAAGCTGATAGGATACAGGGGAGAATGATGCGCGCGTCAGTCGATTTTTTCGACTGACGCGCTTTGTGAAAGAGGCAAAGATGCGTACCGATGATTTTGACTACAACCTTCCTGAGGAACTGATTGCCCAGGCTCCTGCCGAGCCGCGCGACTCCTGCCGCCTGCTGGTGGTGGATCGCAAAGGCTCCCAGGCGGGGAAGCCGCTGGAGCACGGCGGTACCGTTGAGCACCGCATCTTCCGCGACATCATCGACTATATCGAGCCGGGCGATGTGCTCGTCATCAACAAGACGCGTGTGATGCCGGCCCGCCTGATCGGTCGCAAAGCCGGCTCGGGTGGCGTGGTCGAGACGCTGCTGCTCAAGCGCCGTGAGGATGTTGACCCGCTGGGCCACGTTTGGGAGTGCCTGGTCAAGCCGGGTAAGCGCCTGAAGCCCGGTGCTCAGATTGAGTATCGCGCCGGTGGCGCCCATGCGCCCGAGGGGGCTCCCGTGGTGCTGACGGCCGAGGTCATCGACTTTGTCACCGATAGCCGCGGAGGCCGTCTGGTGCGCTTTGAGCCGGCCGGCTGCAATGCCGCCGGCGAGCCGCGCACGCTCGACGAGGCCATTCATGCTGCCGGTCACGTGCCGCTGCCGCCCTACATTACCGATTACGAGGGCGATCCCGAGAAGTACCAGACCGTCTACGCCATGAAGGAGGAGCACTCGGCTGCCGCTCCCACGGCGGGTCTGCACTTTACGCCCGAGCTTATGGCTGCCATCGAGGCCAAGGGTGCCAAGTTTGCCGCCGTCGAACTCGAGGTGGGCATCGATACCTTCCGTCTGGTGGAGGAGGACGACCCCACGCAGCACGTGATGCACACCGAGCGCTACCACGTGTCGCAGGAGGTTGTCGACGCCGTGCATAAGGCTAAGGCCGAGGGACACCGCGTGATTGCTGTCGGTACCACCGCAGTGCGCTCGCTCGAGAGCGCCTTTGACGCTGAGGCACCGGTGTCCGATCCGGCCGTGACGGCGCGCTATTTTGAGGGCCGCGAGGACGGGGCCGATACACTTGGCCGCGGTGACATCGTGGTGCGCGAGAACGCCACGACGCAGCTCTACCTCATGCCCGGATCGACCTATCACGTGGTCGACGCGCTGATCACAAACTTCCACGTGCCGCGCTCCACGCTCATGATGCTCGTGAGCGCGCTTGCCACCCGCGACCAGATCATGGATGCCTACGCCGCTGCTATCGAAGAGCGCTACCGCTTCTTCAGCTTTGGCGACGCGATGCTCATTTTGTAGGTTACGGCGTTTTACAAACGACGTAACCGGCCGACGCTGCAAATCCGCCAGAGCGGCAATCTGACGTTCAATCGTCGGGCATGACCAGAAGGTCAATGCCCTCCTCTTTCACGTCACCTTGCTCGCTTAGGGGCGTTTTCGCTGACTTTGCCAAAGCATCGGCAGGTACTCATTGGGGACGTACTTAAATGAGTGCCTGCAGAATGAGAGTGGATAATCTCCCGTTTTTGGCCTGCTTGGGGGCTCAAAGTGGGAGATTATCCACTCTCGTCATTGGGCTAGTCGTTGGGGACGTTCTTGTTTGACTAGTCGTTTAAGAACGTCCCCAATGACTACTTGCTTGCGAACAGCCAGACTAGGATGATCGCCAGGATTGCGGCGACGATGCAGACGATGGCGCCGGTGAATTTGATGCGTGAGTCGCGGGTGCGCTCTCGTACGTCGTCTTCGGCGGCCTCGAGCTGGTCGACTTCTTGCTCGGTCTCGGCGTGTTCGGCTTTGTCTCGGGCCAAGGATCCTGCAAGCGACTCAGTGATTTCTGGGTGGTCGTGCACCTCGGTCGCCTGTTCGATGATCGACTGTGCATGTGCGGCATCTGCTTGGGCGTTGGCGATGGTCTGCTCCTGCTCGCGGCGTGCCTTGTCCTCCGCGGCGATCTTCTCGCGCAGTTCGCGCTGACGAGTCGCGGCGGCGGTCTTCGCCGTCTGCAGCTCGTCGCGCGCGGCATCGGCTTCGGTCGTCACGGCTTGGTGCGCGCGTTTGGCTTCGGCAATGGGGGCTTGAGCCTGCTCGACGGCCTGCTCGGCTGCGGCAAGCGAGTGCTCAAGGTCGGCGGTGATGCGCGGGACATCTTCTTCGGCTTTACGCAGGGCATCTGCCGTGTCGGAAATCTGCATCGAGAGCTCGCTGGTGCGCACCGTATAGTTGGCGGGATTTGCCGAGGGATTGCGTTGCAGCTCGGCATACTCATGACGCAGCGTCTCGAGCTGGGCGCGCGTGGCGTCGACGGTTTGTTGTGCGGCGGCAATGCCGGCGTCTCGCTCTGCCTTCACCTTGTCGCGGATGCGCTTGGAATCCTCAAGACGTCGAACGAGGCGGTTGCCGGTCTCGCGTGAGCTCGCCTCGCGGGCCTCCACGGCGTCGAGCGCGGCCTTCAGACGGAGCTCAGTCGCGTCATCCTCTGTCTTCATTTGTTCGAGCTGACCCTTGAGCTCTGTCGCTTTGGAGGCGTGGGCATCACGATCAATCTCGGCGGCCGCTGCAGTCTTTTGGGCCGTGGCAATCGCCTGGCGCTGGTCGGCGACGATCTGGTCGTAGCGGCCTGCGATATCCTGGCGCGTCTCGAGTTCCTCGGCCTGATCGGCAATGCGCTGCTCAAGTTCGGCCAGGTGGGCGCGGGCATCGGCAAGTGCCTTTTTCGCGGCGTTCATCTCGCGCATGGCCGAGGCACCCTGGGCGATAAAGGTGCCCACGGCGTTCGCAGTGTTCGAGACAGCGGTCCCCAGATCGCGGCTCGCGGCGGAGGAGTGCGGGGCGGTCGGGCGAGCGGTGTCGGCAGCGTCCGCATCGGCAGTCTGCGGCACGGCGATATTGCCGGTACCGCCTTCGATCACAGAAAAGCCTGCTGCGTGCGGGTCGACCGCATCGGTGCCAATCGTGGGATGCTCGAGCTGCAGAAACGAGGGCATGGTGCTGCCCTGGTCGGCAACCGGAGTCTCGCCGGGTACGAAGGTCGAGGCTGCCTCGGCGGCCTCCTCTTCCTCGGCGTCAACGTCAGCGTCGGCCACGGCGTCTTTCATCGCTTTGACGGCATCCATCATGGAGTCCATGACGGCGTCGAGCTCTTCTTCCGAAGATACCTCGATGGGGCCTGCTGCTTGCGGGGCGTTCTCAGTCTTGGGCTCGGTATCGCTCGGGTCCGGCTGCTCTAGCTGCTCTTCTTTATCTTGCTCTGCGGTGACATTTGCGTCTGCGGCCTCGTCTGCGGCGGCAGGAGCCTCCTCGACAGCGGCATCAATGCCGCCATCGCTGCTGGCAGAAGTGTCGCAGCCGTCGATGGCGTCTGCGGAATGATCAATATGCTGCTGAGTCTGGGGGTCCAGCTCGTCTGTCATAGGCATGCGCTCCTCATCGTTGTTTGTCACCCTATGATAAAGTCTCGCGCCGACATCCCACGCGCCGCAGCAAAGTTTCAAAACGTGTTCGATAGCTCATTTGGATGACAAAAATTCGGCCTCTTTATCCGGTTCGTGCTTGACATCCCCTTCGCCGAATAACGTTGTGCCGTTCGCCTGCTGCGGTCTTTATTTTTCACTTGAACACGTTAAAGTTGCATTTCAGCTTTTGGCGCGTGAATTTGGGTGCGCGCAGTCGGCGGGCGTGCCCGTCGTGATTTGAAAGGACTTTCTTATGGGACTTTTCACTGGCAAGACCGTGATTATCACCGGCGGCGGCAAGGCTACGCTTAAGGACGGCTCCGCTGGCTCCATCGGCTACGGCATCGATATCGCTTTTGCCAAGGAGGGCGCAAACCTCGTCATTACCGGCCGCAACGTCGCCAAGCTCGAGGCTGCCAAGGAGTCTCTCGAGGCGGGGTACGGCGTTAAGGTTCTGCCTGTTCAGGCCGATGTCTCGGCTGGTCAGGACAACGAAGCCGTCGTCCAGAACGTCATCGACAAAGCGATTGAGGAGTTCGGTCGCATCGACGCCGTCGTCAACAACGCTCAGGCCAGCGCCTCGGGCGTGACCATTGCCGATCACACCATGGACCAGTTTGACCTGGCCATTTACTCTGGCCTGTATGCCACCTACCTGTACATGCAGAAGGCCTATCCGCACCTGAAGGAGACCAAGGGCTCCGTGGTCAACTTTGCTTCGGGCGCCGGCCTGTTTGGCAACTACGGCCAGTGCAGCTATGCCGCTGCCAAGGAGGGCATCCGCGGCCTGACTCGCGTCGCCGCCAACGAGTGGGGCAAGGACGGCATCAACGTCAACATCGTTTGCCCGCTTGCCTGGACTGCTGCGCTCGAGAACTTCCAGGATGCCTATCCCGAGGCGTTCAAGGCCAACGTCCACATGCCGCCGGCGGGCCACTACGGCGACGTCGAGAAGGAGATCGGCCGCGTGGTCGTTCAGCTCTGCGGCCCCGACTTTAAGTACATGAACGGAGAGACCGTCACCCTCGAGGGCGGCATGGGCCAGCGTCCGTAGGGTTACGCGGTTTTACCAAACCGCGTAACGGCTCGACGCTGCGCGGTCGCCAGAGCGACAACTTGTCATTCAAAGAGGACGGCATGACCAGAAGGTCTATGCCGTCCTCTTTTCATGCCAATTTGTTCGCTCTGGCGACCGCTCGCTGACATTTCCAAGACATCGGCGTTGCCAAAACATCGGCGTTGGCGTGGCTGGTAAATAGCTCCACTCATTGGGGACGTACTTAAATGAGTACCCGCCGCATGAGAGTGGATAATCTCCCGTTTTTGGTTTGTGTTTCGGGCCAAAGTGGGAGATTATCCACTCTCGTGAGGTAAGCGTCCGAAAATCCACGCTCGTTTGCTGCCCCCTTTGCGCCAGTTTCTGTCGAGTCGGTGCTTCTTGCGGGTTGCCCGTATAATGGTTTGCGTATGAGCCGCAACCAAGGAGTTCCAGTTTATGGACCAGAGCCTTTTTAAATTCGACCTGATCGCCGAGGATCCGACCACACATGCGCGTGCCGGCGTGCTGCACACCCCGCACGGCGACATCGAGACACCGATCTTCATGCCCGTGGGCACCAAGGCAAACGTCAAGGGTATTCCTACCGAGACCGTCAAACAGCTCGGCGCCCAGATCGTGCTTGCCAACACCTATCACCTGTCCATGCGTCCCGGCGAGGACACCATCGCCGAGCTGGGCGGACTGCACAAGTTTATGAACTGGCGCGGCCCCATCCTCACCGACTCGGGTGGTTTCCAGGTGTTCAGCCACAACGACGCGGTCAAGCTCACCGACGAGGGCGTGCGCTTTATCGTCAACGACTACGACGGCCGCCACGTGTTCTGGACACCCGAGGACAACATGGAAATCGCCATGAAACTCGGCTCCGACATCTGCATGCAGCTCGACCAGTGCCCGGGCTATCCCGCCACGCGCGCCTACGTTGAGCGCGCCGTTGAGCTGTCGAGCATGTGGGCCGAGCGCTGCTATAAGGCGCATACCCGCGATGACCAGGCGCTCTTTGGCATCGTTCAGGGCGGCATGCACCTGGATCTGCGCCTGCGTTCGCTGCGCCATCTGGAGGAGTGCGGCGACTTCCCGGGCTATGGTATCGGTGGCTATTCGGTGGGCGAGGATCACGAGACCATGTTCGAGACCCTGGCGCCGCTCGTGAGCGAGTACATGCCCAAGCATAAGCCGCGCTACCTGATGGGTGTCGGCAACCCGACCACGCTCGTGCGCGGCGTTGGCGTGGGCATCGACATGTTCGACTGCGTCCTGCCGACGCGCACCGGCCGCATGGGTACGGCGTTCTCCAGTGAAGGTCGCCTTAACTTCCGCAACGCGCGCTTTGCGCACGACGACGGCCCCATCGACCCCACCTGCACCTGCCCGGTGTGCACGGGCGGTTACAGCCGTGCGCTCATCCGTCACATGGTCACGCAGAAGGAGATGCTCGGCGGCATTCTGCTTTCGATGCACAACATCTACTACCTGCTCAACCTTATGCAGCGGGCCCGCCAGGCCATTATCGAGGGCCGCTACGGCGCGTTCGTGAGCGACTGGATGAACAGCCCTGCGGCGGTGGATTACTAAGAGCAGCACGGGCGCTTGCAGAGCGCGGGCAACGGCAAGGGGCGAGCGCCGGCCGGTCATCACGTTTGCTAACACCGCTTGCGCGACCGATGACCGATAGCTTGCAAGCACTTAATGCATCGTGGGTACCATACCGAATAGTTGATGTTCGGGCGGGTGTTTGGCGCACAGCGTCGACCCCGCCCGTTTTTCTTTTTCTCGATAGGAGTACCCATGATTAAGAATGAGAACGTCGAGGGCGAGCCTGTCTACGACGAGACGTACCGCCGCGGCCCCGTGGTCATGCGCGGCCCCATGATTCCTAAGGACAACACCTACGCCAACCTGCTGGCGCCCGAGGACTCGACCGACTGGCTGCATGCCGACCCGTGGCGCGTGCTGCGCATTCAGGCAGAGTTTGTCGATGGTTTTGGCGCGCTTGCCGAGCTTGGACCTGCGGTGACCATCTTCGGTAGCGCCCGCACGCCCAAGACCGATCCGCTTTACAAGGCGGCGCGCACCGTCGGGCGCAAAATCGCCCAGCGCGGCGTGGCGGTTATCACCGGCGGCGGTCCCGGCATCATGGAGGCGGCCAACAGGGGAGCGGCGAGTGTCAACGGCAAGTCAGTTGGCCTGGGCATTGAATTGCCGCACGAGCAGGGGCTCAATAAATACGTGAACCTCGGCATGGACTTCCGTTACTTCTTTGTGCGCAAGACCATGTTCGTCAAATACAGCTCCGGCGCTATTGTGTTTCCCGGCGGGTTTGGCACGCTCGACGAGATGTTCGAGGTTCTCACGCTGGTGCAGACGCACAAGGTCAAGCGCATGCCGCTCGTGCTGGTGGGCACCGAGTACTGGCAGGGCCTATTCGACTGGCTCAACGGCCCGGTGATGAGCACCGGTATGATTAGCCCGCTCGATCCGGATCTGGTACACATTACCGACGACCTCAACGAGGCCGTTGACATTGCGCTCAGCGGGCTGATGTAGATCAATCGTGCCCACGCGACATGAATACGCATGGCAATCTGATGTTATCTAACATCAGATTGCCATTTATATTGGGTATACTGGTGTAAAAGACGAGGGCGAGGAGGTCGCAAATGTCTACAGCAACAGTTAAGCCTACGACGGTTCGAATCGAAGAGGGGCTCAAGGAGCAGGCGACTGAGTTCTTGGATTCGGTCGGCCTCAGCCTCAATTCCTATCTCAATCTTGCCGTTCGGCAGCTGGTAAATCAGCGAAAGATTCCTTTTGAGATTGTAGGAAGGGCGGAGGTGCCCAACGAGGTGACGAGGCGCGCCATGGTGATCGCCGATGCTCATGAGCTGGGGATTTTGCCGGACGATAGCCTGTCATTCAATAACGCTGATGAGCTTATGTCATTCCTCGATGAGGAATAGCGATGTTCGAGATTAAAGTCGAGGCTCAATTTAAGGTGGACTACAAACGAACGATGCGCATGCATCCGCAGCTAAAAAGTGAGTTTAAAGCGGCGGTTGCAGAGCTTGTGGCTCATGGGTCACTTCCGGCGGAGTATGGCGCCCACGAGCTCTCAAACCCGGGCGGAAACTACAACGGCCACATCGATTTCCACCTATCCGATGGCTTGGTCGATGTGGTCGTTCTTTATCTTCCCCATAAGACTAACCCAGTGATTAGGCTGGTGAGAATGGGCACTCATCAGGAACTGTTTCAGGGTCCGCTGGGCTGATCGCCGATTTCTAAGTTGCGGTGGAATAGGGATTGATTTGCGGCTGATAAGCCAAAAACAGTTCCTATTCCACCGCAAGTGGTAAAGGTGCCCCTAGTGGATGGGCTGGTAACGAGGACAGTAGCTGATGGCGATGGCGTCGACGCCTACATGGGTGGCGATGGTGCAGCCGATGGGGCCGGTGCCGGCGTCTACGTAATCCTGGCCCGCGAGTGCCTCGTTGACAAGTTCCTGCTCCTCGGCGGCGCCGGTCGTGAGCACGCGCACGCTTGAGCCCGGGTGCTCGTCCAAAAACGCGAGGCAATCTGCCATGGTGTTGGCGACGATGCGCTTGGCGCCGCGGCCCTTTTTGATTGCCTTGATCTCGCCCGATTTCCACTCCGGCGAAACGGCCAGGCGAATGTTGAGCATCTGCGTCAGCTGGCCGGCGAGCTTGGGGGCGCGGCCGTTTTTGACCAGGTTCTCGAGCGTGCGGGGAATCAGCAGCAGGTGGGCTTCGGGCAGCGTCGCGCGGATCTGCGCCTCGGTCTCGTCCAAGCTGCGGCCGTCCTCGCGCATGGCAAGCGCGTACTCCACCAGCAGGCCCTCGGCGCCCGAGCCGGTGCGCGAATCGATGCAGCGCGCGTCGAGCTCGTGGGTCTCGGCGACCAGGCATGCGTTGGAATAGCAGGCGGACCACTCGCTGCACAGCGAGATGAAGATCGCGCTGTCGTGGCCATCGGCGCGTACGCGGTCAAACAGCGCCTTGAACTCGCCGGCGCTCGGCTGCGAGGTGTGCGGCAGCTGCTCGGAGCCGGCCATGCGGGCGACGTATTCCTTGGCGGTAATCTGCACCTGGTCGAGCAGGTCCTCGCCCTCGATAATCACATGCAGCGGAATCACGTAAATGCCGAGCTCTTGGGCACGGGCGGGGGAGATGTCCGACGTGGAGTCGGTTATGATGGCAAAAGACATAATTGCACCTTTCGTTGGGGCGCGGCAGCGCCGCCTTCTGAAAGCAAAGTGCGACAAGTATAGTGGAGTTGCTCTACATTGCTAGGTTCAATTGTTGAATAGTCAACAGTTTGAAGCGGTGGTGTGGAAATAATCAACTGGGGAAGAAGGGTGCCGATGGCGGCATTGCAACTTTGCGAGCGGCCGGTTGTGCTGTTCGATTTTGACGGCACGGTGGCCGATACGGGTCGGGCAGTGATGACCTCGACGCGCAAGACGCTGGCTGCGCGCGGGTTTTCGGAGACGCAGATGGGTGATCTGCGCCGCATGATCGGGCCGCCCCTGTGGAAGAGCTTTCACGACTTTTACGGCTTTTCCCGCGAGGAGTCGCTTGTGGTGGCCGATGAGTACCGCGCCTTTTTTGATGAACTGGGACCGGAGGAGTATCCCGTGTTCAATGGGGTCCCCGAGCTGCTGGATGGGTTGGTCGCCCAAGGCAAACGTATGGCCGTGGCGACGTCGCGCATGGAGGCCAAGTGCATCGACATGGTGCATGAGCTCGGGCTCTCTCAGTTTGAGGCGGTGATTGGCATGAATCCGCCGCAGGGACGCGAGACCAAGGCCGATTCGGTCCGCGATGCCCTGGCGGCGCTCGGCGCGACGGCCGACGATGCCGTGATGATCGGCGATCGCTTTAACGATGTGGAGGGCGCGCACGCAATGGGCGTGCCGTGCATCGGCATCTATTCGGGCGCGGCGGCGCCGGGCGAGCACGAGGCGGCGGGTGCCGATGCGGTGGTGCACTCGGTGGCCGAGCTTGCTAAACTTTTCGCTATCTAATGACGTAATGTGAGGGGCGAGCGCGCTCGCCGCTCATTGGTAAGGAGGTCGTCCATGAATCAGGTGGAGCAGAGCGTCGCCGAGTATGTCGACGAGGTCTGGGAAGATGTCGTCGCCGATATCGAGCAGCTGGTGAGCTATCCGTCCGTGGCAGTTTCTGCCGATGCAGAGCCCGGCGCGCCGTTTGGCCGCCCGGTCCGTGACGCGCTCGACTGTGCGCTCGGCATCGCGCAGAAGCTCGGCTATCAGACGAGCGACGACGAGGGCTATGTGGGCATTGCCGATATTCCTGGCCGCGGCGACAAGCAGCTCGCGACCATCTGCCACGTGGACGTGGTGCCCGCCGGCCCGGGCTGGAACACCGACCCGTTTGCGATGGAGCGTCGCGAGGGCTGGCTGCTCGGCCGCGGCGTTATCGACGACAAGGGTCCGGCGGTGCTGTCGCTCTACGCCGGCGCCTATCTGCTCAAGCACGGCATTGTTCCGCGCTACACCTTCCGCGCACTGCTGGGCTGCGATGAGGAAGTGGGCATGTCCGACGTTCACCATTATCTGGAGAACCACGCGAACCCCGACTTTCTGTTTACGCCCGATGCCGAGTTCCCGGTCTGTAATGCCGAGAAGGGCCAGTTTGGGGCGACATTTGTGAGCTCCAAGATCGACGGCGGGCGCATTGTGTCCTGGAGCGGTGCCGAGGCGAGCAACGCCATTCCGTCGCAGTCTATCTGTGAGCTTGCGATTGCCGCCGATGAGCTGCCGGCGCCGGTCGAGAACGGCGACCGCCTGGAGATCACGGCGCTCGATAACGGGCATGCGCAGATTTTCGCCCACGGCATTGGCGGTCATGCCTCGATGCCAGAGGGAACGATCAACGCCGTCGGGCTGATCGTGGCGTATCTGCGCGAGGCCGAGGACGCGTTTGGTGCACGCGACGAGCGCCTGCTGACGCCTGCCGAGCACGAGTTCGTCAAGTTCCTGGCCTTTGTGCATGCGGACGCCTATGGTCGCGGCCTGGGTATCGATGCGACGAGTCCGGCGTTTGGCCCGCTTACCTGCAACGCTGGCGTCATCCGCGTGGCGGATGGCCATATTGAGCAGGTCATCGACGTGCGCTTCCCCGACAGCACGAGTGCCGATACCATCCGCGAGCAGCTCGATCCGCTCGTGGGCCGTTTTGGCGTGACGTGCCGTGTGGGTCGTGCGAAGGTGCCGTTCTCGGTCTCTGCCGACGATCCGGCCGTGAAGGCGCTTATTGATACCTATAACGAGTTTACGGGCAAGCATGCTGAGCCCTTTGCCATGGGCGGCGGCACGTACGCGCGCAACTTTGCCCGCGCCGTCTCGTTTGGCCCCGAGGAGACCGGTCTGGAGCTGCCCGAGTGGGGCGGCCAGATGCACGGTCCCAACGAGTGCGCCAACGAGGAACAGCTCAAGCAGGCGCTCAAGATTTATATCGTGGCGATCTTACGTTTGAACGAGCTTGAGCTTTAAGGCTGCGGCGTTTTAACAACTTAGCACCCCTTTCGTCCGGGCTTTTTAAGTTGCGGTGGAATAGTTCCTAGAATGGGCCATTTGATGGCCAAGCAGGAACTATTTCACCGCAACTTTGTTTTTATTGGTGTAAAAGGCGGGTCATGCTTGGTGGCGGGTTTGTTATTCGTTTGTAAAGCCGAGCCGCGCTTGCGGTAAGGGTCTATCAGATGCCCGTAATAAAGCGCAGCTGACGCGGGCGCTGCCCGATCGAGACCGTATCTTTCCAAACAGCAAAGCGGGCAGGGTGCCCGCGAGTCGCTTGTATGAAAGGAAGATTATGCTCGATCAGGCTTATTCTCGTCGTCAGTTCCTCGGCCTCGCTGGTGGTCTTGCCAGCATCGTCGGTCTCGGTCTCGTTGGTTGCGGCGGCGCAGGCGCAACCGACGCCGCCGACAAGGGTAGCGCCGCTGCTGCCGAGTCCGTCTCGGGCGAGGTAACCTACGACGGCGCCTCCTCGTTCCAGGCTCTCGTCGAGGCTGCTGCCGAGAAGTTTATGGATGCCAACCCCGACGTCTCCGTCTCCGGTTCGGGCAACGGTTCGGGCAAGGGCCTGACCGCTGTCGCCGCCGGCACCGTCACCATCGGTAATTCCGATGTCTTCGCCGAGACCAAGCTCGAGGCCGATCAGGTCAAGAACCTCGTCGATCACGAGGTCGCCGTCGTGGGCATGGGCCCCGTCGTCTCCAAGAACGTGACAGTCGACGACCTGACCCTCGAGCAGCTCAAGGGCATCTTCTCCGGCCAGATCACCAACTGGAAGGAGGTCGGCGGCGACGACGCCAAGATCGTCGTTCTCAACCGCAAGGCCGGCTCCGGCACCCGCGCCACCTTCGAGGCCGCCGTCTTTGGCGACGAGGCCGTCGACTTTAAGGGCGACGCCGAGCTCGACAAGTCCGGCGATGTCCAGACTCAGATGGGCAGCACCGACAACGCCATCTCCTACCTTGACTTCTCGCACTTCGATGACTCCAAGTTCAACGCCATCATGGTCGAGGGCGTCGAGCCCAAGAGCACAAACGTCACCGACGACTCCTTCAAGATCTGGGCGACCGAGCACATGTACTGTGCTAAGGACGCCGACGAGGCCACCAAGGCCTTCCTGGAGTTCATGCTTTCCGACGACGTCCAGGGCAAGCTCGTCGAGGAGCAGGGCTTTATTCCCGTTTCTGCCATGAAGGTCGTCAAGGACGCCAGTGGCAAGGTCTCCGCTAAATAAGTAATCGCCCCCGGAAAGGTTTGCAATGGCAAAACAGCTGCCAAAGCGCGAGCTTGAGAACGTGGGCCTGGGCGTCACGGGTGCGTGCGTAGCGCTCGTGACGCTTGTCGTTGCCGCGCTCATCTTTATGGTCGCCCAAAAGGGCCTCTCGGCTTTTTTCAAGGACGGCGTCTCGATCGTCGAGTTTTTTATCGGTACCAAGTGGGACCTGGCCAACACGGCCGAAAACGGCCTGCCCTACACTGGCGCCCTGCCCCTGATCGTCACCTCGTTTGCGGTCATGGTGCTCTCCACGCTCATCGCACTGCCCATCGCCATCGGCTCTGCCATCTTTGCGGTCGAGATTCAGCCTAAGTTTGGCTCCAAGGTTTTTCAGCCGCTCATTGAGCTTTTGACCGGTATTCCCTCGGTCGTCTTTGGCCTGATCGGTTTTCACGTGGTCGTCGGCCTTATGAAGAGCGTTTTCCACGTGAGCACGGGTCTGGGTATCTTGCCCGGCGCTATCGTGCTGGCAGTCATGATTCTGCCGACGATGACCACGCTTTCGGTCGATGGCCTGCGCGCCGTGCCCGATAGCTACCGCCAGGGTTCGCTCGCGCTGGGCTACACCCGCTGGCAGACCATCTGGCACGTGGTGCTCAAGTCCGCCATGCCCTCGCTCATGACCGCAGTCATCCTTGGCATGACCCGCGCCTTTGGCGAGACGCTCGCCGTGCGCATGGTCATTGGCGGCATCGAGGCCATGCCGACGTCGCTGCTGTCGCCGGCGTCTACCATCACCACCACGCTCACCACGTCCATGGCGGTCTATGCCGAGGGCTCGGCCCAGGACGACATCCTGTGGGCGCTCGGCCTGCTGCTGATGGGCATGAGCCTCATCTTTATCCTGATCATCCATCTCATTGGCCGCAAGGGGGCGAAGGCTCGTGGCTAGCACGCGCATCCATATCGACGAGGCGAGACTCGGGCGTGTCCAAAGGCAAGACCGTATCGCCACGGGCGTGCTGACGGCGATTGTCGCCATCGTCATGCTTATCGTCGTCTCCATGGTGGCCTACATCCTGTTCGAGGGTATCTCGACGCTGTTCCAGCCGGGCTTTCTCACGCAGCCCGCACGCGCCAACGGAACGCAGGGCGGCGTGCTCTACCAGCTGTTCGACTCGTTCTATCTGCTGCTGATTACCCTGATCATCTCGGTGCCCATCAGCCTGGGCGGCGCGGTCTTCCTAGTTGAATACGCGCCCGACGGTCCCATTCGCGACATCGCCTCGACCGCCATCGAGACGTTGTCTTCGCTGCCCTCCATCGTCGTCGGCATGTTCGGCTTTCTGGTGTTCTCGGTGCAGCTGGGCTGGAAGTACTCCATCATCTCCGGCGCCGTCGCGCTCACCATGTTCAACATCCCCATCCTGGTGCGCGTGATTCAGCAGGCGCTCGAGGACGTGCCGCAGGCCCAGCGCGATGCGTGCCTGGCCATGGGCCTCACTCGCTGGGAGGCCACACTGCACATCCTGATTCCCGAGGCCATGCCCGCCATCGTGACCGGCATCGTGCTTTCGGCCGGCCGCGTGTTTGGCGAGGCCGCGGCGCTGCTCTTTACCTCGGGCATGAGCTCGCCGGTCCGCCTCAACTTCTTGAGCTTTAACCTGTCGAGCCCCACCTGCGCCTGGAACGTGTTCCGTCCCGGCGAGTCGCTGGCCGTGCACATCTACAAGATCTATGGCGAGGGCAGCCCCGAGGCCCAGCAGATCGTCTGGGGCACCGCGGCACTGCTGATGATTTGCGTGCTGCTGTTTAACGTAGTCGCCCGTATCGTGGGCAAGCAACTGGCAAGGAAGATGACGGCCGAATGAGCGATATGAATGCAACGCCCGCAACCGAGGCGGCCACGTCCGACACCCCCCAGGACTTTCTGTCGAGCGTGGGGGAGAGCGAGAGGCGCGTGCGCGTGAGCGGCAAGGCCGTGAGCGACGAGGTCGTGCTCTCCGCCAAGGACGTCAACGTGTACTATGGCGACCACCATGCGCTGCACAATACGTCGCTCGACTTCCACAAGGGTGAGATCATGGCGCTCATCGGGCCTTCGGGCTGCGGCAAGTCGACCTTCTTGCGTAGCCTCAACCTGATGAATCGCGAGATTCGCCGCTGTCGCGTGGAGGGCGAGATCAACTACCGCGGGCGCAACGTGAACACCAAGACCGAGAACACGTACGAGCTGCGTCGCTCCATCGGCATGGTGTTCCAGCAGCCAAACCCCTTCCGCAAGTCCATTCGCGACAACATCACCTTTGCGCCCAAGCGCCACGGCATCACCGACCGTGACGAGCTCGACCGCATGGTCGAGGAAAGTCTGCGCGGTGCCGCGCTGTGGGACGAGGTCAAAGACAAGCTCGACAAGAGCGCCTACGCGCTTTCGGGCGGTCAGCAGCAGCGTCTGTGCATTGCGCGCACGCTGGCGCTCAACCCCGACGTAATCCTGTTTGACGAGCCCTGCTCGGCGCTCGACCCCATCTCGACGCTGGCGATCGAGGACCTCATGTCGTCGATCGTGGCCGACCGCGCCATCGTCATCGTGACGCACAACATGGAGCAGGCGTCGCGCGTGTCCAACCGCACGGCGTTTTTCTACATGGGCGATATGGTCGAGTACGACGAGACCGACGAGATTTTCCAACGGCCCAAGGATAAGCGGCTGAATGATTACCTCACCGGCATGTTCTCCTAGTCCGGGACATGCTTGAGGCCCGCGGCGGCCACGGTTGCCGCGGGACTGATTGGAGAGGCGGGTCATCTCTTGCGGGAGATGGCCCGCCTTTTTGTGTCGTGTGCTGGTGCGCTTGCCCAAAACCACCACGAAGGCGCCCGTCCCCTTTGTGGTGGTTTTCGCTATCATGGAGAACGTTGAATTTCTACGAAGGAGCAGGGCATATGGCGATTCTTTTGGGATGCGATTCCGTCAGCCTAGAGTTTCCCACCAAGCATATTTTCGATAGCGTGACGCTCGGCGTGGGCGAGGGCGACCGCATTGGTATTGTCGGTAAAAACGGCGACGGCAAGTCGACGCTGCTGAGCGTGCTCGCCGGCACGCTGGAGCCCGATGACGGACGCGTGACGCACCGCCGCGGCATCACGATCGGTCTACTCGGCCAAAAGGACCAGCTTGTCGATACCGATACCGTGCATCATGCCGTTGTGGGTGACGCCCCCGAGTACGAGTGGGCGTCGAGCCCCCGTACGCGCCAGATCCTCGCCGGCCTCATTAGCGATGTGCCCTGGGAGGGCATGGTAGGCGAGCTCTCGGGCGGTCAGCGCCGCCGCGTGGACCTCGCGCGCCTGCTGATCGGCGACTATGACGTGCTCATGCTCGATGAGCCCACCAACCATCTGGACATGCGCACCATCAACTGGCTTGCGCGTCACTTAAAGGCCCGCTGGCAGCGCGGTCAGGGCGCGATGCTCGTGGTCACGCACGATCGCTGGTTCTTGGACGAGGTCTGCACCAGCATGTGGGAGGTTCACGACGGCCAGGTCGATCCCTTCGAGGGCGGCTATTCGGCATATATCCTGCAGCGCGTGGAACGCGACCGCATGGCCGCGGTTACCGAGGAGCGCCGTCGCAACATGGCACGTAAGGAGCTCGCGTGGCTGAGCCGCGGTGCCCAGGCGCGCTCCACCAAGCCCAAGTTTCGCGTGGATGCCGCTCGCGAGCTGATCGCCGACGTGCCGCCCGTGCGTGACGAGCTGGAGCTCAAGCGCCTGGCCGTGAGCCGCCTGGGCAAGCAGGTTATCGATGTGGTCGACGTGGACGCCGGCTATGCGGATACCGATGGCGCGCCCAAGCAGGTGCTCAACGACGTGACCTGGCTCATTGGTGCGGGCGACCGCTATGGTCTTTTGGGCGAGAACGGCGCCGGCAAGTCGACTTTGCTCGACGTGATCCAGGGCAAGATCGCGCCCCTGCGCGGCCGCGTGAAGATCGGCCAGACGGTGCGCTTTGGCGTGCTGTCGCAGCAGCTCGAGGAGCTCGAACCCTACATGGGCGACACGATCCGCGAGGTGCTCAGCCACTATAAGAAGTACTACGTCATTGACGGCAAGGAGACTTCACCCGAGAAGCTCTGCGAGCGTCTGGGCTTTACGACGCAGCAGCTCTGGAGCCGCATCGGCGATCTTTCGGGCGGCCAGCGCCGTCGCCTGTCGCTGCTGCTGACGATCCTGGACGAGCCCAACGTGCTCATCCTGGACGAGCCCGGCAACGACCTGGATACCGACATGCTGGCGATTGTCGAGGACTTGCTGGACGGCTGGCCCGGCACGCTGATTCTGGTGACGCACGACCGCTTTTTGATGGAGCGCGTGACCGACCAGCAGTGGGCGCTGCTCGACGGCCACCTGACGCATATGCCCGGCGGCGTCGACCAGTACCTGCGCCTGTGCAACGCCACCGCCGAGGGCGAGCCCGTGGGTGCACCGAGCGCCAAGACCGGCACGTTCGACACCGGTGCCGCGGCTGCGACGGCCGATAAGCCCAAGGCGAGCGGTCAGCCCAATGGCCTGTCCAACGCCGAGCGTCAGAAGCTTCGCCGCGAGGTGAGCTCGCTCGAGCGCAAAATGGAGACGCAGCGCGCCCGCGTTGAGGAGGCCGAGGCAGCAATGGCCCAGGTCGATCCCACCAACTACACGGCGCTGGGCGAGCAGCAGGCAAAGATCGACGAGGCCCACGCCGCCATGGACGAGTTGGAGATGGCGTGGCTCGAGGCGAGCGAGAAGCTCGAGGGCGAGGAGTAGGCGAGGATGATCAAGGCCGCGTTTTTCGATATCGACGGCACGTTGCTGAGCTTTAAGACCCATCGGATTCCGGCGTCGGCGCAGCAGGTGCTCGACAGCTTTCATGAGCAGGGGATTGCGTGCGTGATCGCTACGGGTCGCCCGACCTATCAGATGCCCGATTGGCTGTTCGATCTTGGTTGGGATGCGTACATCACGCTTTCGGGTCAGCACTGTTTTGATGCCAAGGGCGTTTACCGCAGCTGCCCGATCGATTCGGACGACGTCGCGGCGATTGTGGACCAGGTGGCGCAGGGGCGCTATGACTCGCTGTGTATGCAGGGCGAGAACTCGTTTGTGAACCGCCTGTCCGAGCGCGTGGTGACGGCCGGCAGCAACGCGGGGATTGTCTACCACGAGGAACCGTTTGAGCATGCCTTCGATGCGCCGGTCTACCAGTTCTGCGCCTTTGTGGACCCTGCCGACGAACATATCGTGACCGACGCGGTGTCGCATTCTCTCACTACGCGCTGGTGTGATTTGTTCTGCGACATTATCCCTGCCAACGGCGGTAAGGACCTGGGTGTCGCGGCGACGCTGGAACGCCTGGGTGTCGACGCGAGCGAGGCGATTGCCTTTGGCGACGGCGAGAACGACCTGTCGATGTTCTCGGCCGTGGGCACAAGTGTGGCCATGGGCAACGCGCAGGATACCGTGAAGGCCGTGGCGACCTACGTGACGACCGCCGTGGACGACGACGGCATCTACAACGCCGCCAAACACTTTGGCCTGCTGTAGCTGCGGATTCGGCATCTGGGGACGTTCCTTTTCTGCCGGCAGCTGGGGACACTCCTTGCGGGGCGTCCCCATTTTGTTTTCGTCCCGCATGTTTTGTGAAACACGGCTAACTTTTAGGCAAAGTAGTAAGACATGGGCAACTTTTGCGGTAAAGTAAATCAAGCAAAAGTATCCAAAGGCTAACTAGAAGCCATCGCGAAAGGCGGCCCATGGCCCTACGTGAATCCGGAGAAGACTATCTCGAATCGATCTACGTTCTGTCGGAACGTCAGGGCACCGTGCGCTCGATCGACGTTGCCGAATACTTGGGCGTAACCAAAGCAAGCGTCTCTAAAGCCATGGCGGCCTTGGAGAGCACCGGCTACGTGGAGATGGGCAAACGCGACGTGCATCTGACGGAACGCGGTCTTGAGGTTGCCCGTCAAATGTGGGAGCGCCACTGCTTTTTTGTAGGGCTGCTAGAGGACGCAGGCGTAACGCCCGAGGTTGCCTCGCAAGAGGGCTGTCACATGGAGCACTGCCTGAGCGAGGAGAGTTTCGAGAAGCTAAGGTCGATGCTGAGGCGGGAAGATGTAGCGGGTCCAAAAACAGAAGCCTAACTGACCCACAGTAGCGCGGAGTTCACGCAAAGCGCGAACCAGCGACCGGGACCAGCGGCCCTTTCGGCCAAGTCCATTTCAGCAAAGGAACCCCGCCAGCAAGCGATGCCCAAGAACCGCCAGCTGTGTCAATGCAGGCCGGGGCCGGGCTTGGTTTTGAAAACACTCCGCAGCGCGAGGCCCGCCTTTCCGTTGCTCCGCAGGAGCAGGAAAGACGGGCCTCATGCGCGAGGACGTTTTCAAAACCAAGCCCGGCCCCGGCCGGAGGGACCACGAGCGCTACAGGTTCTTGACACCCATCGCGCGCATGGCGTTCAGGATAGCGATGATCGCCACGCCTACGTCGCCAAAGACGGCAAGCCACATATTGGCGATACCCAGCGCTGCCAGCACAAGGATCAGCAGCTTAATGCCCAGCGCAAAGATTATGTTCTGCCAAACAATCGACATGGTCTTGCGCGCCACGCGGATCGCGCGGGAAATGTTGGACGGCTTGTCGTCCATCAGCACCACGTCGGCGGCCTCGATCGCGGCGTCGGAGCCCATGGCGCCCATGGCAATGCCCACATCGGCGCGCGTAAGCACAGGAGCGTCGTTGATACCGTCGCCGACAAAGGCGAGCTTGCCCTTGCCACTTTCGGCCGCGAGTAGCGCCTCAACGCGCTCGACCTTGTCGCCCGGCAGGAGCTGCGCGTGGAACTCGTCGAGACCGAGTTGCTTGGCCACAGACGCTGCAACCTCCTCGCGGTCGCCCGTGAGCATGACGGTGCGGTTGATACCGGCGGCATGCAGGTCGCGAATCGTTTGCTCCGCATCGGCCTTAACGGTGTCTGCAATCACGATGTGGCCGGCGTACACGCCGTCAACGAGCACGTGGAGGATCGTGCCGACAACCTCACAGTCCGGTGCTTCAACGCCGGCCGCGGCGAGCATCTTGGCGTTGCCAACGACGACGTGCTTGCCGTCGATGGTTGCCGTCACGCCGTGGCCCGCGTCGTTGGCGGAGTCGCTCACGCGCTTGGGGTCGACCTCGCCCTGGTAGGCGTCGCGCACGGACTGCGCGATGGGGTGATCGGAGAACGACTCAGCAAGGGCTGCGACTTCGAGCAGCGACTGCTCGGTATAGCCAGCCTCGGGGTGCACCGCGACGACTGAGAACGTGCCGTTGGTGAGGGTGCCCGTTTTGTCGAAGACGATGGTGTCCACGTCGGCGAGCGTCTCGAGGTAGTTGGAGCCCTTGATGAGAACGCCCAGCTTGGACGCGCCGCCGATGCCGCCAAAGAAACTCAACGGTACGCTGATCACGAGGGCGCACGGGCAGCTGACGACCAGGAAGGTCAGGCCGCGCAGGATCCAATCGGACCAAGCGCCAGTCACCAGGCCGCCGCCAAGCGCGAGCACCGCGGCAGCGCCAGTGACGGCGGGGGTGTAGACGCGGGCAAAGCGCGTGATGAAGTTCTCGGTGCGCGCCTTCTTTTCGCTGGCATTCTCCACGAGCTCCAGAACACGCGCGACGGTTGACTCGCCAAAGGGCTTGGTGGTGCGCACGTGGATGAGGCCCGTCATGTTGATGCAACCGCTGATGATATCGTCGCCGGTCTTGGCCGGGCGGGGGACCGACTCGCCCGTGAGTGCGGCGGTGTCGAGCTGGGTTTCGCCCTCGACGATGACGCCGTCGATAGGCACGCGCTCGCCGGGCTTGACCACGATCACGGTGCCGACGGCGATGTCATCGGGAAAGACCTGTTCGAGTGTGCCGTCGGCTTGCTCGACGTTAGCGTAGTCGGGCGCGATGTCCATCATGGCACTGATCGACTTGCGGCTCTTGCCCACGGCGTATGCCTGGAACAACTCGCCGACCTGGTAGAACAGCATGACAGCGGCGCCTTCGGCCATGTGCGGGTCGGTGTCGGGGAAGAGCACCATGGCAAACGCGCCGATGGTCGCGACGGCCATGAGGAAGCTCTCGTCGAAGGCCTTGCCGCGGCGGATGTTATTGAATGCCTTTTGCAGTACGTCGTAGCCGGCAATCAAAAACGGCACGAGGAACAGCACAAAGCTGGCGTAGATGTTGCCGGGCTCCCCAAATGCGATAGTGAGGGCGCCGAGCTCGTCGAGGGCATAAACAACGGCAAAAATGCCCAGTGCTACCAGGATGCGGTTGCGCTTATGCTCAAGGGACTCTTTCTTCTTGCGCTTCTTCTTTTTCTTTTTGGGATCGGCGGCTGTCATGATTCAAACCTCTCATTTGAGTTTATGAACACTCGCTCATATAATTTCGCGAGCAAAGGCCGCGGCAAGCGCGGCCTCGCAGGTCAACGTATGCGCGGGTTAGAGAATGATCTCGCAGTCCGGCTCGGCGTCGGCGGTGAACTCAACGACGCGGTCCAGGACCTCGTCGAACTTGGCGTCGTCGGCCTCGAGCGTCAGCTTCTGGGTCATAAAGTTGACCGAAACGGACTTGACGCCCTCGAGCTTGGCAAGTTCGTCCTGAAGCTCGCGCGCGCAGTTGGCGCAATCGATCTCGTCGAGCTTAAACTGCTTTTTCATGGTGGGTTCCTTTCCCTGTGTTAGCGGTCTGGGTGCCGGCCGCGCTGATACCGTGGGTGATTGCTATTCGCAGATATGGCTCATGCCCTGGTTAAGCATGGTGTAGACGTGATCGTCGGCGAGCGAGTAGAGAATGTTGCGGCCGTCGCGGCGGAACTTGACCAGGTGCGACTGCTTAAGCGTGCGCAGCTGGTGCGATACTGCCGACTGCGAGGTTGCGGTCGCCTCGGCGATGTCGGCCACGCAGAGCTCGCGGCCCATGAGGGCATAGAGGATCTTGATGCGTGTGGTGTCGCTGAAGACCTTGAACAGGTCGGCCAGGTCGTACAACAGCTCCTCGTCGGGAAGGTCCTCGGGCGAGCAGGTGGTGGGGACGATCGGCTCGGTGGCCTCGATGCCAGTCTTTGTTTCATCAGCGTGGCTGCTCATTGCAACATCCTTTCATATGAACATGCGCTCATATAAATTACTTCCGATTATATGAGCGCATGTTCATATGTCAATACAATTTACGTTAACTTCGATGACTGCTTGCCGCCTCTGCGATTTTCTGCGGGTTGGGAGACATCGACGCAATGCTCGCCAACATATTTCGAGATGTTCGGCCAGCATGCTAAGAAAGCCACCTTGAGAAGCTTTAGGACTGTTCATATTTGTACTTTATCGTGTTAAATACAGCGAGAATCAGTTCTTCCTCTACGGGAGTTCCTGCAGAATCAGTTTTATCTAAAGTTATATTGAGCATTGCTGCAGCCAATCTGGCACATCGGTGGCCGAATAAGTCGAAAAATGTAGGTGGACATCCGCAGAGATCGCCTTTAGAAGAGCGAATTCTCAATTAGATCAATAATCGTGTCGTCTTCCGTGCGGTTTCCATCGATTTTTGCGAACATGTCGCATTCCCAAGGCCCATTGATTTCCTCAGCAAGGGCCCCGACGTGTTGCATGTCGTCGGGTTCTGGCACATCGTTGATGCTCGGGTCATCAGCTTGCGGATATTGGCTTGCAATTTCGCGCTTGGCGGCCTCTTCTTCTTTGAGTGTCTCCAGGACGCGGCGACCGTATTCGAAGTAGCGCCGCAAGACAAATTGACGAAGAGTTTCTTGCAGGATGGCGAAGTTATCCGGGAGTCGACCGGGCCATATCTTCTCGCGAATGCGAATCGCTTCCATGACCCGCCTAAAAGCGGACTGCTTGAAAAACGAATGACGACTAACTGTGATAACGGCATATCCCATGTTTCGCAGCGTGTTTCGGCGTTCCTCGTCAATTGATTGCTGTTCGGGCTCGTCGTGGTAAAAGCCGTTGTATTCGATATCGGTCATCGAATTTTCGAGCAGCGCGTCGAGGTAGAAAACCGTCCGTCGCGTTAGGGCGGCGTATCTTTTGGGGACTGGGATCGGATAGTCCGTTTTGATAGCGCGTATGGCTAAGCCACCCATTGACTTGGGCATTGTCAGCATCATGACAAACGCCGTTTCGAGTGGGGAGCGACAGCCTTCGCGTACATAAGAAAGTGCCTTAAGTGCTTTATTAGATCCACGATACCCCGATGCCTCTGAAAAGAAGGCTCTGAGCTCTTCAACGCTGGTTAGGGCTGGGCGCTCGCGATATTGAGTTTCGTCGGACGTTCCAAGCGCGTAGGAGCCGCAGATTTCAAAGTAATACTCAACGAGCTCCGAAAGGTTGAGGTCGGCTGCTGCTTCTAACGCGCACAGCTTGATATCGACGATGTAGACGTTCGGCTCGAGTTCTAGGTAGCTTTCTGCATCAAACGTATAGCGCGTGCAGTGGCAGATGCAGCCTTTGCGGTGCCTTTTGGCATTATTGGAAAACGTCAGCACATGGATGCTTTCAGAATCGACATTCTTTCTGTTGAGCCATGCTCGCGCCGCTTCCAGGTTGGACGTGGTCGGCGCAGACACCTTGATCTTTTCCATAGATATGGGATCGGTCGCGTGGCTTGCGAGCGAGTTGACTGTTTGGTATACAGCGCGTGCCGTGGTATGTGACAGAACGATTCCCATACGCGCATGATGGCATAGCGGACGCCATATACGCTCGAAACTTCGGGCAACGGTATTGGGGCGCGGCTTATCTTCTGCGAACGGTGGGTTTTTGAGCTGTCGTATTGAGGGGGGCAGCTTCGGCTGGGGAGGTTTCTGTCGGCTGCCCCATTTTGGTGAACTTTAGTTGCGGATTCGTAGCTTCTAAGCGTTTTTGCCGACCGCTCAGATGCCTCACCAACATAATTTGAGTTATTCGGCCTTATCCTATACGAATGGTGCGATCGCAACGTCCTATTCGAATTGATTCAGGTAGATTTATAGGGCTTGGTTGCGAAATTGGGGCGACTATAGCGCTCGATTGCGGTTCAAGGGGCCTTGACTAGTGGTTCAGCTGGCCGAACAACTCGAAAAATGTAGGTGGGCCAACCTGCCGACTATGTGAAGCACGCGTATTTGCTCGTTTTGATGAAAACTAGGGTGCAGCCATAAGGCTGCGCCCTAGTTTACTGCGTGCCGGTGTGCCCAGACGGATTGCGCTGTGCCTGGCAGGCGCTCCCGCAGATGGATCGGTTATTTCGCGAATAGGTTCTTGAGGTTGAACTCGGCTTGGACGGTGCGGAGCATGAGGTCGGTGTCGTCCAAGCCCAGGTGCTGCTCGTTGGCGTCGGCGGCGAGGGTTCCACGGCGGCGCGCCCAGTTCTCGAGCGCGGCTGGGGCGGACTCGCGGGGGAGCGAGCGCACGTCGGCGTCCAGGCTGCGGCAGATCTGGCGCGAGTCGATGACGATGATCTTGCCGGCGCGGCGTGCCTCGGCGTAGCCGTCCAGGTGGATCTTGAACCAGCTGTCCTCAAAGGCGGCGTTGTGTGCCATGTACGGGTACTTCTTCATAAGCTTGAGCAGCTGCTTTTGCAGCTCTTTGTTCTCGCGGAACGGCTTTTTGCCGTCGATGTCGTCCCAGGTGATGTGGTGGATATTCGACAACGGCACATCCTCGCCGCGGTAGATGTCGGGCAGGCCGCAGTAGTGTGCCTCGGCGTCATGCGGGACGGCGTCGCTGGTGAGCTCCATGATCTCCCAGCCCACGTTGATGATATAGCCGCGCTCGGGTGCACGGCCGGTGGTCTCGATGTCGATACCGAGCACGGTGCCCTGGATGGGCTTGCGGGCGTAGGCCACGCCGAGCGCGTCGCGGTCGCCGCGGATTTCGCGCATAACGGACGCGGCGGTGCGCTTTTGCATCTTGCCGATGGCGGCGCAGGTGTCGGCATCGGACAGGCCGCGCGAGAGCGTCGCGGGCGTCACGTTGCGCAGACGCGCCTCGCCAATCTGGTCGCACAGGTCGCGGTTGCGGTCGGCCAGGTCGCGCACGGTGGCAAAGTCGAAGCCGGGGTCGCCCTCGGCGGTAAAGTACTCGGTCTCGAGCACCTTGAGGGCCTCCTCGCCCTTCTGGCGCTCGGACTCCATGGCGCCGTGGTCGCCGTAGATAAACATGGGGATAAACGGCTGGCGCTCGTATTCGAGTGCTTGCGATACGTTCATATGCTACTCCTTGGACGGGCCGCGTTGTGCGGCTCGAGGTTACTGAGTTATGGCGAGATGATAGTTTACCATAGGCAACTATTGGCACCGCGCCCGGGACAACTACAATACCCTAGTTGACCGCTAGGACTTTTACAATGCTGCCGAAAGACACGAAAGGTTCCATCCGTCATGGATTTACTGATTGATATTCTGCTCGACGCCGGCAAGGACACGCTGTCGCTGGTGCCGTTTTTGTTGGTGACGTATCTTGCTCTCGAGACACTTGAGCACGTTGCGGGCGACCGCGTCAACGGCGCTATCAAGCGCGCCGGCGCTGCGGGTCCCGTGGTTGGCTCGCTGCTGGGCATGGTGCCGCAGTGCGGATTTTCGGCCATGGCAGCAACGCTGTACGCCGGCCGTGTCGTGACCTTGGGCACGTTGGTGGCGGTGTTCCTTTCGACCTCCGATGAGATGCTGCCGCTGTTGCTTGCCGAGCAGGTTCCCGTGCAGACTATGGCGATGCTTTTGGCTTCGAAAGCGCTGATCGCACTGGTCACGGGTTTTATCGTGGACGCTGCCATTCGCGGCCTGCGCCGTAACGCCCGCGCGCACGCGGCGATTCGCCGTACCGTGCTGGGAACCGCGGCCAACCCGGCCCACGTGAACTGCGCGCACGACGACCACAGCGGCGGTGACATCATCGACGAGGTGGCCGAGGCAGGCGTGAGCGCCGACCACATCCACGAGCTGTGCGAGCGCGACCATTGCGGTTGTGATGAAGACGAGGACGAGCACGAACACGGACATGGCCACGATCACGGTCATGAGGGCGAACATGAACACCATGATGGTCACGGTCACTCTCACTCCCACGAAGGGACGCCTGTCCTGTCGATCATCCGCAGTGCGATCTCGCACACCGTGCAGGTCTCGGTATTCATTTTTCTGGTGACGCTGATTCTGGTCGCCGTGCTCGAGACGTTCGGCGAGTCCGCGATCGAGCAGTTCCTGCGCGGCAACGAGACACTCGCTGTCCTGGGTTCGGCGCTTGTCGGGCTGATTCCCAATTGCTCGGCGAGCGTGGTCATTACACAGCTGTATCTGGAAGGCGCGCTGCAACTGGCGCCGATGCTCGCCGGCACGCTCATTTCCGCCGGCGTGGGTTATCTGGTGCTGTTCCGCACCAACCGCAGCGCCCGCGAAAATGCCGTGTTCCTGATCATGATGTACGTCATCGGCGCTGGCTGGGGCCTCATCCTCTCCGCCGTTGGCCTCTAAGTAGGCCTAAAAAATGGGCTTCAAATAGCCATGCTCAGCGCCTGCGCAATGCGGCGACGCATGGCATTTTGAAGCCCGTTTTTTGTTGAGCCATGGATTCCGAGCGCTCACACCGCTCAAAACAAAAAGGTAGATTTTAGGCATGTCTCAAAAATCTACCTTGGTTAGTGCAGCAACTCGGTGAGGTTGCGTTTAAAGCGGGCGCGGTCTTCGCTGGTAAATGCTGCCGGACCGCGAGTGCGTCCGCCGGCGCGGCGTACCTTCTTTTCCTCGTGGCGAATAAACAACTGCATGTCGATGGTCGCTTTGTCGTAGACGCGCCCGCGCACACCGATGGCGGCGGCATCGCGCCCGAGCACCATGCTCGCCAAGCCAATGTCCTGCGTCACGACCACGTCGCCCGCCTGCAGGCGTTCGACAATGGCAAAGTCGGCGCTGTCGGCGCCCACGCTCACGTCGAGCGTCGTGACCCAAAAGCCGCGTCGCGCGTGCTCGGCATCGCGCGGGTCGTCGCGGCGAATGTGTCGTTCCAGGTTTTGCGTGCTGTTGCCGGCGATAACAACGGCGACGCCCGCCCGCCGCGCGCAGTCAATCGACTCGCGCGTGACCGGGCAGGCGTCGGCATCAATAAAGAGCGTTCGCGGCATCTAGTGCACCAGTTTGCCAAATTGAATAGCGCGAACAATCAGCGTTACGCCAAACACCAGCAGCGCGGCGCCGCTAAAGATGACGAGCATCTTGGCCGACCACAGCGGATAGATAAACACGAACATGCCGGCGATGATGGAGAGCGCGCCGCTCAGGATGGCAAGGGCGCGGTTGGACGAAAGCTCGGACTCCAGAATGGACATGACACCTTCGACAATCCAGCCAAAGCCGGCCACGATAACCACCATCGTGGTGAGTGTCGCGGTCGAGAAGGCCTGGTTGCGCAGGATTATGACGCCGCCCAGGATAATGAGTAGGTTGGAGATGATGCTCGTCACGCGCCAGCCAGTGGGCAGCAGCGGCTCAAAAATGGCAGTGAACAGCCTGATGGCAGCGGTGATTACAAAGTAAAAACCCAGGACGGTCGTCAAAAAGACGAGGGACTTGGCGGGTGCAAAAAGCAGCGCGATGCCAGCAATGAGCGCCACGACGCCCGTGATGGCGTAGATCCAGCGCACGGCCTTGACGGCTTTGCCCGCCATACTTTTCTCGTCAAATCCAAACTGGCTCGATTTTTGGTCATCGTTCCTAAAGATACCCATAACGTCTCCTTTCCGTGCGGCGTAAGCCTTGATCGTTACAACCAGTATCGCTTAAAGGCGCTGGCGTATGGGTCGGGGAGGGCGAAACGTAACCCAAAGGTCCCGAATTGTTTCCGTTGTTCCCCACGTCACGGTTTTCTATTCAACAGGTGTAGAACATTGCAGCCCTGTTCGTTATTGCCTACGTTTTAGGTTAGATTTTCCTAAGGACAATTGGCTTGTATTGGGGGTCCCTATGAACGAAGCAGTTCCCGAGGCGCCGGTAAGCGCTGAGTCGATGGCAAAGCAGGGTTGCGAAAAGCTCGGCTTGGGCGCGTTTGATGCGTTGGTTCGCCGCGCCCGCACGTGCCGTCGCTTTGACGAGTCTATGCGCGTGCCGCGCGAGTTTTTGCTCGAGCTGGCGGAACTGGCGCACCTGGCTCCCTGCGGCGCCAATGCTCAGCGTCTGCGTTTTCATGTGGTAAGCGGTGCAGAGGACTGCGCTCGCGTGTTTGACGAGCTTGCATGGGCAGGCGCGCTTAAGGACTGGCCGGGTCCTGCCGAGGGCGAGCGCCCGACCGGCTACATCGCGATTCTGGCCGAGCGCGCCGTTCCGGGCAAGCCTGTCGCTCCCATTACCGATGTCGACACGGGCATTGCCGCGCAGACGATGATGCTCGCCGCCCGCAGCGCCACGCCCGAGGTGGCAGCCTGCATGTTCAAGGCCTTTACGCCCCACGCGATCGATGCCATGGGGCTCGATAACGACAAGTATGAGCTCAAGCTGATCATGGCGTTTGGCGTTCCGGCCGAGACACAGGTGATCGATACGATCGATTCCAACCCCGACGGCTCCATCAATTATTGGCGCGACGAGGCGCAGGTGCACCACGTACCCAAGCGTTCGCTCGCCGACGTGCTGCTGTAGTTGTGCGTCGTTGCGGTGCAATCCGGCGGCAAAATGACCACAAAGGCTCCTGTCCCCTTTGTGGTGGTACGAGGGGAGGGTGTGTGGCAGATCTGTATTTGGTGCGGCATGGGCAGACTGAGCTCAATGTGCAGAGCATTTTGCAGGGCTGGCACGATTCGCCGCTTACGGCGCGCGGGCGCGAGCAGGCGCTGACGGCGCGTACGGCGTTTGCGGCGCGTGGCGTGGCCTTTGATCATGTGTATTCCTCGCCGTTGGGCCGGGCGCGGCATACGGCCGAGCTTATCGTTGGCGAGGGCCGTTCCATTGAGCTGGTCGATGACCTGCGTGAGTGGCATTTTGGCTCGCTGGAGGGCACATCAAATCGCGAGATGCCGCCGCAGCCCTGGGGCGATTATCCGGTGGCCTTTGGCGGCGAGTCGGAAGTGCAGCTTCAGTCGCGCATGGTCGCGGCGCTGTCCCGCATCATGGCCAGGCCGCAGCACGACTGCGTGCTGGCGGTTTCCCATGGCTCAGCCTGCCAGGAGTTTCTTGAGTATGTGACTGGCGGGGGAGGGCTGCCCGACAACGGTGCCGTGCTTCATTTTGGCTGTTGCGACGGGGCGTTTTCGCTCTTGGGTTGGTAACGAACGAAAGGACCCCTATGAATAAAGATCTGTATCTGGTCCGTCATGGACAGACGATATTCAACCTTAAGCGTATCATTCAGGGGTGGAGTGATTCGCCGCTTACGCAGTTGGGTTGCGACCAGGCGGCGCGCGCCGGCATGTTTTTACGTGCGCGCGGCATTGAGCCCGATCATGCCTACACCTCCACGCTTCATCGCACCGAGCAGACTATCGCCAACTTGTGGCCGGGCTTGGCGTACGAGCGCCTGGACGGCCTGCGTGAGTGGTTCTTTGGCGACTTTGAGGCCGAGCGCGTGATGCTCATGCCCGAGCGCCCGTGGCGCGATTTCTATTGTCAATTTGGCGGCGAGGGCCAGATGCAGGTGCGCGAGCGCATGGTGGCGACATTGACCGATCTTATGCGACGCCCGGACCACGAGTGCGTCCTCGCGGTGAGCCACGGATCGGCCATCAAGGAGTTCATGGACCACGTGAAGGGTGCGGCGGCCGACGAGCGCGATCGTGTGCCGGGCAACTGCTCGGTGCTGCATTTCGTGTTTGACGATACGACCGATACGTTTGAACTGGTTGAGATCTTTACGCAGGAAGACTACGTGCGCGAGCTGGGGCTAGAGCCGCTCGTGGCGGCGGCAGGTCCGCAGCGTGGATAACGCTGACGTTGCGGCCCGGTTTACCGGCGTAATTGTTTGATGCGAAAAGGGCGGAGGTGCATGCGTTTGCTGCATCTCCGCCCCTTGTTTGTTTGGATGCTGGGTTTTCCAGCTTAGCGTTTGAGTTCGCTAGAACCGTGAGACCTGGTGAGTGAGCAGACCCGTCGGAACCTGCGGCGCGCTGCCGCTGACCTGCGCGGCGGGGAACAGCACGGCTACAGCAAAGTTGAACGGCTCTTTGCCAGAGTAGGCGCCGGCAGCGCGGGCCTCGTCGGCCAGAATCTGCGATGCCCCAGCCAGTGCGGCGACATAGGCGGAGTCACCGGCGAACACCGGGTCGGGCGCCTGATCGAGCATGGCACGGATGGCGGCAACGGCGTCCTCGCGCTTGACCTCCCACACGCGATGTGTGACGCCCGCGGGATCGGTGACGGCGTAGAGCGATGCGCCCTCTTTGGCAGCGCTCAAAATGATATCCATGACGGGCGACGCCTCGTAGGCGAGCGACACGGGGCGCGGCTGCACCTTGAGCTCGGCGATCGCGCGCGCGGTGGCGAGTGCGTCGATGCTCTCGGCGGCAGCCTCGTCGCCGCCCGTCAGCACGTTAACCGGGCAAATCGCCACGACACCCGTCACGCGTCCCGGCTCACCCGAGCATTCGTACACGTAATACGCCGCGCCTGGATCCTTGAGCATCAGACCATCGGCAATGGCTCCGCGCAGAGCATCGTTGCCGCTCAGGATGCTGCCCATTGCAGGCAGTGCCTCGAGCACGCGGTCCTGAGCCGGGCGGATGCAGGGAAACGGAAGTGCTTTCATGGGGCGGTCCTAACGCACGAGTCGGTTTGTTCGCGGCTTATTATGCCCCAACTTGGCCGCTCGCGTCCCAGAGCACGTTATCGGCGAGCGCGATTAGCACCTGCTGACAACGAACGATGTCGGCGTGGGGCACATATTCGTTGGGCTTGTGGGCGAGCGCGAGCGAGCCTGGGCCATAGCTCATGCAGTTACGGTTACCCGTCTTGCCGGCAATGACGGCAGTGTCGGTGTAGCCGGTAAAGAAGCCGACGGTCGTATCCGTGCCCGTTACATCGTCTGCTGCGCACTTGAGTGCAGCTAGAAGGGGAGAGACCGGATCGCGCTCGATGGCGGGGCGGTCGCCCGTCACGGTGTAGCTGCCATGGCAACTGGGAACGGTGGCTTCGGCGACGGCGATGGCATGCTCGACCATATTGATTGCGGCGGCCGTATCGGTCGGCGGGGTCAGGCGCATGTCGACCCAAACTTTGGCGCGGTCGGGTACGACGTAGGGGCGATATCCGCCCTCGATTTGGCCAAACGTGATGGTCGAAGGCCCCAGCTCATCGTGCGCGGGCAGCGCCGCAAACGCGCGACGAAGCGAACACACGACCTCGGCCATGGCGGCGACGGCATCCGCGCCCTTCCAAGGCTGGCTCGCATGCGCCGTCACGCCAGCCATTTCAATCTCGAACCACGTGCGACCCTTGTGCGCCACCTGGATCTGTCCGTCGGTGGGTTCGGTGTCCAGCACCCATTCGCGCGAGCCGACCCAGCCAGCATCGATCGCGGCCTCTGAGCCGCGCATGAAGTCTTCCTCGTCGACCGAGCAGATGAGCGAAAAGCCGCGGCGTGGCAGCGCGCCATCCGCCGCCACGCGCTCGAGCGTATGGACCAGTGCGGCAATGGCGCAGGCCAGGCCACCCTTCATATCGCAGGCACCGCGGCCATAGAGTTTATCGTCGCGCACAACCGCCCCAAGCGGTGCGATGTCTGCGTCCCAGCCATCGCCCAAGGTGACGGTATCCATGTGGCAGATATAGATCAGCCGCGGCTCGTCGCTTTGGCCCGGCACGGTGACTTTAAGGTTGCGGCGCCCGGGCAGCACTTCGAGCTCCTCAATCTGCACGGCATCGAGCGCAGAACTATCAAGTTGTGCCAGCTGCTGCTCAATGAGCCTCTTAATGAAGCGCTCAATTTCATCCTCATACGCGCCCGGGTCTGAGCTGTCGATCCGCACAAGCTCCTGCGCAAGCCGCCAGGCAAAGTCCTCATCAACCATATGCAACCTCACAATCAGTTTGCTTTCCAAACCGATTGTAAGCCTCCTGAGAGATCCGCGACGTGGGCGTGGCAGTATTTACCGTTCGCAGGCCGAGCCAGCGCGTTTGCCGTCCGAGCGGGTTCACAAGCGACGCAGCGGGTACGTACCCTTCATGGACGACATGCTGTGCGACATATCTGCCTTTCGGTATCACCGGATACCTCCACAGGTCTTGGCAATAATGCCGGACCTGCCCGATTCTGCGGACGATCCGCGCAGGGAGCACCTATGTGAGCATCCGCTCGTCACGCATTTCCTGGGCACCCCGTTACACGTGTTGGCGCAGGGCAGCTGCGGACGTAAGGGCGATCGCATTGTCAGGCATGTTTGGAACGGGGAGAGGCCGTTTGATTCCGTGCGGCAGACGGAGTTTGGCCTCGATGTTGCGTCCCCACTCTTTACCCTGCTGACTCTGGCTTCCTCGGTCTCAAACGAGCGTCTAATCATGTGCATGTATGAGATGTGCGGCACCTTTGCCGTGTGCAAGATTGCGCCTCAGGTAAAGTCGGCACTTGAGCAGGCATATGGGAGCCGATGGAGTGACGCACGGTCGGGCTGGGAAAACGTAAAGGATGTCTCGGGGAATCCAACGGACTTGTGGAAACGACCTCCCTTGATCGAGCTCTCTGAGCTTACAGAGTTCGTCGATAAGGTCCGGGGGCTCCGCGGCGCTAAAACGTTCATACGAGCCGCGAAATGCATTACGGGGGTGGCAGCATCGCCGCTCGAGGTCCAGGCTTCGATGCTGTTTGGCCTTACGAGGTTGCGCGGCGGCGAAGGGCTGAGCCTTACCAATAACGTTGAGATTCGTATGACGCGCAGCGCCCGCCTGATCTCGGGGCTTGATAGGCGCTATGCCGATATCCTGCTGGCAAATAAGGACGGCAGCCGAGAGTGTCTGGTTGAATGCCAGGGTAAAGCCATTCACGGATCCATTGAATCCAAGATTTCGGACTCCGATCGAACGACGGCCTTGCAAGCCATGGGATATCCCGTCGTTCTGATGACCTATGGTCAGCTGGCCGACTTCGATGCCTTCCGCGTGGTGATGGAGCTCATCATGTCCTATCTCGATGTGCCGCTGAAAGACAAGACGCCGCGACAGCAGGAGCTCGAACGGCGGCTTCGTGAGGAGATTTTTATCGATTGGGCGGGAATGTAGTCGCGCGGTGGGTAAACGGTAGCGCGAGCTAGAGTTCTGGTCGCAAAAAGGCTTCAATTTTGCCTTGGAGGGACCCTAAAAATGCTATCTAGAATAAGTTGTTTCGGAAAATAGACAGTCAACTTACATTCGGCACATAGAGACCGATTTTTACCTACTAAAGTCCCTGATAAAGCTGTTTATCAAAGCGGGCGTGCTTAGCGACTGGAGCCTCACTATCGATTATCTGAAAAAACTTGTTCTGGGTATCATTTTAAAGTCGTCCGGAGCAACAAAATCGCCCCCCGTTTCGTGAAAACGGGGGGCGAATGGGCTTCGTGGTCTGTCTGGCAGGTTTGGCGCCGGCGCTACTTAATCACGCGCACGCGATACATCGACGGAATCTGCTTGAGCGCCTCGATCGTGCTGCCGTCCAGGTGCTCATCGGTGTCGAACATGGTGTAGGCGTTCTCGCCAGCGGACTCGTTGGTCATGCGCTGCACATTGGCGTTGTCCTTGGCGAGAATGGCCGTGATCTGGCCGATCATGTTGGGCACGTTGGCATGCAGGCAGGCAATGCGGCTTGCGGCGCGCGCCTTGCCCATGCTGCAGGCGGGGTAGTTGACGCTGTGCGCGATGTTGCCGTTTTCCAGGTAATCCTTGAGCTCGCTGATGGCCATGTCGGCGCAGTTGGCCTCGGCCTCGCCGGTGCCGGCGCCCGAATGCGTGGTGATAAACGTATTGGGCATCTTGACGGTCTTGGGCGTGGCAAAGTCGCAGCTAAACCAGCTGAGCTTGCCCTCGCGCAGGGCGGCGTCGACGGCGTCCTCGTCAATGATGGTCTCGCGCGCGTAGTTGATGAGCACGGCGTCGGGCGCCAGCAGGTTAATCTGCTCGGTGCTGATCATACCGATGGTGTCGGCCTTGCTGGGCACGTGCACGGTGAGGTAGTCGCAGCCGCGGCACAGATCCTCGAGCGTGCCCACGCGCTGCACCTCGCGGCTCAGCACCCACGCGTGCTCGACGGAAATGAACGGATCGTAGCCGTAAACGTCCATGCCCAGGTCGACACAGGCGTTGGCGACCTTGGAGCCTACGTTGCCCAGACCGATGACACCGATGCGCTTGCCCTTGAGCTCGCGGCCCACAAAGGCCTTCTTGGCCTTTTCGGCATCGACCTGAATCTCGGGGTCGTCGGCGTTGTTGCGCACCCAGTTCATCGACTGCACGACGCCGCGGCTCGAAAGCACCAGCATGCCCAGGACGAGCTCCTTGACGGCGTTGCTGTTGGCACCGGGGGAGTTAAAGACGACGACGCCTTTCTTGGCGTACTCCTCGACGGGGATGTTGTTGACGCCGGCGCCGCAGCGGGCGATGGCGCGAATGCCCTCGGGCAGCTCGTAGCCGTGCAGGTCGGTCGAGCGCATCAGGATCGCGTCAGCCTCCTCGGCGCTGCTTACAAACTCGTAGCCCTCGCCAAACTCGACTTTGCCGTCTTTGGTGATGTCGTCGATGGTCTTAATCTTACGCATGGAAAAACTCCTTAGCAGGTTTTGATCTAAACAGGGTGGTCTGAGGTGGCTGGTCGGCCCGCTCGTTGCGGGCTAGTTAGATCGCGGACTCAAACTATGCTGCGCTTCGAAGTCCTTCATATACGAGGCCAGTGCCTGCACGTCTTCCATGGTGACGGCGTTGTACACGCTGGCGCGCATGCCGCCGACGAGGCGATGGCCCTTGACGTTTTGAATCTGGTGCTCGGCCGCGCCCGCGACAAAGGCAACGTCGAGCTCGGCGTCGCCGGTACGGAACGTGACGTTGGCGATGGAGCGACTGTCTGTCTGTGCGGTGCCGTGGAATAGTTTGCTGTTCTCGAGCAGGTCGTAGAGCAGGTTGGCCTTGGCCCAGTTGCGCTCGGCCATGGCGGCAAGTCCGCCGGTCTGTTCAACCCAATGGAACACCTTGCCGCACACGTAGATGCCAAAGGTGTTGGGCGTGTTGAGCATGGAGCCCTTGGCGGCCTGGGTCTTAAGGTTCAGGTACTGCGGCGTCTGCGCAAAGGCCGGGTCGTCGGCGATCAGGTTGTCGCGCACGATGACCACGGTCACGCCCGCGGCGCCGGCGTTTTTCTGCGCACCGGCGTAAATGAGCCCGTAGCGCTCGACGTCGAGCGGTTGCGACAAAAAGCAGCTTGAGACATCGGCGACCAGCGGCACGTCGCCGCAAGCGGGCAGCTCGTGGTACATGGTGCCAAAGATGGTGTTGTTCTGGCAGATGTAGACGTAGTCGAGCCCTTCGCCCGCGGCCTTGGCGGCAATGCGCGCGTTGATGTTGGCCATGTTGGGAATGCGGTCGAAGTTGGTGTCCTCGGAGCTCGCGAGCAGCACGGCCTCGCCGTACTTGGCGGCCTCTTTGTGCGCCTTGTTGGCAAAGTTGCCGGTCACGACGTAGCCGGCGCGGCCGCGGCGCATGAGGTTCATCGGGATGCCCGCAAACTGCAGCGTGGCACCGCCCTGTAAAAACAGGACACGGTAGTTGTCGGGGATGCTCAACAGGCGGCGAAGGGTTGCCTCGGCGTCGTCGATGATCTGCTGATACATGCTAGATCGATGGCTCATCTCGAGCACGGACATGCCGCAACCGCGGTAGTCCATCATCTCGTCGGCGATCTCGGCGAGCACGCTTGTGGGCAGTGCGGCCGGGCCAGCTGAGAAGTTGTGCACACGTGCCATCTTCTAGGTCCCCTTCGTAGTCGTTTGAACGTTCGGGATACTTTAGCACAGTGGAGCGCCAGGCGCGACCGCATCACGGTAAAACCCGAGTGCGCCGCTATGATTTACAGGATTGTTACATGGGGGAGGGTTTATCTGGAAGCTCGTATCCGATCCGCCTCGGCCTTTGCTTGTTCCCAGGATCGAATGCGGCCGTTAGCGAGGTCGTCGTAGCCACGTGTGATGGCACGTTGAATGTGATCTTCGCGTTCCTGAATGGTGGTTAGTGCGCGCGTCTGATCAGAAATAGGCTTTATGACAGGCATGCGAAACTCCTTACATAGAAGCATATGTATAACTCTATGTTGAATATAGCGGAGGATGGCGCTGGGCGTGTGCGTGCCTGCATTCGTAAGTGCGGTTGTCTGGCAAGTGTGATTTGGGGCGACCTCGTCAAAGCTTCTGAGCTGCGAAAATGACCGTTAACCGGATTTAATTTTGTTGCTCAACATTTGACACTCTGGGCGTGGTAACTTTTTTACCAACAGGTATGATTATTGTCATGTGCGCCGCACCTGCCTGCCGGGTTGCGGCGCACTTGTGACAGCCTTTGACACCCTTGGAGCGTGTACTGTGGATATAACCACAAAAAGCGTTCGGGGGGGGGGTGCTCACCCGCGAGCAATTCCTCCCGCATGAGATGTGCATCGTCGCTGCCCTTCGTATGCAGGGCGCAAGCGACGAGCAGGTCATTGTACGCGTAAAGAGCGAGAACCTCTTTCAATATCCCACGGAGCGCATGGTCGCCAACCGCGCAACCGTGTGCCTTCGACGCCTCGACGCCATGGTGCCCACGGACGCCGCATGCGCCGCGCGCGGCATCGACCCCGCAACGGCGGCTCAAGCCGCGACAATCCTCACCAACCTCATAGCAACCGGCACGCCCACGCAGGCGGACCAGGCCATCTTCTACAGCATGATCTGCCGCTACGATATCGTGCGCGAGCTCGTGCTCGTCGAGGTAGGGGAGCGCCTACAAAACTTCGATTATGCCTTTACGGCGGTTGACCTCAACGCCTTTATGACACGCTTTACCACGGAGTATCCGGATGCGGCCCGCTGGACTGAGGCCACGGTCAAGCGCATTAAGGGCTCACTCCGCCAGACGCTCCGCCATGCCGGCCTTATCGGCGAGGGTATGGGGCCGGAGTCCGAGCGCCTTTCTGCGCTATTCCTCGACCCCGATATTGAGCACGCCCTTTTGCAGCTTGGCGAACAACCGCTTGTCGCTGCCCTTACAGGAAGGGCGGTAATCTAGCATGGCGCGAATCAGCACCGCCGACGGTCCCACGATAACTCTGGCGACCGACATCACCACCAATATCGGCATCCGCTCCCGCGACCGCGTCGTGGCAGCCCATTCCCATGCCGAACGCGTCCGCCAGGAGTTCGAGCGCCGATCCCAGCTCCTCCGCGCATGCCTGAGCAACGAGGATTTTCTCTCCAACAAAGGCATCGGCAACGAGATCGGCTTCCATACTTTCTGTTACGACCCCGCGCTCGAGTTTGAGGCCCGCGCGTTATTTGACACCCTTGCGCGTGACGCAGAGGCTGGCAAGCTCCCCTGTACGCTCAAGGTCGTCAATCTCTATGACGTTGTACTGTCGATTCTTGATGACCTCGATGTTCTTGAAGCCATGCAGGAGCAAGAAGCTGATTTTGGCTCAAAGGCAGTGCTCGTTGATGTGGTTGATTATTGCCAACCCGATGTTGTCTCCGATGTGGTTTTGGACCTGACGCAACCACATGTACCGGGCGATGCGATTTTGCTCGTTGGGGTTGGCGAGGCCTACCCCTTTTTGAGAGTCCATAACCTGTTCGATTCAATGCAGTCTGACTTTTCTGATGTCCCCGTTATTGCGGCTTACCCCGGCACCTTTAACGGTTCATCTGTCACCTTGTTTAACAGGCTTGCAGCAGAGAACTACTACCGCGCAATCGATATTTCTTAAGTGCGACTTTCCGCTCGCTTTGTTGACTGCCGTTCTCCAGCTTTAAGGAGTTTACAATGGATAACACAACTGTTCGCAATCTCTTCGCGAAGGACATTAACCGTTCCATTAACGGTGTTGTTGTCGCTGATGATGAGAAAGACGAGTCAATTAGGCAAGAGCTTAGCGAGTATGTGGTGACGCGCGAGCTGCAAGGGCACTTTGCTACTTTATTTAAAGCCTACACCGATTCTCTGGATAACCCTACCAACAAGATGGGTGTATGGGTAAGTGGTTTCTATGGATCCGGCAAGTCGCACTTTCTTAAAATCTTGAGCTATTTGCTCGGGAATCTCAATGTTGATGGGAAGCGCGCTATCTCCTATTTTGATGGCAAGATTGCCGATCCGTTGGTGTTTGCTTCTATGGAGCGCTCCTGTTGCGTTCCTACGCAAACCTTGCTGTTCAATATCGACACCAAGGCGGGATCGTGGAAGGGCGATAAGGCATCTGTTGCCGTTCTTTATGGATTCCAGCGCGTGTTTTATGAGGCGCGAGGGTTTTACGGCGTTAAGCCCAAGCTTGCTCAGCTTGAAGAGTACATCGATGAGATAGGTAAAACTCAAGAGTTTCGCGATGAATTTGAGCGTTTAACAGGAAAAACATGGCTCGAAAATCGTAAGACCTATAGGTATAACAAGGCTTTTCGTAAGCTTCTTAAAACCATTCTGGGCATGAGCGAAGATGAAATAACGGCATGGGTCTCTGCCCCTGATGACGAGCTTCTTCAGCCTGATGAATTTGCCCAAAAGGTCAAGGAGTACATTGATGCTCAAGCGGCTGCCAATGGTGGCGATTTTCGCTTGGTCTTCATGGTTGATGAGGTTGGCCAGTTTATTGCTAACGGCGGCAATTCGGATCGTCTGTTGAGTCTCCAGACGGTAGTCGAGGAACTCGGATCGGTTTGTGGTGGCCGTGTTTGGGTGATGGTTTCGAGTCAAGAAGATATCTACAATCTCGGTTTACCGGGCGGGCTGGATACGAGCATGTTCTCTAAGATCTTGGGTCGATTTGATACTCGCCTCTCGCTTTCCAGCTCCAGCGTTGACGAGGTCATTCAGCGCCGTATTTTGGAGAAGACCGCACCGGCGGCCGATACACTTGCCCAACTCTATAAGCAGGACTCCGCCGTCCTCAAAAACAACTTCACCTTTGAAGAGTCGCGCGCCGATCTTGCGGGCTATGCCAACGCCAAGGAGTTTGTCGCCAGCTACCCGTTTGTGGGCTATCAGTTTAAGCTCCTGCCCGACGTCATGACCGAGGTGCGCAAGCACGGTGTCAAGGCCAAGCACATGTCCACGGGCGAGCGTTCCATGCTGAGCGCTTTCCAGGAGAGTGCTCAGGCTATCCAGCATGAGCAGACCGGCGCGCTCGTGCCGTTCTGGCGTTTCTTCGACACAATCTCCAAGGATCTGGAGCACGGCATCATTCAGGTCGTCGTCTGTGCGGAGCGCGCGGCTGAAAACGCAGAAGGTCTTGAGAGCTACGATGTCCGGGTGCTTAAGCTCCTGTACTTGATCCGCTACATCGGCTACGTTAAGGCCTCGGTCGAGAACATCTCCATCTTCATGATTGATAGCCTGGACGTGGACAAGCGCGCCCTCAAGGACCGCGTCAAGGAATCTCTCGCCCGCTTGGAGCGCGAAAACTACGTTGCGCGCCAGGGTGATACCTACAGCTTCCTTACCGACGAGGAACAGGAAATTGCGCAGGAGATTGCGCAGACTCCGATTGACAACGCTAAGGTGATCGAGTCTATCAAGAAGCGCCTGTTCGATAGCATCTACACTGCGCGCAAGCTCAATCGCGGGACCAACGACTTCCCCTTTGACCGCTACGTGGATGGCTCGATTCATGGATCCAACATGGGCGGCATGGAACTATCCGTGGTGACTATGGCCAGCGATCTGGGCCGTGCGGACGATGCCGAGCTGGCATTGAAATCCGTGGATAAGGCCATCGTGGCCTTGAGCGACGAGGTGGATTATTGGGCCCCACTCGTCAACGCCGCTAAGATTTGCATGTACGCCCAGACGCGCAACCTGCAGGAGCTACCGCCGAGTACCCGCCAGATTGTCGAGGCCAAAATGCGCGAGAAGGACTTTAACGAGAAAGAGGCTGACGTCCTTTTGAGCGAGGCCGTGCTCCATGCACGTTGTGCGGTCGATGGCCGCATGGTTGAGGTCCGCGCGGCCAAGCCCGCCCAGGTCTTTGAGCAGGTGCTGGCGCAGCTGTGCGACGTAATCTTTAGTAAGGCTGGCTATATCGGCGCGCCGGTCAAGGACGATTCCGATATCCGCTCCACGCTGGCGGGCAACATTCAAACTGGGCTCGATGGCATGGACGCTGGGAATGCGCGCGCCCTTAAGGAGGTTGAAGATTACCTCCGAGTTCAGCATCAGCGTCACTTGGATACCGCTATGGGCGATATTCAGCGCAAGTACCAGCAAAAGCCCTATGGCTGGCGCGAGATCAATATCGCAAATGTGGTGGCGCAGCTTGTAGTTGAGCAACGCGCGCAAGTGCTGTTTGGCGGCCAGACGATCCAAGCCAACGATAATCGAATGGTGGTGTTCTTGTGCAAGGATGCCGATAAGGTGCAGGTGCGTCTACGCGTGCGCATGAGCGACCATTTGCTGCGCGATACGGGCGAGCTTATGCGTGACTTGTTTGACCTTGATAGCGTGCCCTCCAACGAGGACAAGCTCGTGGCCGAGCTTAAAGAGCGCCTTGAGAGCCTTCGTCAGGCCTGCCTCGACATGGCGCACGATTTCTATACGGGCATCAAACCACTCTATCCGTATCCTGGCGAAATCGAGTGCGAGAAGATGCGCTCTGAGGTCGCCGACGTTCTTAAGGACCAGAACGAGTCTGAGGCGTTCTTGACCACGTTTACCAAGCATGAGGACCGTTTGCTCGATGCCAAGGAAGACTTTGACAAGGTGGTTGAATTCTTTGAGTCCAATCAGCGCACGGCGTTTGACCACGCTAAAGGTTTCTTGAACCGTACCGAGGGTATCGAGTATGCCTCCGATGACATTCCCGGCGCGGTGGAGAATGTAGCTAAGGTGCGTGAGATTCTCAAAGATCCCAAGCCCTACGGCCGTATTAAAGACCTGCAGCCGCTTATGGATCCCGTTGAGGACGACATGAAGAAGATGCTGGGCATCCGCCGAAATGAGTTTTTGCATCGCATCGAGAGCGATCTACAAGACTTGCAGGCACAAGCCGAGAGTCAAAAGGGCTTTGTCAATCAAGCCAAGGATGCCATAGCAGACGCCGGCAGCAAATATGAGTCGTTCAAAAACCGTGCCCACAGTGCTCAAAGCCTCAACGAGCTGAGTGTTGCCGCGACTAACTGGGGCAACTGGCTCAGCGCGGCAAGCAACGGGATGTACGACGCCGTGGACGAGGCCCGCATGCGTATGGACAATGAACGCCGCACCACCGAGGTCACGAGTACGGGTGAAGTGGTCAAGAAGATCTCCAACAAGGGTGTTGCGTCGTCAGCGCCTACGCCTGCACCCGTGCCCCAGCGCAAGATCAAAACCGTGCGCCGTGCCGATCTGGTCAAGCCGAGTCGTCTCTTGTCCGCGGAGGACGTGGAGCGCTACGTGGATGACTTGCGCTTCCGCCTTATGCAGGCACTCGCTGCAAACGACGAGATCCGTATCAACTAACCCGCGGAGCAACCGGCGCCAAAGCGTGCGCCGGTTGCTTATGGCATTTAGGAAGGCTCATCAACCATGAACGATTCTGCTCTTAAGAGCTTCTGCACCTGGGCCCGCACGGAGCTCATCAAAGGCGTGGAGGCGCAGATGGTGCGCTACGGCATCACCGAACCTGCACCTGTGCCCGCTGGGTCCGAGACCGTCAACAGCCTGCCCCTAAGTCCGGCTGAGATTGAGCAACGCGATGAACTGCTGCGCATACAGGCAGAGGTGGGTCACGAGGCGCTGCGCGACCGAGCGGCCTACACCTGGTTCAACCGCATCGTGGCCATTCGCTTCATGGATGCACGCGGATGGCTCCCCAGCCGTATGCGCATGCTAAGTCGTGCGGACGGCAGCCATGGCAGCGAGGCCGTGGAGAACGCGCTGGACGTGGAGATAGCGACGGCCGATACCGATCGCATAGCCGAGCTCAAGATGGCGGGCTTGGATGAGCCGCTGTGGCGCTACCTGTTTGTGGCTCAGTGCGAGGAGCTTGCCGATTGCCTGCCGGGTGTCTTTGAGCGCGTGGGCGGAGCCATGGAGTTGCTGTTGCCCCAGGGCCTCATTATGGCCGACAGTGTGGTGGGCAAACTCAATGCCGTCCTCACTGACGAGGACTGGCGCGAGGGCGTGACCGTTCTGGGCTGGATGTATCAGTACTACAATGCCGACGTTAAAGACGAGTTCTTCAAGTCCAAGCGCAAGGCAGCGGCGGCGGACATCGCGCCCGCCACGCAGCTCTTCACCCCCGAGTGGATCGTGCGCTATATGGTCGAGAACTCGCTCGGCCGTCTGTGGATGCTCAACAATCCGGGGAGTTCGCTACGCGAGCGCATGAAATATTACATCGAGCCCGATGCTGAGCATGAGGACTTCATCCGCATCTCGAGCCCCGAGGAGATAACCCTCTGTGACCCCGCATGTGGCTCGGGCCATATCCTGGTCTATGCGTTTGAGCTGCTCTTTCATATGTACGAAGAGCGTGGCTATCGTGAGCGCGAGATTCCCGAGCTCATTCTTACTAAAAACCTTGCAGGTATGGAAATCGATTCCCGCGCGGCACAGATCGCGGAGCTGGCGCTTGCCATGTGCGCCCGCGAGCACGACCGTCGCTTCTTTAGGCGTGGCGTTCGCGCCGACGTTACCGTGCTCTCGAGCATCCCGCTAGGGGAGGACGAGCTGCCGGGTAACAAGAAGCTCGCCGAGGAGCTGAGTCATTTGGGCGAGATCGGCTCGCTGCTGAATCCTTCAGAGGACGAGATTGACGAGCTCAAGGCTGCCGCCGCGAGTTGTTCCGATGATCTTTTTGCTTCTGCGACCAAAACTAAGCTCGAAAGCGCTGCCGTCATCTGCGAGAAACTGTCCCGTCGTTTTACCTGCGTCGTGGCGAATCCTCCGTATATGGGCAGCAGCGGCTTTAACCCCTTTATGAGCAAGTGGGTCAAGAAGAACTACCCCGACGTGAAGAGCGACCTGTTCTCTTCGTTCATCGTGCGTATTATGGACTTTGCCGGCGAGCACGGCGAAATCGGAATGATGACCCCGTTTGTTTGGATGTTTATCGGTAGCTACGAGAAGCTTCGAAATAGGCTTATCGATGACAAGACCCTAACTACGCTCATTCAGCTCGAGTATTCTGGCTTTGCAGGGGCAACCGTGCCTGTCTGCACATTTACCTATCACAATTCGCATATCGATGGCTATAAGGGCGGATATGTTCGTCTTGCCGATTTTACTGGCCCCGCGGTTCAGGCTCCCAAGGCGCTGGAGGCAATCCAAAACCCCGACTGTGGTTGGTTCTACCGTCGCGACGCGGACACCTTCAAACAAATCCCCGGCACCCCCATAGCCTACTGGTTGGGGGATGGGCTATTGGAGGCTTATTCCTCCGGACGATTTATTGACGAGGTGGCTCATCCTAAAGTCGGGATGCAAACTTCGAATAACGAAAAGTTTCTACGTTTGTGGTGGGAAACAGATTGGTCACCGACTCAAAACGATTCGAACCATAAGTGGATTAAATACCTTAAGGGAGGTAAATATCGAAAATGGAACGGCAATCTAGAGTATTTGCTTTTCTACAACAATGATCCGAATTACATCCTCGAGCAACCCCATGCCCGCGTTTTACCGCTCGAAATGCTGCGAAAGCCTAAGATTACATGCACAATGCTGACGTCGGGAAGACCGGGCTTCAGGTCTGCTCCTGAAGATTCTTTTTATGACATTGCGGCACATTGTTGTTTTCCGAAGGAGCCACAATTCAATTATATATTGGGCCTGTTGAACAGCTCCCTTTCTGCTCTGTGTCTTTCGGCGCAGAATCCAACGATGAATATGCAGGTGTCTGATATAGCTTCGGTCCCCTATGTTGAAGGCGACCCGAAATCGGTGAGCAAGGTGAGTGGAATCGTTGTCGAATCGTCAGATATTTCGAAGATTGACTGGGACTCGTTTGAAACCTCTTGGGATTTCAAACGTCATCCGCTGTTGTAGGTGAGCATTGTGACCAAATCCTACAAACTTGTCGAAGAGACGAAACGAACTACAGCGGAGTGTGCTGAAAAGTGGAACGCCGATAAACGAGATGTTTCCGCCTGGTGTAGGGCTGATTTGATTTATGGTGCGGTAAAAGAAACTTCTTTCCCATTCAGGTGGATCATTCCCTGTGATGCGAAGCGTCCCATAGATGCATGCATCATTAGGGAGCTGCTGTGGCAGATTATCGAGCTTGAAAACGAGCGTATTTCCGAAATCGACGTTTCTGTTTGGGGTATTCCTGCAGTCGATGTTGCTGGGTGCATTCAGTCGTTGAAGGATGCCGATTATTTGGCGTTTTCACAAGAAGGTGTTGGCTTACAAATAACGAAAAAGGGCCTTGCTTTGATTGGCCGCGGTCAGCATGACAAGGCTATGAATGAGACGCCTACGGCACTGAAGTGGACTGCCGATGCCGTGGGTATTATTGCCGGAAGTGCAATAGATCAAATTATCCAAAGATAAGCTGCTTCCGCAGGGACGCTGTAGTTTCGAAAGGTAATAACCATGTCTGATTGTTGTATTTATGAACCTCAAAATTACGACCCACAGGCGGTTGATCGTTTTCTCCGTGGTGAGACTAGAGAAATATGCATTGAGCTGAAGTGCGTTGAGCAGGAAAAGTCAGGGGACTTTGCGATAACGGATGCGGTTTTGCAGCTCGATTTAATAATGTGCGGGGAGCCGCACATGTGCAGCGTTTCCGCTCAGTATATTCCTTATTTTGATCCATCTGGTTTAGCGACGCTTTCATTTTTGATTACCGAGAAGACGGTCGGTTCGAAAGATTACCATGCGATTTGTCGCTGTGGGACCGCTGTCGATTTGTTGGGGGCTTCTCGATTGCTCCTTGCAATTTCGGAAGGGAGAAAATCGCGAGAATGCTCCTTTGAGTTTAGCCCAGCATCGGGAATGTTTGGCAAATGCGTGTGGCATGAAGTCGATTTGGAAGCTTCCATTTGATAGGAGAGCGATTTCATTTCGCGCAACTAAGACGAATTAGCTGCTTTCGAACGAGAAATTCGTCGGCGCCGCGCGGCGCATAGGGCTTAACGCCGAGTCTGATTCCTTTACGGCGACCGATTAATTACAAGACCATGGAAACGAAGGGCGGCATAATGGCAACGCTTTTGGCCGATAAATACGAGGCTCGCAAGGCCGAGGTTAATGCTCGCTTTGAGCAGCTTCGCGCTAACGAGGAAGAGCTCAACCGAATCTTTGCCAAGATCTACAACATGGAAGGCGAAGCGCCCATCGAGATCGAGGATAAGTACATTTCGGTGGCTCGCATCTTCGATACCGCCGACGAGATTCCCGAGAGCTATAAGGGCAACAAATACGTGCGTACCAAGCGCGACGAGATCACCTCGCTTATAAGCTATGCCGTTGGCTGCATGTTTGGCCGCTATTCGCTGGATGTGGACGGGCTTGTCCTGGCCGATCAGGGCGTCACGGTCGACGACTATCTGGCAAAGATGCCCGATCCCGCGCATGTGACCTTTATGCCCGATAGTGACAACGTGCTGCCCGTCACCGACGACGAGTACTTTGACGACGACATCGTGCGCTACTTTATCGACTTTGTGCGCACCGTGTACGGCGAGGAGACACTCGAGCAGAACCTGGCCTTTATTGCCGAGGCGCTCGGCGGCAAGGGTACCTCGCGCGAGGTGATTCGCACCTACTTTTTGAAGGACTTCTTTAAGGACCACTGCCAGACCTATAAGAAGCGCCCCATCTACTGGCTGTTCGACAGTGGCAAGAAAAATGGCTTTAAGTGCCTTGTCTACATGCATCGCTATCAGCCCGACCTGTTGGCTCGCATCCGCACCGACTATGTGCATGAGCAGCAGGAGCGCTACCGTGCCCAGATCGGCTATGCCAACGATGCCCTTGCCACCGCCGAGCGCGGCGAGCGCGTGCGCTTGGACAAGCGCGTCAAAAAGCTTAACGACCAGCTCAAAGAGACTATTGCCTTCGAGGAGAAGCTGCACCACTTGGCAGACCAGATGATTAAGATCGACCTGGATGACGGCGTCAAGGTCAACTACGCCAAGTTTCAGGATGTGCTGGCAAAGATTAAGTAACTGCAGATACAGTAAGGATATTCATGCCCAAGATCGATGTAGAAGAACAGCTCAAGCTGCGGTTTTTGCAGCCGTTGCCCTCATGCGTGCCGCGTCGTGTGGTGGTTTGGCACGATGCGGACGGCGAGTTTGCCCCTGAGTTTGAGCGATTGGCTGCCGTGGGTTTCGACGGCGCGGGGGCCGATGGCGGCGTTATGCCCGCTCACGGTGACTTTGAGCGCCCGGTGCGGTTTGTTGAGGCCTGCGAGGGCCGCATGTTTGCCGCAAAGAAGCTCATCAACCGCGATGACCTTGCGAACGATATCTTGCTGTATCGCCGTTGCCCGCGCGGCAGGATTGAGGGCGATTGGCTTGCCGATGTTGAGCTGTATGCCGATCGGTTCCAGGCTGACTATCTTTCGCTTTTGGCCGATCAGTTGGGTATCGAGAATATCGACGCCGTGCGCGAGAGTCTGCGCGAGCACAAGGCGTTCTTTGATGCCAAGACCCGCTGTGCTAAGTTTGCCGCGTGCGTTCCGCATGCCTCGGGCGCATCCGATATCGAACTCGGTATCCTTACGGTGATTTTTGGTGGTAAAGAGCTTGGCGACGCGCGACCCGCGTTTGTACTGCGCGGCTGCATGACCACGCTGCTGCACGAGGGCCCCGAGGCGCTGGCCGAGTTGGTGGACAAGTACTGCGTGCGCGATGTCCTCTCTGCCTTTTTGCTGCGCTGCTATGGGTTTGAGGGGCCGCTGTATGAGCGTGATGCGCTGCTTGAGCTGGCGTCCCATGTGCTCATCACGGCGGCATCTACCGCGCTTCCCGAGGGAGCGCTCAAGGGACTCAAAAACTATGCGGCTCCCGCCTACGGCCCCTATTGCCTTGAAGCGGTGCGTACGTGGGATCAGGCCGCCGATGCCCAAGCATCGAGCGAGGACCTATTTGAGATTTGCCGTTTGGTCGAGGATGCCCGTGGGCTCTTTGCACGGTTCGAGACCCTGCCAATCGATGTGCTGGCCTCGCTTGACGTGTTCCCGTGCGTCAATGAGGCTGTGCTCTCGCAGCTGTTCTGCTCGTTTGCCCAGGGTGCGGACCGTGTTGAGGACGCACGCGCCTTTGCGGCGCGCCGTTGCGACCTAAGCTGGTACCGTCGTGTCGAGAGCTACTTTGACCTGCTTGCCGCCGTGGCCGATATGTGCTCTTTTAGGCAGACGCACGCGGGCGGGTTCCATCTGGCGCAACCCCAGCAGGTGTGGGATGCCTACACGTCCGACTGGTATGCCATGGACGCTGCCTATCGCCATATGTGCACCGCGTATCTGCGGGCGCGTTCCGTCGAGTGCGATGCGCTCGAGGAGCCTGCCCGAGCTGTGGTGGACTGGGCGGAGAATCTCTACAGCAACTGGTTTTTGACCGATGCCAATGCCTGCTGGGCATCCGCTGCGCAAGGGGAGTGGGCCGATTGCGGCTACATCGATGGCCCTGCACGGCAGGATGAGTTCTACTGGCATGTGCTGCCCACCTTTGTGGGCTCTGCCAAGACGACGGTCGTTATCGTGAGCGACGCACTGCGCTATGAGGTGGCCTGCGACGTTGCGGCTCTGCTCGAGCGCGAGCGCGGCGGCAACGTCAAGGTCTCTAGCATGCAGGCGGTCTTTCCCTCCATTACCGAGGTGGGCATGCCCGCGCTGCTGCCGCACCAAGCGCTTGAGCTTGCAGCGGATGGCTCGTTTGTGTTGGCTGACGGCATGCCCACTGCGACGACTCCGCAGCGCGAGGCCGTGCTTGCCCACGTTGAGCCCACAGCCCGCGCTTTACGCTCGAACGCATACCTCAACATGGCGGGAACCGAGCGCAAGGCGCTGCTCAAGGACTCAAGACTCGTCTACCTCTTCCACAATAAGATCGATGCCACGGGCGAGAAGGCCGCTACGCAGGATGACGTCTTCGATGCCTGCGCGGACACCGTGGAGGAACTTGCTGCGTTGGCGCGTCGCGTGTGCACCGACGCCCCGGGCGCACGTGTTGTTATAACGGCAGACCATGGCTTTATCTACACGCGTCTGGAGCTCAACGAGTGCCAGATGCTCGGCAAGCCTGACCTTCCCGTCCTGGATGCTCCCGTCATGCACGGCAAGCGGCATCTGGTGGTGCCCAACGAGGCCGTGGACAAGCTTTCCGACGAGGCACGCGGGGTGTTTGTTAATGTTGACATGGGACGTTTGGGTGCCGGCTTTGAGGGGTTTGCCCCGCGCGAGAACGTGCACTTCAGGCGTCCCGGCGGCACTAACAACTACGTGCACGGCGGCGTGAGCCTGCAGGAGCTCTGCGTGCCCATTATCGGATTTTGGCGTGCACGCTCGGGTTCCAAGGACTTTGTCGACACGCGCGCGGCGACGCTGCGCGTACTTAGTGAGGGACGCCGAGTGACCAACTCGCTTTTCTCGGTCAACTTGATCCAGGAAGAACCCGCCCAAGGCAAGGTTTTGCCGTGCGAGTACGAGCTGGTGTTTACCGATGCAAGCGGCAACGAGGTGAGCGATACGGTCAAGGCGCATGCCAACAGGACTTCTGTTAACTCACAGGAGCGCGTGGTGCATGTCAAGTTTGCGTTGCATGCGGCGGATGGATTCTCAGCCAAGGGCCCGTACTATCTGGTTTGCCGCGATGCCCAGTCGGGCAAGATTGTTTGGCGCGAGACGTACACCATCGCTGTTTCGTTTGCCCCTGTTGCTGACTTTGGTTTTTAGGAGTGTGCCCTATGTTTGATAGCCATGACGACGATCTGTGGGAAGTTCCCTCGATTGATGTGAATGCGCCGGTGCAGGCTGCGGTGCCTGTAGGGGAGGCCGTGCCTGCCCCGGAGGCCGTGGCTCTTCCTGAGGCTGAGACTGCCACGCCTGTCCCGGAGCCGGCGGAGGCCACGGCGCCCGCCGAGGCTGCTGTGCCCGCTGAGGACGAGTCCTCGACCGATGGCTATGACCAGGCTGCGGCCGAGGCTCCCGAGGATGAGGGCTACGACATGGACGGGCTGGACGGTAAGCTGCTCGAGCACTTTGGCGGCAAGATCGTGCGCAAGGACCTGACGGCCTTTATGAAGCGCGGCGCCAACGTGCCCACCTTTGTGCTGGAGTACCTGCTGGGCATGTACTGCTCGACCGATGACGAGGAAGCCGTGGCAGAGGGCTTGGATCGTATCCGCAGGATCCTCACTGATAACTACGTGCGTCCCGACGAGTCCGAGCGCATTAAGTCCAAGATCCGTGAGCTGGGCCGTTTTACCATCATCGACAAGGTCACGGCCAAGCTCGACGAGTACAAAGACATCTACGTGGCCTCGTTTGCCAACCTGACCATTGAGCCGTTTGTGATGCCGGCCGAGTACGTGCGCGACTATTCCAAGATTCTGCAGGGTGGTATTTGGTGCATCATGAGCATCGAGTATCGTCACCCCTTGGATGAAGAAGACGAGTTTGGCATGGAGGTCTTTGGCGATGATGCACCGCGCCGCTCCAAGGCCAAGCGCAAAAAGCGTGGGCCCGAGGACTCTCCGTTTAGCGTGGCGTCGCTCACGCCCATTCAGATGCCCAACCTGGACCTGGATGCCATGGTCGAAGAGCGCCAGTATTTCTCGCGCGACGAGTGGCTCAACATGCTGCTGCGCTCCGCTGGCTATGAGCCCAGCGAGCTTTCTGAGAAAGAGCGCCTGCACTTTATCGAGCGTATGGTGCCGCTCATCGAGCGCAACTACAACCTGTGCGAGCTGGGTCCCCGCGGTACCGGTAAGAGCCATATCTACAAAGAGGTCTCGCCCTACGCCATTTTGCTTTCGGGCGGCCAGACCACCACGGCCAACCTGTTCGGCCGTATGAACTCTATGCGCGCCGACCGCGTGGGCCTGGTGGGACACTGGGACTGTGTGACGTTTGACGAGGTCGCCGGCATGCGGTTTAAGGACACCAACGCCGTGCAGATCATGAAGGACTACATGGCGAGTGGCAGTTACGCACGCGGCCACGATCAGATTAACGCCGACGCCTCCATGGTCTTTGAGGGCAACATCAACGACACCGTGCAAAACGTCCTTAAGACCACGCACCTGTTTGATCCGTTCCCGCCGGAGTTTAACAACGATTCGGCCTTCTTCGACCGTATCCACTATTACCTGCCGGGCTGGGAGATTCCCAAGATGCGCTCGAGCCTGCTGACCGGGCATTACGGCTTAATCACCGACTGCCTGTCGGAGTTTTGCAAGGAGATGCGTCGCAAGGACTTTACGCACCATATCGACCGGTATTTCCGCTTTAACAGCGACTTTAACAAGCGTGACGAGATCGCCGTGCGCAAGACCTTCAGCGGCCTGGCCAAGCTGCTGTTCCCCGACGAGGCTATGGACAAGGACGACGTGCGCTGGCTGCTGGACTACGCCATCGAGGGCCGTCGTCGCGTAAAGGAGCAGCTCAAGATTATGGCGGGCGTCGAGTTTATCGATGTCAACCTGGGCTATATGGATGCCGACAATCCGCAGGACGTGCACGTGGTGCGCGTGCCGGAGCAGTCCGAGGATACGTTGATTCCCGATGGCCCGCTGCTGTCCGGTCACGTGTTTGGCGTGGGCAGGTCGCAGGGCGGCGAGGTTGCCGTGTACAAGCTGGAGAACAAGGCTGTCGCCGGCGAGTGCAAGTTTAAGCACGAGGGCGTTGCCTTTAACAAGCCGGTGCGCGATACGCTGGAGGCCGCGTTCGACAACTTTGTGAACCTGGCGAACCGTGTGGCGCCGGGCATGCACATTGGCTCCAAGGACTATCTGCTGTTCTATAACGACCTGCAGAGCAAGGGCCTGTCCGAAGAGGTCTCTCTTGCCGAGTTTGTGGGCCTGTGCTCCGCGGCGTGCAACCGCCCGGTGATGTCCGCGCTGGCGGTTCCGGGAATCTTGCGCATGTCGGGCTCTATGGACGAGATCCGCGGGCTCGAGGACATTATGCGCGTGGCCAAAAACGCCGGCGCCAAGCGCGTGATATTGCCGCTGAGCGCCATCGCGGGCCTGCAGAGCGTTTCCTCCGAGATTATCTCGGGGTTGAGCCCGGTGTTCTACATGGATGGCGACCCGGTCGATGCCGCGAAGAAGGCGTTGGATCTGTAGGGGTGCGAGCGTGCGGGCTTGCGTGCGCGAGGCGTTTGATGCGCACGTGAGCCCGCGAGCATGTTGGCGTGCTGCGCGTGAGGAGGCCTTGCCATGGCGGAAGAACGTTCTGTTGGCGAGCTGCTCGATGAGCTCTTTGGCTTTGAGTCGGTAGCCAAGCGTCAGACGGCGCTTGAGCAGTACGATCGCGGGGAGTTATTGCGCAAGGCGCGCTCCCGCGAGCTACTGGCCGTGATCGGGGGCGTCGAGGCTGCCGAGCGTGCTGCGCGTGAGTCTGCCGTGCGGGCCGTTGACGGGTATGTACGCCGCGTTGAATTTGATTCTCTTGCGCGCGCTCGCAAGCAGGTAGGCGTTGTGGGCCCGTTGCAGATGGAGCGGCGCTACGCTGCCTTTTTGCGTATGGAGGACAAGGCCGAGCTGTTGACCCGCTTGGAGCAGACGCTTGCGTTTATCGAGGTAAAGCTGCTTGCCAATACGGCGGGCAGGGTTCGTGCGGCATACGATGCTGCGGGGGCTTTGGTGTTGCAGGGCGCGGCGCGTCTGAGCGACGTGCGCGTTGTGGATGCCGCACCCTTGGATGCCAATCTGCTATGCACGCAGTTGGAGCAACTGCGTTGTGCCGCCGACGCAACGGACCTTGCCGGCATGATCACGGCGACGTTTGAGTCCGAGCTGAGTGCGACCGGCCCGCAGGGTGTTGACGCGTTTGCGAGCGATGTGGCTGGCGATGTGGCGCTGGAGCGCGAGCTTACTAATGTGCGCGGTGCTGCGCAGCGAGCGCACTTGGCAGCCCAAGCGTATCGGGCCGAACGCGCTGCCCGCGTTGCAGGGAGCACGGTGGAGCCGGTATCGTTGCCGAAGTCTGCTTGCGTCGCGTGCGAGACGGGGTGCGATGCCGGAGAGCTTTCCGAGTTGCTCTCTCAGGTTAAGAAGTCGTTTGAGACTTATAGGTGCGTTGTTGCCGATGGCGGGTTGTTCCGTGCCTTTGGCACCGGCTCGCTGCATGGGATTTGCCGGGGTAGCAGTTATTTCGACTACGATGATCGGTTTGACGAAGACGTGTTGGTGGGCGAGTACGACGGTGCTACCAGGCACAATGTCCGGCGCGAGGTTGCGATTCCCGAGCTTGTGGACGAGGCTTCGGCCGACGGCGGCGACTCGCTCGAGGTTGCCGTGGCGCGCATGCGTGAGTTTAACGGACGGCGCTACGATGGGGTGCTGGATGAGGATCCTGCGCGCCATGTGAATGCGTTTTGGTATGGACTCAAAAAGCTCAGCCAGTACTGCGAGGCCGCCGTGCGTGTGGACGAGCGTGCTTGGGATTGCTTTATCGATAAGGTGCAGTTTGCTTACGACGAGCCCGTGGGGCGTTTAGCCACGCAGATGGATGACAAGCAGGTTGCGGCTTTTGTTGCCGCTGTGAATGCGCTCGGCGCTGCTGAGTAGGGGCCTGATCCGGTAGGGGGTCACCATGAAAATCGACATTAATGTTGACCAGCTGCGCGAGAGTATGATCGACCGTGCGGGGAGTGCAGCCGGCGTGGGTTTTCCGGCTGCCATGCTCGACGTAGTGGATATCGAGGACGAGTCGCCCCAAGAGCTGCTAGCCCGAGCCGAGCGCGAAGGCCTCGACCTCCGCGACTTTGCTGTCGATGGCGACGCTGAATGATGGTCACCTTTGCTATTGACGAACATATGTTTGTATTTTATACTCATGCTTGAATATACGTCCAACTTCATGGTATAAATTAGGTGGTCATCTCTTAAGAGAGGGCTTCCAAGTGCCGGGGACGTTTTCCCCGGCTTTTTTATTAAGGATTGCCCATGCGAGAGCTGAGTATCTTTATTGATGAATCTGGAAGCGATGATCTTCGTGAAAAATACTATCTGGTTGCCTTTGTTTTTCATGAACAAAATATTCCCATCGCTGAGGGAATAGAGAAATATGAAAGGGCGGTAGCCGATAGCGGATTGCCGCTCCTTCCGTTCCATGCTTCTCCTCTCATGAATGGAAAAGATCAGTTCAAGGACTTGGACATCAGTGAGAGAAAAAGGCTGTTTTCACTATTTCGAGTTATGTTTCGACATTTGCCCATCTCGTACAAGGTGTTTGTATTCAAGACGCATCGGTATCGAACTCTCAAACAGATCGCTGATGCGATGCGGCGTGAAATCATCGATTTCATATTCGATAATTTGAGTTGGTTTCAGCAGTTTGATGCTGTGAAGATTTACTACGACGGAGGACAGGGTTCGGTTTCGAGTGCGCTTCACAAGGCAATCGATTACGCTTTGGCTAAAAATGCAGTTATCTATAAGCCGACAACTTCATCGGATTACTATTTGGCTCAGGCTGCGGACTATATCTGTACCATTGAGTTCACGAGTCTGAAATATCAGGCGAATAAGCAGACTAATACTGACCAGAAGTTTTTTGGTGGTAGTACTGCGTTTAAAAAAGGCTTACTAAAAGAAATAAGAAAGAAGGCTGTCGTCTAATGGGCAGGCCTCGTATTGCATAAAAAATGCCGGAGGTAAGACCCCGGCTCTTGGAGGCCCCTCTATTCGAGGGTACCGACATCTTTATAACAGAAACCGCATGTCGGGTCTACACGAGACATTTCGCTCGATTTCCTGTTGACCTAAAAACAAAAATGCCGGGGGGATCCCCCCGCCCTTGACTGCCCTCCATAAAGGAGCGCAATCCATTTATACCATGGTTGCGATGCGAGCGGTGGCTCATTCGGTCTTCTTTTTCCTCAGCTTCTTGCTGAAGTTCTATTTAATGTGACAAAGGGACTGCCCCTTTGTCATATGGGGCGACGGGGTGTTTGTGCCCACGGCTGTGCGAAAATGCATGATAAACCGTCGCAACGGAGTCCAACGACGTCGCGGCGGTTCTATTATGGCCACCCGCCGGCTAAGTGAGTAGGCTTTTTTGGAAACGCTGAGCACCCGAAGTCTTTTCTTCAACAAACCCGCAGGTCACAGACTTGTGCTTTGGTGACGTGGTCGGCGATTCGACAAAAGCCTACTCACTTAGTCTTGAGAGACACTAACTGTCCTCAACGAGACCCCTGTCGGGGCGATTGATGCTCAAATGTAGCCAATTCGGGATGTGTCTCTTTTAGCTACCCCATGGCCACTACGACGCCAGTGTGGCGATGACGGCTTCGTCGCCGGCGTATATTAGGGTGTCGCCGTCGGGGATGATGGTTTGGCCGTCGCGCTTGAGCATCACCACGATAAACGGGTGCTTGCCCTGCGGCACGTCGCGCAGGCGCTGACCGGCCAGGCGACCGTGGGGCGTCACGGTGACCTCGCGCAGCGTAACCTCGGCACGCTCTTCGAACGTTGGGGCTGCCATCACCAGAAGGTCGCCTTCCTCGATGACGGTATCGCCGTTGGGCAGTACCGGGTGCGCCCCGTCGCGCAGCACCAAGACCACGAGCATGTCCGTCGCGCTGCCAATATCGGCGAGCGAGCGCCCGGCAAACGGATGGCCAGCGCCCACCTTGAGCTTTACAAACGACATGCCGTCCTCGTCGTGGTAGTCGTTAAAGGTGCGGCGCACGTCGCCGGCCGCATCGATCATATCGAGTTTCTTCGCCACCGCCGGCAGTAGCGAACCCTGCACCACAATGCTCGATACGGCAATCACAAACACCAGGTCAAATAGGTCGTGTCCGCCGGGAACGCCGGCCACCACAGCAAAGAGGCTAAAGACGACCGAAGCCGCGCCGCGCAAGCCCGCCCAGCTTACGAGCGCAACCTGGCGAGGGCTCGTCTTAAAGGGCGCCAGCAGCAGACCGACGGCGATGGGGCGGCTCGCAAAGAGCATAAACGCCATGAGCGCCAGGCCGGGTAGCAGCATTTGCGGCAGGCGCGCGGGCGTGACGAGCAGGCCGAGCAAGAAGAAGATCGTCATCTCGGCCATCTCGGTGAGGGTGTCAAAGAAGTGCGCCAGCTCGACCTTGCCGGTGATGTCGCTCGCGCCCAGCACAATGCCGGCCAGGTACACGGCCAAAAAGCCGTTGCCGCCCAGGTAGCTCGGCAGCGCGTAGGCGACGATTGCCACGGCGAACAAAAAGATGGTCTGCGCGCCCTCGGCTGTTGCGCGTGCGCGTTCAATCAGGTGGCCCGCCGCCCAGCCGATGGCAAGGCCCAGGCCCACGCCCAGGATAATCTGCTTGGCCAGCAGTGTGGGAATGTTGATGTCGCCGCCGGCTGCGAGTGTGGCGAGCACGGCGGTGAGCATGTAGGCGACGGGGTCGTTGGAGCCCGATTCGACCTCGAGCAGCGAGTCGGTGCCGCCCCTCAGCGAAAGGCTGTGCTCGCGCAGAACGCTAAAGACGCTGGCCGCGTCGGTGGACGCCACAACCGATCCCAGCAGCAGGCCGCCGATCCAGTCGAAGCCCAGTACAAAGTGCGCGAACACGCCGGTAATGCCGGCAGTGATGACGACGCCGAGCGTGCTCAGCAGCACCGCAGGCGCGGCGACGGGCTTGGCACGGTCGATGTTGGTGTTAAAACCGCCGTAGAACATGATGAACAGCAGCGCCGTGCTGCAGACGGTTTCGGTGAGCGCGTAGTCGCTAAAGTCGATGTGAGCCGGCCCGTTGACGCCCAACAGCATGCCGAGCGCGATAAAGATGAGCAGGGTGGGGAAGGGGAGTTTTTTGCCGACGGGCTTGATGGTCAGGCACAGAATAATAACGAGGCCGATAAAGAGAAGGATCTGGTTCATGGATGGTGTCCGCTCCTGGGTGGTTGGCGTGGCACGGTCAGTTGTCTGCGGTTATTTGTACCCAAAGATGGTGGGTTTATGGGGTTAGATTGCGGGCGTGCGCGATATCGTCATAGACGGCTGCCGTCTTTGCCTCTGCTCGGAAACCCTTTCCAGCTTTATTGCAACGGAGTACAATGGGTAACGTTTAAGTTCAACTTGAAGTTTTAGTTGCGGCACCGGGCTTCGGCCGCAATGCAAGGAGAGGCGTACCATGGCGATCTATGTGACATCTGATGCTCACGGGCACGTGCGTGCGCTTGACGAGGCCCTGTCTAAGATTTCGCTGGCGTCCGACGACACGCTGTACGTGCTGGGCGACATGATCGATCGCGGGCCCGATCCGGTCGGCGTTATTAAGCTCGTGCGCTCGCTGCCCAACGCCCGCGTGCTCAAGGGCAATCACGAGCAGATCATGCTCGATGCCATCATTGGCCAGGATCCGCTCGATGCCGAGACCTGGGATATCAACGGTGGCTGGACGACGCGCGAGCAGCTCAACGACATGGAATTTGACGCATACGAGGAGCTCGTGCGATGGATGGCCGCGCTGCCGCTCTACGCGGTGGCCGAGACCGAGGAGCGCCCGTATCTGCTGGTACATGCTGGAATCGAGATGAAGGCGGCGCGCGCGTTTTTGCTTGAGCATGGCGTCGATTGTGCCGATGGCGTTGGAGCGGTGGGTGCCGATCGCGAGCTGCTGCAGCAGATGCTCGCGGTGCAGTCGGCCGATGACCTGCTGTGGATTCGTCACGGCTATTGGGATGCGCCGACCGGGCTGCTTTCTGCCGAGGGCAAGGGTCCGGTCGTGGTGAGCGGTCACACGCCAACGGTGTCGCTCGGGCGTTATTGCGAGGTTGGCGGCCTGGCGGGGCTCGATGAGGAGTCGGGCCGCGGGCAGATTGTGCGCCTGGGTGGCGAGGATACCGCCGGCGTGCCCGATCGCATCGATATCGACTGCGCCGCCGCCACCGGCTCCGAGTTCGGCCGCGTCGGTATCCTGCGCCTTGATGACGGCGCCGAGTTCTATGCGAACATCAACCCAGGCGAATAATCGGTGCAAAGGGTAGCTAATTTGGGAAGGGTTTTTGACTACTTTTGCCCTTCTGCCCGCTAATTGATTTCTCTGGGACGGGGATTAAATAATCATTTGGCTGCCCGCTGGCTAAGTGAGTAGACTTTTTTGGAAATGCCGAGCACCCAACATATTTGCCTCAATAAAACCGCAGGTCACAGACTTGTGCTCTGTCGGTGTGGTCAGGGATTCGGTAAAAATCTACTCACTTAGTTTTACGTGATGCATATTGTCTTCAACGAGGCTCCAGCCGGGGCGATTCCATCGCAAATTCCGGTGACCGGGGCAGCTAATTAGGCGCCGTAGGGGTTGCGGTCGCGCTCGATGCGTTGGCGGATGTGGGCGTATTCGATAATCAGCAGCACCAGGAGTAGGGCCATGATGGCTAGGTAGCTCACCACGGCGCCCATCAGACCCAGCAGGTTGATCAGGATCACCGGCAGCACTACGCTTACGGCGAAGCAGATCAGGTAGATTTTGGTGACGTCGCCGGCATGGCGCAGCACCGTGATGATGGCGTAGAGAAAGTCGATGGCCGCGGTGACGCCGCCGGCGACAACCATCAGCAGTGCCAGCGTGCGGTAGCGCTCAAAATTGAGGCCGTACATGAAGCTCATGAGGGGAATACCGGGACCTGCCATAAATGCGGCGCACACGCTGGTGATGACCACGATCAGTGCCATAACGGCAACAATAATCAGGTCAAAGCGACGACGCTTGCGAGGATTAGCCCAAATGCTCGACAAACGCAGAAGCTGCGGTTTATAGATAAATCCAATGCTCAACAAAATAGCCTGCGCCGGAAAGAACAGGGCATTAAAGTACAGCTGATACTTGTAGGCCAGCGTGCCTTCCATCACGAACTTGGGCATGCTCTCGATAAGGTTGAACAGGAACAGCGCGCCAAAAAGCGGGGCGCACTGGATAAACAGGTGACCGACCTCGCGCAGGCTCACGCGGCGCGATTTTTCGGTTTCGAGCAGGGCGAGCGGCGCGGTGACCAGAACGAGCGAGGCGATCGCGGTAACACCCATGGCCATGGCGGCGATGGGCATGCTGCGCGTGAGGAACAGTACCACGCTAAAGACCGCGATGACGCCGACGGATCGTAGCGTTTGGCTCATGCCGGCCAGGTAGAGTTTGTCGGCCTGCTGCAGGCGGCCCTCGTACACGTCGGCAATGCCGTCGATCACCTTATACAGGTAGACGCCCAGGCCGATTGTGGCCATCTGCGCATCGTAGCCGCGGGCGCTGCTGTATACCAGGCCGCATGCCAGCGCGAGCGCTCCGCAGATCAAGCGGTTGAGCTGGTAAGAGGCAAAGGACGTCTTTTCGTCGATATCCGAGACCTGGAAATTGCGCACGCCGTAGTTGCACGCGATCATGATGAGCGTGCCGGTGACAAAGGCGATGGAGAATTTGCCAGCCTCCTCGGCGCCCACGAGCTGTGTGGACACGATGGTGAGCAACGGAAACGCCATGCCCCACACGGCGGTGCCCAGGGTATTCCAAAGGTAGTCGCGACGGGTGGCGTGATCTTCGTACTCGGCTTCTTGCGTGGAGAAGCCGCCGCCGTAGACGGCTCCGAGCAGGCGGTTCCACCAGGCATTGACCATGCGGTGGATGGGGCCGGGCTGGCGATCGCGCTCGCGGCGACGGCGTGTGGCCTGGCTGCTGTCGGGACCGCCGGCGTTACGCTGGCTTAGCTCTTGGATTCGTGCGAGCTCCTCGGCGGTGTGCGATGCGGGGAACAGGCCGTTCTCGATGCGTCCGCCCTGCCCGTGCGCCCCGTCCGATACGGTGGGGTCGGCGACGCCATTGCGGCGGGCGATGGCGCGGCGAATGCTATCGATGGGCGTGATGCTCAAAGCGGAGTCCTTTCTATTGCTGCGCTCTAGTATAGACGCGACGGTGTTCGTTCGTGTTTTTGAACAGGTTGTTCGATAATTTCGGCGGCGCCATTCAGTAGACGGCACTTAGGGACGCTCTTTTTGTGCCGGCACTTTGGGAACGTCCCTAAGTGCCGGCATCCGGGGACGCTCCTTGGTTGTTGCCTGTTCAAGAGTGTCCCCAACGATTAGTCGTTTAAAAACGTCCCCAATGACTAGGCCGCTTGCCTGCGATTTTTGACCGTTGGGCGGGCTTGCCGCCCTTGCCGCAAAAACGTTTTTGCATATCGGGTACAACGGGCTTTACGTGAGTAAAGTGCGCGTCGTGTCCTCGTGTCGCGTTTTTAAAGGAGGCCCCATGCCTGGTGTTACCCCTGCAGATGTTTTGTCCAACTTTGGTATTACGCTGGTCGAAGATCCCGCCGAGAATCAGCCCCGTCTGCTGGTCGATCTACCCGCCGCGGAGCTCGTCGAGCACGCCATCCGTCGCAACGAAGGTCGTATGGCCTCCAACGGCGCGCTGGTGATCGAGACGGGGGAGCGCACTGGCCGCTCGCCTAATGACCGCTTTATCGTTGACACCCCCGATGTTCACGACAAGATTGCCTGGGGTGCCGTCAACCGCCCGCTGTCTGTCGAGAGCTACGAGGCCATCAAGGCCGGCATCGTCGACTATCTCAACGAGCGCGACGTGTTCGTCACTCGCGGTATGGCCGGTGCCGACCGCAACCATACGCGTCGTCTGCTTGTCGCCTGCGAGCGTGCCAGCCAGGCGCTCTTTATTAAGCAGATGCTCGCCCGCCCGCTTGCCCGTGAAATCGCACGCACCGGCGAGCCGGACTTCTGTGTGCTCGCCGCGCCGGGCTACCAGTGCGATCCCGCCATCAAGGGCCTCAACTCCAGCGCCGCCGTGGTCATTAACTTCCAGGAGCGCGTGATTCTGGTCGCCGGCACCGGCTACTCCGGCGAGATCAAAAAGTCCATTTTCAGCGTCATGAATTACCTGCTGCCCGTCGAGGACGACGTGCTGCCCATGCACTGCTCGGCCAGTATGGATCCCGTCACGCACGAGACCGCCGTGTTCTTTGGCCTGTCCGGCACCGGCAAGACCACGCTTTCGGCCAATCCCACGCGCCTGCTGATCGGCGACGACGAGCACGGCTGGTCTGACATGGGCATCTTTAACATCGAGGGTGGCTGCTACGCCAAATGCGAGGGCCTGGACGCCTTCCACGAGCCCGAGATCTTCAACGCTGTCCGCTTTGGCGCGATCTGCGAAAACGTGGTGCTCGACGAGAACCGCAAGCCCAACTACGACGACATCTCGATCACGCACAACACGCGCGTGGCATACCCTGTGGAGCACATTCCCAACGCGTGGACCAAGGGCATGGGCACCACTCCGAGCGTCGTGCTGTTTTTGACCTGCGACGCCTTTGGCGTGCTGCCGCCCATCTCGCGCCTGACGGCCGACGCCGCCATGTATCACTTTGTGACGGGCTTTACGGCCAAGATCCCCGGCACCGAGGTCGGCGTCACCGAGCCCACGCCCACGTTCTCTTCGCTGTTTGGCGAGCCGTTTATGCCGCTCGACCCCATGGTCTATGCCAAGATGCTCGGTGAGCGCATCGCCGACGGCCGCACGCGTGTGTACCTGGTCAACACCGGCTGGATTGGCGGCGGCTACGGCGTGGGCCATCGCATCGAGCTTGCCTACACGCGCGCCCTGGTGGCCCGCGCCCTCGACGGTACCATCGAGGACAGCGAATTCGTGCATGACGATATCTTTAACGTTGACATTCCCACCACGTGCCACGGCGTGCCCGACGGCATCCTGGTGCCGCGCCAGTACTGGCAGAGCACCGCGCGCTACGACGAGGCGGCGCACAACTTGGCCGTGATGTTCGAGGAGAACTTCGAGAAGAAGTACTCGCACCTGCCCGAGTCCGTGAAGGCCGCCGGTCCGCACGCTCAGGTGCACGCCGACGCCCGTCATCGCGGCCGCGGCCTGCTGGGACTCCGACACTAGCGTCGCCGCGAGTCCATATCCGCCACAAAGGGGACAGGCACCTTTGTGGCGGTTTTGCTTGGGCGAATGACTCGGGTTACAATACGCCTGACATATCGCCCCCTTCTCCGGATGGGGGCAGCGTAAGCGCTCTTGTGGCGGCACCGTAGGACTTTGAAGGTGGCCGTCGTAAGGGCGCTTTTTGTTTAGGCACCCGGGCTCGGGCGCATTCTATGAAGGGAGAGCACATGAAGAGTTTCGTTGCCGAGGATTCGTTTTGGGAGCTATTTCCGCAGGCGGCTGTCGGTGTTGTGGTCGTAAAGGGCATGAAGCCCGCGGCTCAGATTCCTCAAGAGGACGTTGATGCGATTGCCGCGTTGCTCGACCGCGCCAATATCGATGCGGAGCGTCACCTGACGAGTGATACCATCAGCGAGAATGCGCCGGTTAAGGCATGGCGCGAGGCATATCGCCTATTCAAGACCAAGAAGGGCGCGCGTTGCTCAATTGAGAACCTGCTCAAGCGCGTGCTCAAAGGAAAGCCGGTGGGCCACATTACGCCCGCGGTGGACATCTACAACACGGTGTCGCTGTCCTACGCGCTGCCCGTAGGCGGCGAGGATTTGCACGCGATTGAGGGAGACCTTTGCCTGAAGGTGACCGACGGTGGCGATTCATTTCTGCCGCTTGGCGAGGAGACAGATGACCCGACGCTGCCCGGCGAGCTCGCCTACATCGATGATGCGGGCGCCGTATGCCGCTGCTGGAACTGGCGCGATGGCGTTCGAACGGCGTTGTCCGATGATTCGGCCGATGCTTTCCTGGCGATTGAGTGCGTGGAGCCCGAGCGGATGGGGGATTGCCAGGCCGCGATCGATCGCTTAGCCGAGCTGCTCGAGCGCTATCTGGGAGCGACGGTTGTCGTTAAGACGCTTGTGACCCGCGACAATCCCTGCGTGGAACTGTAACGACGCCTGCGGATCATGTTCGCCGGTCAAAACCACTACAAAGGGGCCTGTCCCCTTTGTGGTGGTTTTTATGTTGATGGGTTAACAAATGGGATATTTGGGTATGGGTGTTGCCTTGTGCGGCTAAGATGTTTACCCGTTAGCATCATGCAAGCGAAAGGCGGTCGTCTCCCATGCAGCAGAACGACGAGACACGTTTCGAGGACTTTGTCGGACTGATCAGCGGGCTCTACAAGGAGATCCAGCGCATTAAGACATCCGAGGGCGCAAGGCTGGGCCTCAAGGGCTCCGACGTTATGTGCCTGTACTATCTTGAGCGCAGCAAGGACGGCCTGACTGGCGCTGACCTGGCTCGCATGGCAGGCGTGACCCGTGCCGCCGTCTCGCGCACGCTCGCGCATCTGGAGGAGGGCGGCTACGTCGAGGTCGACGACTCGGGTGATGCGGCCGTTAAGTATCGTGCCCCGGTGCGCCTGACCGCTCTGGGCGGCGAGAGCATGAGCGAGGCGGACCGCATCATTCGCGAGGTGCTTGACACCACCGGTAAGGCTATGGGTGTGGAGCAGCGCGAGCAGATGTATGCATCGCTGCGCACGATCCTCAACACCCTGCGTGAGATCTAAGGCCGCCAAGGCATTTGCTTCCCATTAAAAACTGCATAGTCCCGTTTGAGCGCGTATGCCGTGCCGGGGCATTGCTGTCAAAATTCCCCGCGCGGGACCTGCGCAAGAAAGGATTCGTTATGTCCGTCCGCATTATTACCGATTCCGCAAGCGATATGTCGCCGGCGGAGCACCCCGCTCTGCGTGTTCTGCCGCTGTCCGTCACCTTTGGCACCGATGTGTATATGGATGGCGTCGACATCGATCACCAGCGCTTTTACGAGATGCTTGTGGAGCGCGATGAACTGCCCAAGACCGGTCAGGTCAACCCGTACGCCTTTTCGCAGGCGATTGCCGAAGCGCGTGAGGCCGGCGATGAGGCCGTGATTATTACCGTGGGTGCCAAGCTCTCGGGCACCAACCAGAGTGCTCGTACGGCACTTGCCGAGGCGCCGGGCGGCGACATGTTCGTCGTGGACAGCAATAACGTTACCCTGGGCGAGCGCGTGCTGGTCGAGTATGCGCTGCGCCTGGTGGACGAGGGCCAGGGCGCGGCTCAGGTTGCGGCGGCTGTCGAGGCCGTGCGCGACCGCGTGGTCGTCATCGGCCTGCTCGAGACGTTGGAGTACCTGGTGCGCGGCGGTCGCCTGTCTGCTGCGGCCGGTGCCGTGGGTACGCTGCTCAACGTAAAGCCCGTGGTGGCTGCCGAGGACGGTCTGATCGTGCAGCTGGGCAAGGCGCGCGGTTCCAAGAACGGACGTAACCTGCTCAACCAGAAGGTCGAAAAGGCGGGCGGCATCGACTTTTCCATGCCGCTGGCGCTCGGCTATACGGGCCTTTCGGATGCGGTGCTCAAGAAGTATATCGAGGACAGCGCGGCACTGTGGGCTGGCCACACCGAGGGCGAACTGCCTGTCCACACCATTGGCGCCACCATCGGCACCCACGTAGGTCCCGGCGCCGTAGCCGTAGCCTTCTTCCAGCCCGTCAACTAACCGACTTGCTATAAACCACCACAAAGGGGACAGGCACCTTTGTGGTGGTTTAGGCTATTCCGGGTGGAAGGGAGCGAGCAATGGCGTCTGAGGGCTTTTTTGAGCGGGTGTACGAGGTGGTCGAGCAGATTCCCGAGGGGATGGTCGCCACCTACGGTCAGGTGGCGCTGCTCGCCGGTCGTCCGCGGAGTGCGCGGTACGTGGGGTATGCCCTGCATAGCAATCCGCGCCCTGGTCAGATTCCCTGCCATCGTGTGGTGTTTGCCGATGGCCGCATTTGCGAGGGCTTTGCGTTTGGCGGCCCCGATGCTCAACGTGAGCTTTTGCTAGGGGAGGGTGTGGCGTTTAAGGATGACATGCACGTCGACTTGGCCGTCTGTCGCTGGCCAGTGGGGCTCTAGCGGCTCTGCCGTGGCGAAAACCACCACAAAGGTGCCTGTCCCCTTTGTGGTGGTTTAGTTTACTGGGGCTAACTTATGGAGAAGCTATGGCGGGCGATATTGATGCAGCAAAGTAAACCACGGTGAACTATATTGGTTTCAGCAACGGAGCAGGCAATAGGCGATGAAAAAGCCTGCCCTGTTGAGTTTGATTCGCATTCCTCCCCTCTGTGCGATTCAACGGTGTACTTCGGGAACAGGCCCGCTGGCAACTAACTGCCAGCGGGCCTGTTCCTGTTTGTCGGGGGAGTGCAATGGGCAGAGCCGAACCGGTCGGGCACCAAAAAAGGCGGACGCCGTAGCGCCCGCCCTATAGCAATCGAAAGTTCTAGCCAGCAGATCGATCTAGTACACCATGCCCATGGCGTCCTGAACCTCGGCCAGGGTCTGCTCGGCAATCTCGTTGGCGCGACGGTTGCCCTCGTGCAGCACGTCCTTCACATAGTCCAGATCGTTCTCATAGCGCTGACGACGCTCGCGGATCGGCGCGAAGTACTCGTTGACGGCCTCGGTCACGTACTTCTTGAGCTGGCCGGAGCCGCCCATGCCAATCTCCTCGGCAATCTCGACCTCGGAACGGCCAGTGCAGATGGCGGCGGTTGAAAGCAGGCCGGACACGCCGGGGCGGTTCTCGGGATCGAACGTGATCATGCGCTCAGAGTCGGTCTGGCTCTTCTTGATGCGTTTGGCCGTCTCCTCGGCGGTCATCGAAATATTGATGGCGTTGCCGTAGCTCTTGCTCATCTTGCGACCGTCCAGGCCGGGCAGCAGCGGGGTCTCGGACAGCAGCGCGTCGACCTCGGGGAACACCTTGCCGTAACGGTTGTTAAAGCGGCGGGCGATGGTGCGGGTGAGCTCGATGTGCGGCAGCTGGTCGCGACCGACGGGCACCACATTGCCCTTGCAGAACAGGATGTCGCAGGCCTGGTGCACCGGGTAGGTGAGCAGAAGGCCGGTGAGCTCGTGGCCCGAGGCCTCCATCTCGGCCTTGACCGTGGGGTTGCGCGCCAGCTCGGCCTCGGAGACCAGCGACAGGAACGGCAGCATGAGCTGGTTTGCGGCGGGTACGGCGGAGTGCGCGTAGATCATGGTCTTGTCGGGGTCGATGCCGCAGGCAAGGTAGTCCATGACCATGTTGTACACGTTGTCCTGGATGTGCTCGGTCGTATCGCGGTCAGTGATGACTTGGTAGTCGGCGATGAGCACGTTGGTCTTGGCGCCCATGTTCTGCAGCTCAACACGGCCCTTGAGGGTGCCGAAGTAGTGACCCAGGTGCAGACGGCCGGTGGGGCGGTCGCCGGTGAGCATGGTGAACTTCTCGGGCGTTTTGGCCAGGCCCTCGCGAATGGCGTTGCTCTTTTGCAGCGCGACTTCGTAGCTGTTCTCGTTTGGCATGATTGCTCCTAACGTATGTTCATGGGTCAAGATGATAACGCGTTTATTGGAGGGTCGGGGCGTAAGTACGCGAGGGGCGGGAGAGCGGCGGCATGTGCGATGGGCGCGGCGTGGCTGCGCGTTTGGCCGGCGGCGCCTGGGCGCATCCTCGGCAGCTTACCCTAGCGCCTGTGGTGGCGCTCCTCCCTGCGTTCTTCTGCCGCCTGCTCCTCCTGCTTAAAGGCGGGATCGTCGGGGGTGACGAGCTCGTCCTCGTGCGTGCGCTTGTTGTAATGGTGGCGCAGCACGGGCTCAAACAGGTGCAGGTGCTTGGCAAAGGCCGCCGAGCCAATGGCGAGCACGGTAAAGATGAGCACGCGCATGGGCACCTCGACCTGGTTAATCGCGGCGGCGCCGGCCGAAAGCATGATGCACCAGGCGTAGATGAGGAGCACTGCCTGCTTTTGGTTGTAGCCCTCTTGGATCAGGCGGTGGTGGATGTGGCCCTTGTCGGCCTGCCCGATGCTAATGTGGGCGCGCTTGCGGCGCACGATGGCGCTAAACGTGTCGATGATGGGCACGCCGGCAACGATGAGCGGGATGATAAGCGAGGTGAGCGCGGCGGTGCGGCTCACGTTGAGCAGCGAGATGGAGCCCAGTGCAAAGCCCAGAAGCAACGACCCCGAGTCGCCCAAGAAGATGCTTGCGGGGTTGAAGTTGTAGCGCAAAAAGGCCAGGCAAGCGCCAAAGAGCGCAATGGAGAGCGCGGCGGCGTCGATGCGGCCCGAGAGAACGGCCATCGAAAACATGGTGAACGACGCGATGCCGCAGATGCCCGTGGCCAAGCCGTCGAGGCCGTCGATGAGGTTAATGATGTTGGTGAATGCCACCAGATAGATCACGGTGATGGGGTAGGCGAGCCATCCGAGCATGATCTCGCCGGGGGCAAACGGGTTGACGATGACGCCGATCCGCAGGCCGCCGATACAGGCGATAAGCGCGGCGAGGACCTGTCCGGCTAGCTTTTGCTTGGGCTTGAGCTGGAAGACGTCGTCGATAGCGCCGGTCGCAAAGATGACGGTAAAAGAAAGCGCAAGTATGGGGTAGCTGATGTGCAGACGGGGGTGGGGCACCAAAACGGGCGGCCAACCCAGGTACCAGGTGCCTAGGATTTGCACAATACAGGCAACGACCAGGCCCAAAAACACCGCCGTTCCGCCCAAACGCGGGATGGGCTTGGTGTTGATGCGGCGCTTAGAAGGATAGTCGACGGCGTCGAGCTTAATTGCCAAGCGCTTGACCAGGGGCACCGTGAGGAAGGTCGTGATAAAGGCCGCCGCTGCCACGCATAGATACGGTATGTAGCTCGGGGATGAAGCCATGAATCTAAAAACCGCCAAGCGTCGAAGGAAAAGGTCAAAGGTTGCTAAGCGCAAAGGGCATAGCCGAACCATGGTACTCGACCAAGGGGGGTGCATGGAATTGCACGCAGCGATAATCACGCGCTTACCAGATATTGGGATGTTGTCGATGGATTGTTGGGATACCGGCGGGGATCCATATGGGCTGTAATGGTGGTTTTCGGCAAATAAAAACCACCCCCCACGTTACGAAAATGAACCCACCTAAAACAGGTGGGTGCCCTCATCGACTGTTCCAGCGTCCTTAACAACGAAGGATACCTGTACTAGGTACGACTGTGTGGGCTCCCTAAATAAACGCGACGGTTCACCCAGTTGCTCCGCGGGGGGCGGAATACCTACATCATAAAGCGGCACTTTGTCGATTCCAGTCTTGACATTATAAAAAACGTGTCGGACGATTACGGCGCCTTGGGCTCGAGCCGTCTGTGCGGTTGGTCCCTTTACGTTTGAGCTGCTGAATCATTGTTTTGGAGCATGTTTTTATGCCGACGTCGTTGACCGAACTTTTTTCGCCCGCCTGCCATTTGTGTCCGCGCCGTTGCGGTGCGGCGCGCGACGAGGGCGCGCGTGGCGTGTGCGGCGCCGACAACACGCTTAAGGTCGCCCGCGCGGCGCTCCATATGTGGGAGGAGCCGCCCATTTCGGGCGAGGCCGGCTCGGGTACGATTTTCTTTAGCGGCTGTTCGCTCAAATGTATCTACTGCCAAAACCACGAGATCTCGACGGGCAATTTTGGCCTTGAGATTTCGCCTGAGCGCCTGGTCGAGATTATGCTGGAACTGCAGGACCAGGGTGCCAACAACATCAATTTGGTGACTGCGACGCACTATGCGCACCTGTTGCCTGCCGCGATTGCCGCGGCACGGACGCGCGGGCTGGTCATCCCGATCGTCTACAACACGAGTGGTTACGAGCGCGCGAGTGCCGTGGCGGCGCTGGGCGACCTGGTCGACGTGTGGCTTACGGATTTTAAATATGCCGATGCCGGGCTTGCGCAGTCGCTTTCTCATATTAAGGACTACCCGCGCGTGGCCGTGTCGGGTCTGGCCCAGATGGCGCGCGAGATCGATCGCCGCGGGGGAGAGCTGGTGGATGAGGGCGGGCTCATGAAGCGCGGCATCATCGTGCGCCACCTGGTGCTGCCGGGGCATGCGGATGACTCGTGCCGCGTGTTAGACCTGGTGTGGCAGACGGTGGGCGACGTGCCGATCTCGGTCATGAACCAGTACACGCCCAATGCGCTCATGCGCGAGCAGGGCGGCGACCTGGCACGTGCCGTGACGCGCGAGGAGTACGAGCAGGTGCTCGACCATGCCGACGACCTGGGCTTTACGACGATGTTTTGGCAAGAAGGCGGCGCGGTAGACGAGAGCTTTACCCCGGCGTTCGACACCACCGGCGTCCTCACCAGCGCAAAGTAGCGCGTTCGCCGATGATTTTTCTGGGACGGGGATTAAAAAATCATTCGGTACACAATGTTTTTTTAATCCCTGTCCCAGAAAAATCATCGAGAGGATCGCCTGCTCGAAAAGTTGTCAAAATAGCCGTGCCCCAAAAAGACTGATTATTGGGCGTTGACAGTTGGCGAGCCGTAGGTAAAATATCAACTTGTCCTGGGGACGTAGCTCAGTTGGGAGAGCGCTGCCGTCGCATGGCAGAGGCCGAGGGTTCGACTCCCTTCGTCTCCACCCTTGGATTTGATAAGCCGCTGACATTGTGTCGGCGGCTTTTTTTAAAAGAAAGGGCTGTACCATGGCCGAGCTTGAGTCCCAACCACTGTCTGCCGAGGAACGCGCCGAGTTGGAAGAGCTCCGCGCCGAGAAAGCTCGTCGCGAGGCCCAGGAAGAGGCACGCCGCGAGCGTGAGGAGCTGGCCGCCCTGCGTGCCGAGCGTGCGAAGGCCGAGGAGGCCGCCGCGAACGTCGCCCCCGCGCCCAAGCCCGCCGCCGCGAAGCCCGCGCCCGCCGCACCTAAACCTCAGCCTAAAAAGACCGCTCGTCCCAAGTTCGTCGATCCTAAGCCGAGCCGTGACGAGATGAGCTTTGCCCAGCGCATGGTTACCTCCAAGGAGCCTACGGGCGAGAACGAGATCCCTGGCATGGCGCCGGCTCAAAAAATCATCATTGTCCTTGCCCTCATCGCGTTTGTCATCTTTATGGGCTACACGATCCTGACCAGCATGGGCCTGCTCTAGCCGATTCGCGCCGGGTGTCATGCCCGAACACTCTGCCCTTCTCCAACCCTCAACCTCTGCACAACGCATCCGAAAGGTCGCCCCATGGCTTTGACCGACATCTCGCATCCCACCGACATCGCAATGCTCACTGATCTGTACGAACTCACTATGGCCCAGGGCCTGTGGGAGAGCGGCAAGGCCAATGAGCAGGGTTGCTTTACGGCGTTTTACCGCGACCATCCCTTCGGCAGCGCGTATGCCGTCATGTGCGGCACCGCCGAGCTGCCCGAGCTTGTCGAGAATCTGCGCTTTACGCCCGAGGATATCGACTACCTCGCCTCACTTCAGGCCCCGGCCGGCGGCGCGATGTTCAAGCCTGCATTCCTCGACTACCTGCGCAACTTCCGCGCGCATGTAAACATCGACGCCGTGCCCGAGGGCGAGCTCGTCTTTCCGCGCGAGCCCATGGTTCGCGTCACCGGCCCCGCGCTGGAGTGCCAGCTGCTCGAGACGGCGCTGCTCAACATCGTTGGGTTCCAGACGCTTGTCGCCACCAAGACGGCGCGCGTGGTGCTGGCGGCGGACGGCCGTCCCGTTGCCGAGTTTGGCCTGCGCCGCGCTCAGGGTCCCGATGGCGGCTTGGCCGTCGCGCGCGCGAGCTACGTTGCCGGCTGCTCCTCTACGTCCAATGTGCTCGCCGGCCGCCGCTACGGTATTCCCGTCTTTGGCACGCATGCGCACAGCTGGGTGATGAGCTTCGATTCCGAGCTCGAGGCCTTCCGCGCCTTTGCCAAGTCGAGCCCCAAGAACTGCACGCTGCTCATCGACACCTATGACGTGCGCGAGGGCTGTGAACATGCCATTACGGTTGCCAAGGAGATGGAAGCGGTGGGCGAGCGCCTGTCGGCCATTCGCATCGACTCCGGCGACCTCGCCAAACTCTCAAAGTATGTGCGCGGCCGTTTTGATGCCGAGGGCCTGCCCTATGTGGGGATCTCGGTTTCTAACGATTTGGATGAGTACACGATTCAGTCGCTGCTCGACCAGGGCGCGCCCATCGACAGCTTTGGCGTGGGCACCAAACTCGCGACCTGCTACGATCAGCCTGCGCTGGGCGGCGTGTACAAGCTTTCGGCCCGTCGTGCGAGCGACGCGGAGCCGTGGACGCCGGTGGTGAAGCTTTCCGAGCAGCCCTACAAGCGCACGATCCCCGGCGTGCAGCGCGTACGACGCTATTACGACGGCTTTGGCGGCCCGGTTTGCGACATGATTTATGACGAGGACCATCTGGCAGGGGAGGGCGTCGCGCGCGGCAATACCCTTGTGGCCGTGAACGATGCCGCCCTGGTGACCGACGTGTCCGAACTTGAGTATCGCGAGCTGCTGGTGCCGATCGTGCGCGATGGCAGTGCGGTGGCTCCGCGTGAGAGCATCCAGGACGCGCGCGAGCGCTGTGCTTGGGCGCTCGACCATCTGGACGCAGCTTTCAAGCGCTTCCTGTACCCGCAGACCTATGTGGTGGGTATGGAGCAGGGCCTGGCTCAGGTGCGCGACGAGCTCGTGCGCAAGAACATGGCCGCGGCCTCTGCCTTTCCCTGGGCTCACTAATTCCTTGGGCGGTAGGGGCGAGTCACGCTTCCCTGGCCGCCGGCTCGGCCGTTCGCTGAACAGTTGATTGGTTTGACGTATGACGACTTCTTATAAAACGATGGTGGTAAAGATCGGTTCGTCCACGGTGGTGGGCGCCGACGGCAAGGTCAACCGCGCCTTTATCGGCGGGCTTGCCGACCAGGCCGCAGCGCTGCGCGAGCTTGGCTGGCGCCTGGTCGTGGTGAGCTCGGGTGCCATTGCCTGCGGCTATCCCGTGCTGGGCTTCGACCGTAAGCCGGTCGGCGACCTGCCGAGCCTGCAGGCCTGCGCCTCGGCCGGTCAGTGCATCATCTCGTCGGCCTACGACGAGGAGTTCCATGCGCGCGACCTGCTCACCTCGCTCGTGCTGCTCACGCGTCACGACACGGCGCGCCGCACGTCCTACCTGCACGCGCGCGACGCCCTGCTTCGCCTTGTGGAGCTTGGCGTGGTGCCGGTCGTCAACGAGAACGATACCGTCACCGTCGATGAGATCAAGTTTGGCGACAACGACACGCTGGCGGCGCTTGTGAGCTGTCTGGTTTCCGCCGATCTGTGCGTGACGCTCTCGGACATCAATGGCCTCTATACCGCCAATCCGCACGAGGACCCCACGGCCGAGTTCGTCCCGGTCGTGCATAAGATCGACGCCAAGATCATCGCCTCGGCGGGCGATTCTTCCACATCGGTGGGCACGGGCGGCATGATCACCAAGATCCGTGCAAGCCGCATTCTCATGACGGCCGGCATTCAGAGCGTGATTTGCTCGGGCGAGGAGCCCGATGCGCTCGTGCGTTTGGCCCGCGGCGAGAGCGTGGGCACGCTGTTCGATCCGCCGGCGGAGCGCCTGGACATTGCACCCCGCAAGCTGTGGATTGCACTGGGCGACAAGGCGCACGGCTCGGTGACGGTTGATGACGGCGCCGCGAAGGCGCTGGTCAGCCGCGGATCGTCGCTGCTCGCGGTGGGTATTCGCGAGGTCGATGGCCAGTTTGCCGAGGGCGATGTGCTCGACGTGTGCGACCCGAGCGGCATGGTTGTCGCCCGCGGTATCGCCGAGGCCGATTCGGACGTGCTGGAGCTCGCCGCCGGCCGCCGCCAGGACCAGATTGCCAGCAACCGCCTGCTCGCAGACCTGGCCGAGAAGCCCGCAATCCATAGGGACAACTTGATAGTGTTTGCATAAAGAGAGGCAGCGCTGCGGCTCGTTTTGCCAGCAGTGCTGCCTCTCCTTTTCCGGCACTTGGGGACGTTCCTATTGTGCCGGCAGGTGGGGACACTCCTTTGCTAGAAGATTCGGCGCAGGTCTCCGCGGTTGAGGGACTCGTCGAAGAGGTGCTTGAATACCACACTGCCGTGCAGGCCGTCGTGCTCGAACTCGTTGGTCACCCAGGCATGCGAGTTGCCCACGCGGCTGAGCGTGTCGAGCTGCAGACTCGAATCGACGTACATGTCATCGAAGTACACCGCGGCCTGGAGCGGCACCTCGTTGCAGGCCAGGCGCTGCGGGTCATAGATCTTGTCCCAGCTGGTGTCTTCCATCAGCAGGTCCATGGCGGGCTTGAAGGGCTTGAGCTCGGGCATCTGCTCAAACATCCACGGGAACATGGCCTCGCCGGTAAACATGAGCGGGCGCGCGAGGGTGTCGAACTCGGCACGGTGTGCCTTCTCCTCTGCCGCGGCCCAGCGAATGGGCATGGTATCGCCGTCGGCGTAGATGAACTCCTGAAGCGTCCAGTACAGCGGATTCGTGCGCGTGTTGGTGCGCTCGAAGGCACGCATCAAAAAGCTGTCAGATATCGAGACGCCGCAGGTCAGCGTGCCGTCGCCGTCAACAAAAGCGTGATCGATAATCCAATGCATGCGCTCAAAGCTCGGCTTCATGCCAAAGTCGCTGCCCATGAGCTGTAGGCGCTCGACCGTCATCGGCGAGCCGTCGGGCAGCACGGGCTTCTGAGCCTCGAGCGCATCGGCAAGAGCCGCCACGCGCTCGACGTCGGCGGGGTAGCGGTCGTAATACTGCTGTGTCTTGGCAGCCATGCGCGGGAAGGTGTGCGCGTAGACCTCGCTTGCGCTCGCCGGCACGTGGGGGATGCCGCCGCAGGTAAAGCTTGCCGCCACGCCCTCGGGGAAGAGCGACAGATAGCTCAACGTCAAAAAGCCGCCGTAGCTCTGCCCGAGTGTGACCCAGGGCTTGCCGCCAAAGCCCACCAGGCGCAGGTACTCAAAATCGCGCACGATGGAGCTGGCGAGGTGGCGCTTGAGGAAGTCCGCCTGCGAGCGGGCCGCATCGGCGCCGGCTGCCTCGGCGCGATCGCCCAAGGTGGCAATCGTGCGTCCGTCCACGCAGCTACTGCGTCCGGTGCCGCGCTGGTCGGGCAGGACCACGCGGAAGTGCTTGACGGCCTCCTCGATCCAGCCATCGCTTGTGGGTGACAGCGGACGCGGGCTCTCGCCGCCGGGGCCGCCCTGCAAAAACAGAAGCAGCGGCAGATCGTCGTTGATGCGGTCGGGCGCGCAAACCACGCGGTAGAAGAGCTTGATGCTCTCGGGCGCGCCGGCGATTGGTGCCGGCATAGCGCCGCGGCGCATGGTGCTGCCGACGGCCAGGAGCATTGGCTCCAGGCCGCGCCAGTCGAGGGGGACGTCGATGCTGTGGTCCTCGACATACAGGCCGGGGACGTGGTACGAAGTAATGAGGGCCATGTGAGTCTTCCGTTCGTTGCGGTGTTTCGGGTTGACCAATTCTACCGCCGCGGGCGAGGCCATGCGCAAATCGGCTACCATGGTTGCAAACTTCTAGGAGAAAGGGCCGTCCATGTCGGTCGATATAGCCACGTATATCCACGATCTTGCCGTTGCCGCTAAGGCAGCGTCGGCCTCGCTTGCCACGGCGAGCGACGAGCAGCGCCAGGAGGCCGTGCGCGCCATGGCCGCAGCACTGCGCAACGGTATCGACTCCATCGTCGCCGCCAACGAGCTCGATATGTCCGCTGCGCGTGATGCGGGCACCTCGGTCGGATTGCTCGATCGTCTGCTGCTGACGCCCGAGCGCGTCGAGGGCATGGCCGCCGGCCTGGAGAAGCTCGCCGAGCTGCCCGATCCCGTGGGCCGCGTGCTCGATCACCGTGTGCTTGCGAGTGGCGTGGACCTTACGCGCGTGAGTGTGCCGCTGGGCCTGGTTGCCATGGTCTACGAGGCGCGCCCCAACGTGACGGCCGATGCCGCGGGCATCTGCATCCGCACCGGCAACGCCTGCATCCTGCGCGGCGGTTCGCTGGCCTATCACTCGTGCGCCATGATTGCCGAGCTGCTGGCCGATGCGCTTGAGCCCCAGGGTTTCCCGCGCGAGGCCGTCTCGATGATCGAGTCTACCGACCGCGAGGCCACCGGCGAGCTCATGAAGCTCCGCGGTATTGTCGATGTGCTCATTCCGCGTGGCGGTGCGGGCCTGATCCAGCGCTGCGTGCGCGAGTCGCTTGTGCCGGTGATCGAGACGGGCACAGGCAACTGCCACATCTACGTGCATGAATCCGCCGATTTTGACAAGGCGCTCAACATTATCGTCAACGCTAAGACGCAGCGCGTGGGCGTGTGCAATGCCGCCGAGTCGCTGCTGGTCGACCGTGCCGTGGCGGATTCGTTTTTGCCGGCGGTCGTTGCCGTGCTGCACGACCACGGCGTGCTGATTCACGGCGACGAGGCCACGTGCGCCGCATGCGCTGCCGCCGGGCTTGCCGAGGGCGACGACTATGTTGCCGCGACTGAGGAGGACTGGGGCCGCGAGTATCTGGCGCTCGAGATGAGCGTGAAGGTCGTGGCGAACGAGGACGAAGCCATCGCGCACATCAACCGCTACGGCACCATGCACTCCGAGGCCATCGTTGCCGAGGACGAGGATGCCTGCGAGCGCTTCCTGGACGCGGTCGATGCCTCGGCCGTGTATGCCAACGCCAGCACGCGCTTCACCGACGGCGGCGAGTTTGGCCTGGGCGCCGAGATCGGCATCTCGACCCAAAAGCTCCACGCCCGCGGCCCCTTTGCCGCCGAGGCCCTCACCACCTACAAATACAAGCTCCGCGGCACCGGCCAGGTCCGTCCCTAAACCTGTTGCAAACGAAAAACCACCACAAAGGCGCCTGTCCCCTTTGCGGTGGTTATAGGTGGCGTGGGCGGTTAGGCCTGGAAGGTGTCGCGATCGGGAGCGAAGGATTGCATGGCCGCGATGGTACGGTCGAAGAGCTCGGGAAGCTCCCAGCCCAGCATCTCGGCGCCCTGCGAAATCACGTCACGCGAGCAGCCGGCGGCAAAGCGCTTGTCCTTGAACTTCTTCTTGAGCGACTTGGTCGTAAAGTCCATGACGCTCTTGCTCGGGCGCATGACGATGGCGGCTCCGATCAGGCCGGTGAGCTCGTCGCAGGCGAACAGTATCTTTTCCATCTGCAGTTCGGGCTTGGGCAGCGAGGTGTTGAAATCGGACGTGTGCGTCTGGATGGCGCGAATGAGCTCGGGAGAGGCGCCCTCGCCCTCGAGGATCTCGGCCGCATAGATGGTGTGGTTCATGGGGTCATCCTCATGCTCCTCCCAATCCAGGTCGTGCAGCAGGCCGACGATGCCCCAAAACTCCTCGTTCTCGGGGTCGAACTCGCGCGCAAAGTAGCGCATGGTGCCCTCGACCGTTTCGCCATGGGTGATGTGGAACGGGTCCTTGTTGTGTTCGTTGAGCAGTTCGAACGCGCGGTCGCGGGTGATTCCGGCGGTAAGCGGCTCTGCCATAAGAGACTCCTTGTGCTCGTGGGTATCGATAAGAATGAATACTACTAGAACAAGAAAACCACCACAAAGGTGCCTGTTCCCTTTGTGGTGGTTTTTGGCGCGGATGGGTTAGTTGAGGGCGGCTTGGGCTAGGCGGGCTTCGGCGTCCTCCTCGGTGACGCCCAGGGCCACGGCGAACTCCTCGATGGAGCGGCGCTTGGCCTCCTTGAGCACGCGCATGTAGTAAGAGCTGGGCTTTTTATCTGCTTCCTCGGCCTGGCGAATGCGGTGCATCATGGTCTTTGCCACGCGGACCGTCTCGGGTGCGCCCAGCTTGAGCTGCTGCTTAAAGTGCGTCTCCTCGAGCGAGCTGTTGCGCTCGGTAAAGGTGTCGCACTCCAGCTCATCGTAGTGGCTCAGCAGGTGCTCGGCATCCTGTTGAGAGATGGCGGCATGTAGACGGTCGGCCTGCGCCACGGGGTACATTAGAATCGTCTGCGCATGCCCCTGCTTGGTCTCGAGCAGCAACATGGGCTGCGGCGTGTCGTCCCTAAAACCGACGACGGTGCAGACGCCCTGACCCGGATGAATGACGTGTTGACCGATTGAGAACATGCTACCTCCAACTTATACGAATTTGCGTATGTCTAGAATACCACGCTGACGTGCGCAAACCATCACTTTATGCAGGAAAAGCACACAATTCCGATAGGTAAGAGTATTCGATATTCCGAGCAGCTCATGCACATGTTTATGCATTTTGGGCAGGTGCATAATCTGCAGGCAGACCGGCATCTTTGAGTGAGTCCATACAAGCTGTAGTCAATTTTGTGCATATGCAATTTCGATTGGCTTTACCCTGCGACAGTGCCCGTCGCTTGTGATAGAGTGCTACAAACTCTGGCTTTTGCCCTACGAGTGACCAAGAGCTCGGGGGCTTTAACACAAGGAGGATCTATGCCCGAGAAGATTGAAGAGCTGGTACGCGCTGCGCTTGCTGCGGCCCAGGAGGCCGGCGACCTTTCCGCATTTGAACTTGACGATTGCGCTATCGAGCGACCGGCTGACACTTCTCATGGCGAGTGGACCTCTACCATGGCCCTGAAGTCCGCCAAGCTGGCCCACTGCGCCCCGCGCAAGATCGCCGAGGCCATCGTTGCCCATATGCCCGAGGATCCCGCGATCGAGAAGGTTGAGATCGCAGGCCCCGGTTTCATCAACTTCTACCTCTCCGTTGCCGTCAAGAATGCCATCTTTGGCGAGGCTCGCGAGAAGGGCATGGACTTCGCTAAGTCCAACGTCGGTGGTGGCCTGAAGACCCAGGTCGAGTTCGTTTCCGCCAACCCCGTCGGCCCCATGCACATTGGTCACGGCCGCTGGGCCGCTCTGGGCGACTCCCTTTGCCGTGTCATGGACCACGCCGGTTACGACATCCAGCGTGAGTTCTACATCAATGACCACGGCTCTCAGATGAACACCTTCGGCAACTCCATCAGCACGCGCTATATGCAGCTTGCCGACATCATCGCCAAGCAGGGCGTTGATATCGACGAGGCTCATAAGCTGCTGATCGCCGACCGTGACGCCTTTGTTGCCGACGAGAACGACGAGCACCCCGAGACCCATCCGTATCAGGACAACTTTGCCGAGACCTTGGGCAAGGACTCTTACGGCGGCGACTACATCATCGACGAGGCCGCCGAGTTCTGGCGCACCGACGGCGACAAGTGGGTCGACGCCGATCCGCAGGAGCGTATGGAGAGCTTCCGTGAGCGCGGCTACGTGAAGATGGTCGACAACATGCGCGACCTCTGCCACGCCGTCAACTGCGACTTTGACCGTTGGTACTCCGAGCGCTCGCTGTATGTGAAGGACACCGAGGTCGAGACCGCCGGCACCTCCGCCGTCGACCGCGCTTTTGAGAAGCTCGACAAGATGGGCTACCTCTACACCAAGGACGGCGCCCTGTGGTTCCGCTCCACCGATCTGGGCGACGACAAGGACCGCGTCCTGATCAAGTCCGACGGCGAGTACACCTACTTCGCCTCCGACGTCGCCTATCACTGGGATAAGTTCCAGCGCGTCGACCACGTCATCGACATCTGGGGCGCCGACCACCACGGTTACATCGAGCGCGTCCGCTGCGTCTGCGACGCTCTGGGTTACCCCGGCAAGTTCGAGGTTCTACTGGGCCAGCTCGTCAACCTGCTGCGTAACGGCAAGCCCGTCCGTATGTCCAAGCGCAAGGGCACCATGGTGACCCTGCAGGAGCTCGTCGACGAGGTCGGTTCCGATGCCGCTCGCTACACGCTCATCTCCAAGAGCTCCAACCAGATGGTCGACTTCGACATCGAGGCCGTTAAGAAGCGCGACAACTCCAACCCGGTGTACTACGTGCAGTACGCTCACGCTCGCGTCTGCTCCATCCTGCGCCGTGCCGCCGACGTTACGCCCGAGCAGGCTGACGAGATGGGTATGAAGGCCGTCGCCGCCAAGGCCATCGGCGAGAACGTTGATTACTCGCTGCTGACCGACCCGACCGAGCTCGCCCTTTCGCGCAAGCTCAACGAGCTCACCGACCTGATCGCCAGCTGCGCTCGCGACCGCGCCCCGTTCCGTCTGACGCACTTTGCCGAGGAGCTCGCCGGCGACTTCCACAGCTTCTATGCTGCCTGCCAGGTTCTGCCGAGTGAGGGTCGTCCCGTCGACCCCGAGCTTTCGCGTGCCCGTCTGGCCGCTTGCGACGCCGTCCGCGTGACGCTCGCCCTGGTGCTCACCCTTGTTGGTGTCTCCGCTCCCGAGCAGATGTAAGCTACGGGTCATTTGACCGCGCAGGTTTGGTTTAACTGAGCCCTATAAGCCCGATCTCCCACGGAGGTCGGGCTTTTTTCGCAAATGCCGACGTATTGACGAATTTGGAACTGCTGGAAATACGAAACTATGCCGGTTTACTACGATGAATTGAGAATTTCCAACCACGCCGGCTTTTCGCAAAAAAGCGCAAGGCATCTACCTGCGGTTTTAGTTCAACCGGTTTCGGAGTAGTCGCGGTTGAGCGATTCATCGTAGTAAACCGCCATAGTTTTGGCGGAGGCGGTCGGATTTGTGGGCGGTAAACCAAAGAGTATCCCTTTTGACTAGTCGTTTATGAACGTCCCCGATGACTAAGTTGCAGGTGACGGCGGTTGTGTTACACTAACGCTGCGTAGTTGACGCAATCATCTCGATACAGATCAATGATGTCCGTCGTTTTGAACGGAACTAGACTGTTTAGCCGCCCTGAAGGTTTATGCAGGGAGCATGTGATCACAGGGCTTGAAAAGAAAGTTGAGCAAACACTGTGTCTGATCAACAGCAAGAAAACGAAATGACGACGACGCAAGCCGCTCCCGCTGCACCGGTTGCGTCGGACCAGGTCGCGGCGCCCGCGCAAGCCTCGGCTCCCGAGACGCCTAAGGCTGCTTCGACGCCTGCGCCTGCAACTGGTGAGGAGGCTGCTCCGGCAAAGCCCATGCGTACGCGCCGCACGGCCAAGCCTACCGCTGACGGCGAGGAGGTCACCAAGCCCAAGCGCCGTACCACGCGCACGACGCGCGTCAAGCGCACCGTTGCAGCTGACTCCTCGGCGCCGATTTCCGATGAGGTCGCGCAGGCACGTGCGTTGGCGCAGATTAGCGAGGCTCAGGTGGTGCGCGCCCGCCGTCGTGCTGCCGAGCGCGAGGCCGCGGCTCTGACCGAGCTTGCAGCTCCGTCTGTGCCCGAGACGCCTGCCGCCACCGAGACCCCTGTCGCCGACCAGCCGACCGAGAAGCCGGTACCGCGCACACGCCGCCGCACGGCTGCTAAGGCCGAGCAGGTTGCTGAACAGGTAACCCCCGAGCTCACTGAGGCTTCGGTCCGTTCCGCGGCAGGGGAGGGCACATCGCCTGTTGAGCCCGCTGTGCCTGTCGAGGCCAGCGAAGTTCCCGTTGTCGATCCGGCTTTGCGCCCGCACCGTCGCGGTCGCAAGCCCAAGGCCTTTGTCGAGGCAGAGAAGGCCGCAGCAGCAGCCGCCGCCGCTCGGGATGCTGCGGCGACCGCCGAGTCTGCAACCGCTGCCGATGCACCCGTCCAGGATGCTACGACTTCCGAGGCCGCTCCCGCCGATGCCGAGCCCGCCGACGTCCGTCCCGGTCGCAGCCGTCGTACTGCTGCTAAGCGCACGTCCAAGGCCAAGGCTGCCAAGAAGGGCGCGTCCGAGGATTCCGCCGAGACGACCGCCGATGTATCGACTGATGCCGCCGAGCCCCAGGACGTCGAACAGCCTGCGTCCGAGAAGCCCAAGCGCGGTCGTAAGAAGTCCGTTAAGGCCAAGGCGTCCGAGCAGCAGGATGTCGAAGCGCAGGTTGATTCTGGCGCCGAGGCCAATGACGCCGCCGCGGCCAATGTTGGCACCGCCGCAACCGATGGTGCCGCCCCCGCTGAGGGCGAAGACGGCACTCGTCCCAACCGTCGCCAGCACAAGCGCAACGACGAGCGCAACGAGCGTAAGGACGACCGCAACAACGACCGTCGCAACCGCCAGCGCGATCGCAAACAGCGCAACAAGGAGCGTAATGCCGCTCCCACCGAGCCCACGCTTTCGCGCGAGGAACTCGCGGCCATGAAGGTCGCTGAGCTGCGCGAGAAGGCTAAGGAGTTCGAGATCGAGACGACCGGCAAGAAGAAGGCCGAGCTCGTCGAGGAAATCTACGTCACCGCTGCGAAGGCCGAGGGCTTCCGCGACATCAAGGGCATTCTGCAGATTCGCCCGGACAGCTCCGGCATCATCCACGCCCATGGCTACATGAAGTCCAACGACGACGCCTTCGTGCCCGCCTACCTCATCCGCTCCGCGCGCCTGCGCACGGGCGACGTCATCGAGGGCTCGCTGCGTCCTTCGCGCGGCGGCGACAAGCGCGCCGGCCTCGCCAAAATCACGACCGTCAACGGTCTGGACCCCGAGCAGATTCGCAACCGTCCCAAGTTCGGCGACCTCACCCCGGTCTATCCCAACGAGCCGCTGCGCATGGAGCACGGCAAGGATTCCATCACCGGTCGCGCCATCGACATCGTGTCGCCGATTGGCAAGGGCCAGCGCGGCCTGATCGTGTCCCCGCCCAAGGCCGGCAAGACCACGATCCTCAAGAAGATCTGCCAGTCTATCTCGATTAACAACCCCGAGGTGCACCTCATCTGCCTGCTCGTCGACGAGCGCCCCGAAGAGGTCACCGATATGCAGCGTTCCATCAAGGGTGAGGTTGTGGCGTCGACCTTCGATATGCCTGCCGACAACCACACCCGCGTGGCAGAGCTCGTCATCGAGCGCGCCAAGCGCATCGTGGAGCTGGGTGGCGATGTTGTGGTGGTGCTCGACTCCATCACGCGTCTTGCCCGTGCCTACAACTTGGCGGCGCCCGCCTCAGGCCGCATCCTTTCGGGCGGCGTCGATTCGGCGGCCCTGTATCCGCCCAAGCGCTTCCTAGGCGCAGCCCGCAATATCGAGAACGGTGGCTCGCTCACCATCCTGGCCTCTGCCCTCATCGACACCGGTTCCAAGATGGACGAGGTCATCTTTGAGGAGTTCAAGGGCACCGGCAACATGGAGCTTAAGCTCGACCGCGACCTGGCCGACCGCCGCATCTTCCCGGCTATCGACCCCGTTGCCTCCGGTACGCGTAACGAGGATCTGTTGGTCGACGAGCAGATGCGTCCGTTTGTCTTTGGTCTGCGTCGCATTCTTGCCGGCATGAACAACACCGAGCGCGCGGCCGCATCGTTTATCAAGGGTCTTAAGGGCACCAACACCAACCAGGAGTTCCTGGTGCGTTCGGCCAAAAAACACAGCGACTACGAGCAGACGTTCTAGGTTGTCATCCACACGCAGCGATAGTCATCAATGCGATAAAGGGTCGGGGCTTTGAGCCTCGGCCCTTTTCTATAGCGCCGCTCCGCGCTTATTTTTGACCGTAAGACCGACGAGCAGCAGGTTTCCCGTTTCAATCCGACATCGTCGCTTGCAATCGGCAGGGCGGTTTCGCATAATAGCTTTTAAGCTTCGCGACGGAAAACGCAGATGAAACGAACCATATACCGTTGCTTTGGGGCATAGCCCCGCTTCATCTTCTCTCGCGCAGCCAACTGAATGATGCGATTTGGGTGCTGGAAGATGGGGAGAGCTCATGGCTTCTTCTGATGCAACACAACGAGCAGTCCTTGCCGGACTTTCGTGCGGGATCGGCCTTGCCGCTCCCGTGGTTATGTATGCCGCGACGCTGCCGTTTTCGTCGGTGAACGAGACGGTCGTGGCGGGTGCGGTTCCCTTCGCCGTGGGCGCGGTGGCGGGCGTGGGTATCTATGCCGCCTCGCTGGGTATCTCCGAGTATCGTGCGCAGCGTGAAGAGCGTCTGTTCCAGCCCGATGCCATGGGCGGTGCCGCCAATCTCAATCAGCATCAAAGCGAGTTCAAGACCGCCTCGATTCCAGCTCAGCAGCAGGATGCGACTCCATACGCTGCGGCTTCTGCTTTTCAGGCTCAGTCGGAGCAGTCTACCTCGGCATTCCTTTCCGGCCTGACTGGTGCGTTCCAACGCCGTCATGCCGACGATGGTGTCCCTACCATCGCTCGAGCCGCAGATGCTATGGACGAGGCCGAGGCTTGGTCCATGATCGACAGCATGCTCGACGACGATTCGCCGGTTAGCTGCGACCCTGCGCGCTCGCGCGACGTCTATCAAGTCGCCATCGACGAGCTCACCAACGGCGGGCAGACCGGCTCCTTCAATCGCGATGACATCGCCGCTGCGGCACGCGCCGTGTCGGGCTCCCAGGCCGCCCCTGCGGGCAGCACGGCGGCTTTCGTGGCACTCGTTGCCAACGCGGCAGCCAATAACGCCTGCAGCGCTACCTCGGCGGACGCGAACGCTTCTGCCGACAATTCGTACGTTGATGAAGCCATGGCCGCGGACGAGGAGGCCGTTGCCGCCCGCCGCGCCGCCGAAAGCTCGCTTTGGGGCGCTCCTGCCCGGCAGCAGGCGGCCGAGGCTGCGCCGTACAACGCAAACCTCGCCAGCATGCCTATCATCTCCGGTGTCGCGGACATCGATCTCGATGACCTCGATGAGCCTGCAGCCATCACCGCAACGATTGATGCCCAAGATCGCATCGACACCGGCGACCTTCCGGATGCCTCGCTTGAGGTTGATGTCCCCATGGCCGATTACTCGGGCCACGAGGACATGTGGGCCGCCGCCACCGCGATTCTGGATGAGATTGACGAGCCTGCTCCTGTTGCAGCTCCCGCTCCCGTCGCTGCCCCTCAGCCTGCTGCCCCCGCCTATGTCGGCCGTCACAGCGCTGTGTTCCCTGAGGATACTGCCCGCATCTCGCGCGAGAGCATCGAGCGAGCCGAGGCTATTGCCGCCGGCATTATGGAAAATCGTCGTCACGAGCGCGTCAATCAGATCCTCGAGGAAGAGATCGAGCGCCTGCAGTCCTCAACCGCCAAGCGTACGGGCCGTGCCTATCTGAGCGTTATCGAGGGCGGTACCGCCAGCTTCGCGCCGCTCCGCGCGGAGGCATAACTTCTGCATGGTTAAGATCAATCGAAAATGGGCGGTCGTGACCTGCCTGATGGCGCTCTTGATCTGGGGCAATTCGCTGGTTCCCGGCTCGGGGTCGGGCTCGCTGAGCCTAACGGTCATGGAAGCTATCCGCGATTTCCTGCACGGCGTGGGACTTCCATATGCATGGGTGACCAACTTTGTTGTTCGCAAGTGCGCGCATTTTACCGAGTATATGGTGCTCGGCATCCTGGCAACGCATGCCTTTGATTATGAGGGGCGGCGCACCTTTGACGTGCTGCTGCCCACGGCGGTGTTCCTGCTGCTGATTCCCTCGATCGACGAGACGATTCAGCTCTTTGTACCGGGACGCGCCGGCATGATCACCGATGTGATGATCGACTGCTGTGGAGCGGCAACGGGCGTTGTGCTCCGATATCTCTTACGGCCGCTGATGCGCGCCAAAAAAGCCGCCTAGGACGTATTGTTTGGTCCTAGGCGGCCTTTTTTATTTGAGAGCTTATATGAGGCGTGGTGGCGTCGTTCCGTAGGTCGGATTTGCCGGGCGCGCCACGCCCTGTGGGTTCATCTGCTACTGAAGCGCCTGTGCGCCCAGGGCCAGGCAGCCCATAACGCCCTGCTTGCCCTCGAGGCTGTTGTTGACGATGTAGTTATTGATGTCGTTGACCTCGGTCGTGACGATATAGCCGTTGAGCATCTCGGCACACTTTTTGCGTGCGAGCGGCACGATGGGAGTGTGGTCGGCCACGCCGCCGCCGATGATGATCTTTTGCGGCGCGTAGCACAGCGTGTAGGTCATGAGTGCCTGTGCCAGATAGCCGGCGAGCAGGTCCATGGCTTCCGGGTCATCAGCCATGTCTCCGGCGCTCTTGCCATCCCAGCGCTTTCTAACGCCGGGGCCGGCGATGAGGCCTTCGAGGCAGTTGTCATGGAAGGGGCAGGCGCTGTGCTCGCCAATGGTGTCGCGCGGGTCGCGCGTGACCAGGATGTGGCCAGCCTCGGGATGCATCATGCCGTGCACGAGCTTACCGCCCGAGAGCACGCCAGCGCCCACGCCGGTACCGATGGTCAGATACACCACGTCAGTGAGGCCCTGGGCGCAACCAAAGGTGACCTCGCCCAGGCAGGCGACGTTGACGTCGGTGTCGTAGCCGCAGGGAATATTGAGCTCGTTTTGGATGGTGCCCAGCAGGTCGAAGTAGCGCCATGCCGTTTTGGGCGTCTCCAGGATCTTGCCGTATTGGGGCGAGGCAGGGTTGACTGCGGTGGGGCCAAAGGCGCCGATGCCCAGCGCGGCGATGCCCTTGTCGGCAAGTCATGCGTTGACGGCCTCGACGGTCTCCTGCGGAGTCGTGGTCGCGATCTGCTCACGCTCCAGGACCGTGCCGTCCGCATAGCCCGTGGCGCAGACCATCTTGGTGCCGCCGGCCTCGAGCGCTCCGATAAGCTGCTGCTCTGCCATAGTATTCCTCTCTCCGGGATGAGTTGCTCCGTGACTAAAATATAGCGCTCTAAACCATTTAAGAAAGCGCTATAAAAAGAAGCCTCGCAACGCGGCGGGCGATGCGGGGCTTCTTTGGTTACTTTAGTTGCCGGGCCGTCCTTACCCGCGCGGTTTGATTTTATCACGCAGGAACTTGAGGTTCTCCAGTGCTGCGTTGAGCGTCTCGTCTCGCTTGGCAAAGTGGAAGCGGATGAGGTGGTTGACGGGCTCGCGGAAGAAGCTGGAGCCCGGAACGGCGCCCACGCCCACCTTGGAGGCCAGATCCTCGCAGAAGTTGAGGTCGCTGTCATAGCCAAACTCAGAGATGTCCATCATCACGTAGTAGGCGCCCTGCGGCACGTTGTGCGTGAGGCCGATGCTGTCGAGTCCCTGACAGAATAGGTCGCGCTTGGCGGTGTAGAGGTCGAGGACCTCCTGGTAATAGCTGTCGTCGAAGTTGAGGGCGGTGACGACGGCCTCTTGCAGGGGAGCGGCGGCGCCTACGGTGAGGAAGTCGTGTACCTTCTTGATGCGCTCGGTGATTTCGGCAGGGGCGATAGTGTAGCCCAGACGCCAGCCGGTGATGGAGTAGGTCTTGGACAGCGAGCTGCAGCTGATGGTTCGCTCGAACATGCCGGGCAGCGTGGCCATATAGACGTGCTCGTGGGGCGCGTAGACGATGTGCTCGTATACCTCGTCGGTGATGCAGTAGGCGTCATACTTTTTGCACAGGTCGGCGATAAGGGTGAGCTCCTCGCGGGTAAAGACCTTGCCGCAGGGGTTGGACGGGTTGCATAGAACGATCGCCTTGGGATCGTTGTCGCGGAAGGCCGCCTCCAGGACCTCACGGTCAAAGTCAAAGGTGGGCGGGTTGAGCGGCACGTAGATAGGCTCCGCACCCGAAAGGATCGTGTCGGCGCCGTAGTTCTCGTAGAATGGCGAGAAGATGACGACCTTGTCGCCGGGGTTCGTGACCGTCATCATGGCGGCCATCATGGCCTCGGTGGAGCCGCAGGTGACCACGATGTTCTCGTTGGGGTTGATCGGCATGCCCATAAAGTGCTCCTGCTTGGCGGCAAGCGCCTCGCGCATGGCCTGGGAGCCCCAGGTGATGGAGTACTGGTGGTAAAGCGGCTTGGGGTCGGTGGCAATGGTGCTGAGGCTATCGAGCAGCTGCGCCGGGGGATCGAAATCGGGGAAGCCCTGCGACAGGTTGACGGCACCATACTTGTTGGAGATGCGCGTCATGCGGCGGATGACCGAATCGGTAAACGCCACCGTGCGGTTGGAGAGTTCTTTCATGCCTATCCTTTCGAGCATTGGGTGGAGCAAGTTTACTCCTATGGAACCGGTGGGATTTGCTCGAAACGGGCTCGAAAAACTCTTTTCAAAATTCTTGAAAATTGGGGCTTGCATCGCGTGGCGTTCCTTGCAATAATAGTCGAGCGCGAAGCGCACAGGACACGGTGGGTGTAGCTCAGTTGGCTAGAGCGACGGGTTGTGGTCCCGTAGGTCGAGGGTTCGAGTCCCTTTACCCACCCCAGTTCTTGCTTCGTGTTGATATCGGGTCGTTAGCTCAGTTGGTAGAGCAGGGGACTCTTAATCCCAAGGTCCAGGGTTCGACCCCCTGACGGCCCACCAAAGCATGTTAAGACGGTCAGCGATAGTTGACCGTCTTTTTTGTTGACCTTTCATGGGGTCGAACCCGAAAGGGCACGGCCGCTTTCACAGATCGAGTCTACCCTGGGGATCGGTAAAACCGTCAGTACCTTCCTTGAGTTTCTTCTCGTCTGCCTTCACGCTACGCTCGAGCTTTTTTGTATCCTCGGCAGGTGGCAGGTTCTCGGGGACAATTCCGCGGTCGATGAGGCTGCCACGCACGCTTGTGTTGTTCTCGACGTGCTCTTGCTTGATCTGGTCCAGACCGTACAGGTCGTGTTCCTCGGCGTTGAAGGCCGTCATCGAGTTCGTAAGGTCCTTTGCTTTGATGAGGACATCGGCTAACCTGTCCGCCAATGCCGAGCTCTTGGATACGCCGAGCTGCTGCTTCATTTCCGCCGTGCTTCTGCCGCCGAATAACGCTTCGTCGCCCTTCGACTTGATGATCGCGAATCCTTTGGAGTCCACGCCGCGTTTGAACGCAATACCCGAGAGCTGTTTCTCTGAATCGGATAGCGAGTGGCGCGCCTGCAAGCGCTGAATCTCTGCGAAGCGCTGCTCTATGAGCTCTTGGCGGCGCGTCTGCACGGCGAAGTACGCCTGTGCGAGCGCGATTTCTTGCTTGTTTGAATCTCCGTTCTGGGCGATTAAATAGCATGCATAGCGCGTAAGTTTGTAGTCTTTAACCGCGCGAGCGGCGACACCGGCAGTTACCATTTTCGTGGTGTCACGAAAATGGGAATCAACTGGAGTTTTGTTTGTTTCGCACGAGACTTTTGCCCTCTTAACAACTTCGGCAAAGTTCTCCCATCGAGTGTACCCCATGGGTTCCATTAAATCGCGTGCGAGCCAATACTCAACGCCGTCTTCCACATTGGCATAGCTATCAAGTTTGACACGCCACTTCTCGATATCTCTACTGTCCATATCTCCTCCTCGCTGGCCTATTGTCTATGCGGGCTTTGCCCGCTCTGTATTCAGAATTAGGATACGCTGCCGTGCGGACACGAATGGGCCCCGTGCCACTTCGAGTTCACGGGGCCCATAGATATCGATTAGTTGTGTTTTGCTTTAGATAGGTGTCCAGTTTAATTCGCTCGGCAGTGCGATCCGAGACTTTCGGTCCGCTTGTGCATGGCTTTGACCATCTCCGTTGCCAGCTGATTCTGCGATTGCAGGCGGGCGAGGGCTGCGATCTCGCTGTCATTGGCATGCGGCTTGCTCAGCGCCGTTGCCTCGTCTTGCAGGCTTTCAAGCTGTTGCAGAGCCTTGGATAGACCTGCTTCGGTCCTGTTGATCATGCAATAGGTACTCATCGTGTGCTTAAGGCTGCGTGTCAGGCGTTCGGCATCTGTTGTGGCAATGCCATACTGGGGGAGGGCGATATCCGCCTTCGGGGCCACCTCAGGTGCATTCTGCGCTGCTTGGGCTGCCGATGCGCCCGCGATGCGCCCGAATACGATGCCATTGGCACTCGACAAGCCGCCGATTCGGTCGGCGCCGTGCATGCCGCCTGTTGCCTCACCGCAGGCGTAGAGGCCCTCAACGCCCGTGTACGCGGTCTTGTCGATTTTGATACCGCCGTTGGCGGCGTGGGCATACATCGCCACGCGCATCTCGTCGGTCGGCGCGATGCCGTGCTCGTCTTGCAGCCAGGTGGCAAAGGCCTGCACAAACTCTGGGACATCCTCGCGGGGAAAGTCGTAGTGGAGTGCCAGGCCTTCGACACCTGCCTGATCGATGACGAGATCGATAGCGCGGGAGGCCAAGCGTGACGTGAAGGGACCATATCCAGAGCGCTGCTCGAGCAGGTCGTCCAGCTTGTCGTCGGCAATATCTACCGGCTGGTCTACATGTACGTAGCGCCAGGTTTTCTCGTTGAAGACCAGGTTGCGCTTGGGCTCGATGAAGCCGGGCATCATCTGCATGAACTCTATATTAGTAAGTGTTGCGCCGTGCGCCAGCGCGATGGCCTGCGAGGAGCTGAGCACATCAGCCGACGTAAGGCTGCGCTCGAACAGGCCGCCTGTGCCACCGGTTGCGATGATCGTGGCCTTGGCAGCAAAGGGCACGATTCGATTTTCGGTGAGGTCGTAGAGCACGGTTCCGGTTATTCTGCCGTTCGTGTCCTCAACAAGGTCGATAAGCTCATGGCGGGGGAGCAGGCGAATGTCGAGTGACTCGATTCGGGTCGTCAGAGCGTCCTCAAGGGGCTTGCGGGTGAGGCCGCGCCACATGCGCGTCTTGTGGTCAAAGCAGGGGATAAACTGCTTTTGCTGGGCGCTCTCGGCGCTATGCGGACGCTGGAGTTCAACACCCAGATCCTGCTCGAGCCATTGGATTGCCTGAGGAATGCCGTGGACAAACGTCTGGACGAGCGTAGGGTCGGCAACACCGCCGCCGACGGTCTGGATTGTGTCGATGAGGTCCTGCTCATCGTCTTCGTTAACGGGTCCGATAAGCCCCAGGCCCCAGGTTCCGGGGAAGAAGCTCGATCCACTCATGGTCTTGCCGGCGCTTGCCACAGCGACGGTTGCACCCGTGTGCGCCGCTTCGATGGCGGCGCAAAGGCCCGCAATGCCAGATCCAATTACCAGTACATCAGTCGATTCCATCGGATTCCTTTCTCGTCCGGTGCATTGTCGCACGGGTGATCGGCAATGGGGCCGCAAAGACTCGGCAAATCGGTAAAGGGCAATTATGGCAGGTGGGTGTCATGGACACTTTGACGTTCCATCTCGTCTCATCTCGTATTTCGCCCCAACTGGTATATCGGCATTAGCTACCCTGCGACAGCGTAAACAAAAAGAGCCGCTACCTCGAAAGGTAGCGGCTCCAAAGCTCAACTATATGAGCATCGCGCGGGCGCGATTAGGCCTTGAGGGCCTCCTCGACGGCGACAGCGCAGGCGACGGTGGCACCGACCATGGGGTTGTTGCCCATGCCGATGAGACCCATCATGTCGACGTGCGCAGGCACGGAGGAGGAACCGGCGAACTGGGCGTCGGAGTGCATGCGGCCCATGGTGTCGGTCATGCCGTAGGAGGCAGGGCCGGCGCCCATGTTGTCCGGGTGCAGGGTACGGCCAGTGCCGCCACCGGAGGCCACGGAGAAGTACTTCTTGCCGGCCTCGAGGCGCTCCTTCTTGTAGGTGCCCGCGGTGGGGTGCTGGAAGCGCGTGGGGTTGGTGGAGTTACCGGTGATGGAGATGTCCACGTTCTCGTGCCACATGATGGCAACGCCCTCGCGGACGTCGTCGGCGCCGTAGCAGTTGACGGCAGCGCGGGGACCATCGGAGTAGGGGATGGTCTCGACGACCTTGAGCTCGCCCGTGAAGTAGTCGAACTGGGTCTTCACGTAAGTGAAGCCGTTGATGCGGGCGATGATCTGGGCGGCGTCCTTGCCGAGGCCGTTCAGGATGACGCGCAGCGGCGTCTTGCGGGCCTTGTTGGCGTTGAGGGCCAGCTTGATGGCGCCCTCAGCAGCGGCGAAGGACTCGTGGCCGGCGAGGAACGCGAAGCACTCGGTGTCGTCGGACAGGAGCATGGCGCCCAGGTTGCCGTGACCCAGACCGACCTTGCGGTCCTCGGCGACGGAGCCCGGGACGGTGAAGGCCTGGATGCCCTCACCGATGATGGCGGCAGCCTCAGAGGCGGTCTTGGCGCCCTTCTTGATGGCCAGCGCGCAGCCCAGGGTGTAAGCCCACTCGGCGTTCTGGAACGCGATGGACTGGGTGTCGTGCACGATCTCGCGGGCGTTCACGCCCTTGTCGAGGCAGATCTGCTCGGCTTCCTCGAGGGAGGCGATGCCGTTCTCAGCGAGGCAGGCGTTGATCTTCTCAACGCGACGCTCGTAACCTTCGAAAGTAACAGCCATGGTTATAGTCCCTCCCTTTCGTTACTCGTGGACCGGGAAGACGTTGGCGACCGTGTGGGTCTCCTCGTCCGTGCGCGGGTCGATGTACTTGGCGGCGTTCTCCCACTGACCGTAGTGGCCCATGGCGCCGGCGATGGCCTCCTCGGGGGTCTTACCGGCCTTGAGGGCGTCGGTGAACTTGCCGAGGTTCATGAACTCGAACGCGATGATCTCGTTGTTGGCGTTGAGGGCCATGCGGGTCACGTAGCCCTGGGCGAGCTCGAGGTAGCGAGCGCCCTTGGCCTTGGTGCCGAACATGGTGCCGACCTGGGAGCGAAGGCCCTTGCCGAGGTCGTCGAGGGAGGCGCCCACGGGCAGGCCGCCCT
>CAJMMF010000003.1:0-112196 GCA_905214385.1 uncultured bacterium
GCGGTACGCGAGCTGGGTTCAGAACGTCGTGAGACAGTTCGGTCCCTATCCTCCGTGGGCGCAGGAGAATCGATGGAGGCTGCCCCCAGTACGAGAGGACCGGGGTGGACGCACCTCCGGTGAACCGGTTGTCGACCAACGGCACGGCCGGGTAGCCGCGTGCGGCGCGGATAACCGCTGAAGGCATCTAAGCGGGAAGCCGTTCCAGGGATTAGTTCTCCTTCCGGTAAGGGCCCAGGTAGACTACCTGGTCGATAGACGGCAGGTGCAAGGCTGGCGACAGCCTCAGCCGAGCCGCACTAATCGCCCGAGCTCTTCCGGAACCGCACCTCGCGGCCCGCGGGACTGAGCGCCCATGCGCGGTCCGGGCACGAGGATGCCCCCGAGTCGACTCCTCCTATGCGCCATGCGGCCCCCAGGGCACGTAGATGAGACCCAGGACACCGTAACGGTGGGCGCCGCCCACCGGTCAGCGGCCAGAGCATGGGGGGCACGCCCGGTCCCGTTCCGAACCCGGAAGCTAAGCCCCATCGCGCCGAGAGTACTGCGGGGCCAGCCCGTGGGAGGCCAGGGCGCCGCTGACCGGTGGACGGCACCGAGCCGTCGCAAGACTTGAAGAAGGGGGAGGCCTCGCGGCCTCCCCCTTTTTTGCGTTTACGGGGCGTGAATGACTCAATTACACCAGACGATCTTGTTGTTTTCGGTATTGAGCCTTTATTTAAAGAAAATAAATCGTATAACAAGGGCAACTGCTATGGCCGCAATGATCATAAGCAGGATTGTCAGCTGATGCTGCTTGCGTCGTTTACTTGACGAAACGAAGATTGATTTTCCCTGTTTTGGAGTCTCGAGATAGCGAGCCGAATGCGTCAAGGTTTGCTTGGGTCGAGGCCCTCTTTGTTGATGAGCGGCGGATGCTTTCATCGGCTCATCACTAACTGCACTGTTTTTAGATAATGGTGCGTCTTTCAGATATACAGGGTCTCCCGAGGCAACGCCCATATGTTTACGTCCCGTTTGGGCTTCTTCGAGCGTTTGATATCGGTTTCTTGTCACATATTTGGGCTCTGGGCCATTGATGGGCTCTTGCGAGATGTGGGGGCGATGGAATCGAATCGGTTGCGGGCTGGATGCTTCGTCCTGCTCCGGCATAAACGTGTTGTCCTGTTTTTGATCGTCCATGATGCCCTTAGCTCGTCATCAATATCGTGTATGCGCCCATTGTAAGCCAGCCGTCTAGTTTTGATGGGATTGCATACATTATTTAAGCCTTCGTTCAAATTCCGTTTATTAGACAAAACCTTAGTCAACCAGACTTAGATATGCTTATATCAATAGACTCAAAAAACTTTATAGTCGATGTATATATAAGAAGCGGCTGGGCATATATAACAGCGTCAAAAGAAGTCCCAGTCACCTAGAAGATGACTCGGCAGTCCTTAAAAGGAGTGGTAAACATGGCAAGCATGGTTCCTTATCGTTCGGTTTTTGGCGTTCGTCCTTCTGCTAGCTCGCTGTTCGATTTGTTTGATGATATGACCGATCTTGCAAACAACTCGATTGCTTCCAAGGCGTTCCCCGTTGATGTCGAGGACAAGGGCGATGGTTATGAGGTCAAGGCCTATCTGACCGGCGTCGCTAAGGATGATATCGACGTTGAGCTTAACGAGGGTCGCCTGTCGATTAGCGTGAACGTTGTGGAGGACGAGGAGAACGAGGGCAAGAACTTCCTGCAGAAGGAGTTTAGCTCGTACAGCGCGACGCGCGGCGTGTATCTGAAGGACGCTTCGAGCGAGGGCCTTTCGGCTAAGTATGCTGACGGCATCCTGACCGTTACGGTTCCCAAGATTGTCGAGAAGAAGAACGTTACGAAGATCTCCATCGACTAACGATGGCTCTGCTTCAATCGAGAGTATGAGTTAAGGGGGGCTGGGAAGTGATTCCCAGCCCCCCCTTGTTGTCTTGAGGGGCTATTGAATGGTTGTCGGTTGATATTGGCTTGCAGGGCGTATCGAGAGCTTCCGCGGCCCTTGAAGACGGGTGGCAGAACTGCCGAGTTCATCATCGAGACTTGCATCAAGCGCGTTGGCATAGCTTTTGACGGTAAGGCTTGGACGATTATTGTCCTGGCTGATGTGCATGGCGATGAGTTGTTCGGTGCGATCGGTAACAAGTTCGCGCGCGGCTTCGGCGGCCTGGTTGTTGGAGAGGTGCCCCTTTGTGGACAGGATGCGCTCCTGAAGAAAGCGGGGGTACGCTCCTTCGCGCAACATAGTTACATCGTGGTTACTTTCGAGCGCGAGAACTCGACAGTCTTTGAGGATGCCTATGGCCTTGCTCGATAACTCTCCGGTGTCGGTGGCAAACCCAATGGAATCATCGAGAGCATTAAATCGATAGCCGACAGGATTGATGACATCGTGCGATGTTGAGTAGGTTTGCACGTGGATGCCGGCAATGGGGAGCGTGTCGCCGGGGTCAAATTCCTCTACGGGCAGGTGCGCGAGGTTTTCTTTGCATGAAAGGGTATCCCTGCTGGCAAAGAGGGGACCATGCCAGTGCTTGCACCATACATCGAGCCCCTTGATATGGTCACCATGCTCATGGGTGATTACAAGAGCGGCGACGTCGTCTGCCGAGAGGCCAAGCTCCGCCATGCGTTTAAGTGTCTCGCGGCGGGACAGGCCGTTGTCGATCATGATGAGCCCATGAGGCCCCTCGACGAGTGCGCAGTTGCCTTTTGAGCCGCTGCCGAGGATATGAAGGTGCAGGCGAGACATAAGATTCCAAAGGATACAATGAGTGCGGACGAATAGAGGAGGAAGCGAATGCCAACGGTATCTCAGCACTATGGACATCATGCCGCGCCGAGGACGGATAAGAGCGTCCTGGCAACGCGGCAGGCCGCTGCCCCCGTAGTGCTCATGGTATCAGGCGGTGCGGACTCGACGGCGCTGCTCCTTATGGCTTGCACATCAAAGCTGGATATCCAGGACGGGCGCGGCGTCGCTCCCATTGCGCGCGAGCGATTGCACGTGCTGCATGTAAACCATCATCTGCGCGGGGAGGCATCCGATGGCGACGAGGCCTTTGTACGTGACCTGTGCGCGCAATACGGCTTGCCGCTGTGTGTTGAGCATGCCTATTTTGATGACGAATCGGGCAATATCGAGGCTGCGGCTCGCGAGGTGCGCTATGCCGCGGCACGGAGATATGTTCGCGAACTTTGTGCCGAATCGGGCGCACCGCGGACGGCGGCTCGTATCTGCACCGCGCATACTTCGTCGGACCGCGCGGAAACATTTTTGATGAATGCCATTAAAGGGTCGGGTCCCGCGGGTCTATCGAGCATTCCGCGCCGTCGGAACATTGTGGTTCGCCCCTTGCTCGACCTCACGCACGATGAGCTCGTGAGCTATCTGCAGGTGCACGGTCAGCCATGGCGGGAAGATGAAAGCAACGAGGACGTTTCGTACTTGCGCAACTATGTGCGCCATCGGGTGATGCCGGTGGTGGCGCAGCGCAACGCGAGCGTCTGTAAGACGATTGGCGCCGCCTGCGAGATCTTAGGCGATGAGGATGCCTTTCTTTCCCAGCTTTCCGCACAGGCGTTCCGAAGCTGCCTGCGTAAGGAGGCGGCGGGTGCACTGGTCCTTGACGCTCGTCGACTGGCCGCGGCTGAGGTGGTAATCGCGCGGCGCATCGTGAGACTGGCGATTAAACGCATCGATCCGGACGCTCGTCCAGAGATGCGACATGTGGAGCGAGTCCTTTCCTGCGTTGCCGAGGGCGCCGGCTCGGTCACGCTTCCGGCGGGGATTGACGCACGCATTGAGTTTGGCATGCTGGCGTTTAAGGCGCCGGTGGCTCGCGAGGGCCTGGTCGCGGACTGGGTTACCGTACCCGGTCGTTTGCCGTTGGGCGGGGGACGTGTGCTGGTCGCAGAGCCGATGGCCGTTGAACCGGGATGCGATATCGTGCGCCGCGCCCGTGAGCTTGCGGCTGCCGGGGAAGTGACAGCTTTGGTAGACGCGGCTGCCCTGGGTTTTGCCGACAGCGATAGTGAGCGGATCCTGGCGGGCTCGCGTGGCGAGATCCCTGCCGAGGCGCGATTGGCGCGCCTGTGGGTGGACGGTCCCGCACCGGGAGATGTGATGTGCCCGTTGGGGATGAACGGCCGAAGCAAGAAAGTGTCAGACCTGCTGAACGAGGCTCGTATTCCCGTTTCTGAGCGCGCAGGCGTTCCTGTGGTGAGAACGGCTCCGGGAGGTGCCGTGGTATGGGTCGCCGGAGTTCGCGCGGACGAGCGTTTTAAGTGCACGGCCGCAACGCGCGTGGCATATCTGCTCCGCGTGGTCGATGCGGAATAGCGTCCCACGCCAGCTATTCTGTGCGACGTTGACGGTATTCCCGCGCTGATGGCGTACGGGCTGGAAAATATACCCCGTGCGCTGCTAGAATGTGAAGTTCGCGTCCATACGGCGGTGTGTGGGCGATAAGCACAAGAAAGGGTTGTCATGGCTTCTCAACATCCGGATATCGAGAAGGTTCTGTTTACGCAGGAGGATATCGACGGTATCGTCTCTCGCCTAGGCGAGCAGATTACTCGCGACTACGCGGGTAAGGATCTGGTGCTGATTGCGGTCCTGCGCGGCGCCGTGGTCTTTATGGGCGACCTGATGCGCAAGATCGAGCTGCCGACCAACATCGATTTCATGGCCGTTTCGAGCTATGGCGACGGTGTGAAGTCCTCGGGCATCGTGCGTATCATTAAGGACCTGGATATCGACATCCGCGGTCGCGACGTGCTGATCGTCGAGGACATTCTGGACTCGGGCCTGACGCTCAAGTATCTGATGAAGAACCTCGAGAGCCGCAAGCCCGCTTCGCTGGAGGTTGCCGCCTTCCTGTGGAAGGACGTTGAGGACCGTACCTCGGCCGTCACGCCCAAGTATGTTGGAACCCATTGCCCCGATGCCTTTGTGGTGGGCTACGGCCTCGACTATGCCGAGCGCTATCGTAACCTTCCGTATCTGGGCATTTTGAAACCGGAGGTTTATTCGTAAGATGCCCGACGACCGTAACGATAACAATTCCCAGACTCCCCGGGAGCCTAAGATCCCGGGGATGCCCGGAGGCAAGAAGCCCACGCGTACGGGCTGGCTGTATTTTATTTTGGCTTGCGCGCTTCTGGGCTACGCCTTCTTTAACATGGGCTCCGGCTTTGCCAATTCCAGCAATACCGTAAAGCTCGCGACGAGCGAGATGGTTAACGCCATTAAGCAGGATCGCGTCGAAGATTTGACCTATACGGTTCAAGACGGAAGCGTGGCGGGTCATTACTGGAAGACGAAAAAGGACAAGGGTGACACGAGCGAGCTCAAGAGCTTCTCCTCGACCTATGTCGGCTCCGATTCGCTTGCCGAGCTTATGGCGGAGCACCCCGATACCAAGTACATCGTCAACACCAATGACCCCGATTTTTGGGGCGACTTGGCGATGAGCGTGCTTCCGACGATCGCCCTGATCGCCATCATGTTCTACTTTATGCGCCAGATGATGGGCGCCAACAGCAGGAACATGCAGTTTGGCAAGACCAACGCCAAGACCAACGAGGCAACGCGCCCCAAGGTCAAGTTTGAGGATGTTGCCGGTGTGGACGAGGCAGTCGAGGAGCTCGAGGAGATTCGCGACTTTTTGAGCGATCCGGACCGCTATCGCAAGCTGGGCGCCAAGATTCCGCGCGGCGTGTTGCTGGTTGGCCCTCCGGGTACCGGTAAAACCCTGCTGGCCAAGGCCGTCGCCGGCGAGGCGGGCGTGCCGTTCTTTAGCATCTCGGGTTCCGACTTTGTCGAGATGTTCGTGGGTGTCGGCGCCAGCCGCGTGCGCGACCTTTTTAAGGAGGCCAAGTCTCAGGCTCCGTCAATCATCTTTATTGACGAGATCGATGCCGTGGGACGTCAGCGCGGAGCTGGCTTGGGTGGCGGTCACGACGAGCGCGAGCAAACGCTCAACCAGCTGCTGGTCGAGATGGACGGTTTTGAGGAAAGCGAGTCGGTCATCCTGATCGCCGCGACCAACCGTCCTGACATCCTGGATCCGGCATTGCTGCGTCCCGGTCGTTTTGACCGTCAGGTTACGGTCGACCGTCCGGATGTGAAGGGCCGCGAGCAGATCTTGCGCGTGCATGCCGAGAACAAGCCGATGGACGAGGACGTGAAGTTTGAGAAGCTCGCCCAGATGACCGTTGGCTTTACTGGTGCCGATTTGGCGAACCTGCTCAACGAGTCTGCGCTGCTGGCCGCTCGCCGTCATCGTTCCGTGATCTCGATGGACGAGGTCGAGGAGTCGATGGAGCGCGTGATTGCCGGACCGCAACGCAAGGGTCGCGTGATGACCGAAGCCGAGCGCACCACGATTGCCTACCACGAGAGCGGCCACGCTTTGGTGGGCCACATCCTGGAGCACTCCGATCCGGTTCATAAGATCTCGATCGTCAGCCGCGGTCAGGCCCTGGGCTACACACTGCAGCTTCCGCAGGAGGATCACTTCCTCAAGACCAAGAACGAGATGCTCGACGAGCTCGCCGTGTTCTTGGGCGGTCGCGTTGCCGAGGAGCTCATGTGCGATGACATCACGTCGGGCGCGAGCAACGACCTGGAGCGCGCGACCAAGATGGCGCGCGAGATGGTCACGCGCCTGGGCATGAGCGAGGAGCTGGGCACTCAGGTCTTTGGCGAGGCGCAGCATCAGGTATTCCTGGGCCGCGACTATGCCGATCATCAGGATTACTCCGAGGAGACGGCGCGCCGCATTGATATCGAGGTTCAGCGCATCATGCGCGAGGCCCATCGTCGTGCTGTTGAGATCTTGGATGCCCGTCGCGATCAGCTCGATCTGATGGCGAAGGTGCTGCTTGAGCGCGAGACTGTCGAGGGCGATGCCGTGAATGCCCTGCTCGATAACGAGTGGGACGCCTATCTTGAGCGCGAGGGCGATATCCTGGCGGCCAAGGAGGAGCGCAATGCCAAGGCGGCCGGCATGCCGACCAAGAAGCGCGCGCCTCGTATGAGCGAGGAGGAGCTGGCGGCTGATGCCGCGGCCTTTGCGCAGGCGGCCATGCAGGAGGATGCCGAAGCCACATCCGACGATGCCGGCGATGACCATGTCGTCAACGCTGGCGGCAACACCGACGCCGACAAATAGTTCTTGTAGCGAAAGCCTCCGCGGGGAAACCTGTGGAGGCTTTTCTTTTAAGCGATATGTTGATTGGGGACAGACTTAAATGAGCGTTTTCACGCATTTAAGTCTGTCCCCAATCAACATTGCTGCGGCACTTTGCTCAGCTAAAGCGTACAATAGCGCCTATGTGAAAGGGGAACAGATGATCAACGAAACTATGTATGCTCGCGGTGCGGAAAGCTCCATCATCCGTGAGATCTTTAGCTATGGCCTTGAACGCAAGGCGCAGATCGGTGCGGAGAACGTATTCGATTTTTCGTTGGGCAACCCGAGTGTTCCGGCGCCCGCTGCTGTGGCTGAGTCCATTAAGAAGGCATTGGAGCTGCCGAGCGACCAGCTGCATGGATACACGCCTGCACCGGGTCTGCCGCAGTGCCGTACCGCCGTGGCCGAGTCGCTCAACCGCCGTTTTGGCACGAGCTATGAGGGCAAGGACGTCTTTATGACGGTGGGTGCGGCGGCTTCGCTCACCTGCACGCTCAACGCGATTACCAATCCGGGCGACGAGGTCATCGTTATCGCTCCGTACTTCCCGGAGTATCGCGTGTGGATCGAGAAAGCTGGTTGCACGTGCGTCGAGGCGCTCGCCGATGAAGATACGTTCCAGCTGAGCGTGGATAACGTGCTCAAGGCGATTACCGATAAGACCGCTGCCGTCATTATCGACTCACCCAACAACCCGACCGGTGCCGTATATACACGCGACACGCTGACGCGACTGGCCAATGTTCTGCGCGAGGCCAACGCTCAGCGCGATTCCGAGAATCCGATTATGCTCATCTCTGATGAGCCGTATCGCGAGATTGTCTATGGCGCCGAGGTGCCTTGGGTGCCTTCGATCTACGAGCACACCATCGTGTGCTACTCGTATTCCAAGTCGCTTTCGCTACCGGGCGAGCGCGTCGGGTGGATCCTGGTTCCCAATACGAATCCTCAGGCAGCTCGTCTAATGCCCGCCGTTGCCGGTGCCGCCCGTACGCTGGGCTTCGTGTGTGCACCGGCCCTCTTCCAGCGTGTAATCATCGACTGCATTGATGAACCGAGCGATGTCGAGGCCTATGCGCGCAACCGCACCGCGCTTACCGATGCACTAGCGGAGTACGGCTACACCTATGTTGAGCCGGATGGCGCGTTCTACCTATGGGTGAAAGCGCTGGAGTCCGATGCGAATGCGTTCTGTGAGCGCGCGAAGAAGTATGAGCTGCTCGCGGTGCCTTCGGATAGCTTTGGCATGCCGGGCTGGTTCCGCCTGGGCTACTGCGTGAGCTATGAGACAATCGTCAACTCGCTGCCTGCCTGGAAGCAGCTGGCCGACGAATATCGTCGAAAGTAAAGCGCTCTGCTTACAATGTTTTACGTGAAACGGGGTTTGGTTTTAAGCCAGACCCCGTTGTCTATGCCGTTGTGTGATTGGGATGAAGCAGTTTTACGACTGCCGAAAGCTATGCGTACAATGAATATACGCGACGGCCATACTGGACAAGGAGACCCGATGCCCTACCTTCTTTCTTGTGATATTCATACTCATACGATGTTCTCTGCGCATGCGTACTCAACCATCGAGGAGAACATCTATTGGGCGGCGGAACGCGGCCTTCAGGTGCTCGGTTCCGCCGATCATTTAAGCTCGATGGTTACGCCTTGTCCCAATGACCTGCGCAGTTTCCAATTCTTTATTAACCAGGATATCTGGCCGCGCATTTGGAGCGGCGTGCTGGTGCTGCGTGGTGCCGAGGCTGATATCGTTTCGCTGGACGGCAGCTTGTTTGGCGAAGACATTCCCGTTTCGCTCGATATCGCCGGCGATTCGTATAGTCGTGAGCATTCGCTGTTCGATTTGGTGACGCGTAATTTGGATTATTTGGTGGCAAGCGTGCATAACCCGCAGTTTGCCGAAGGCGCGACGCTCGCCCAAACGACCCAGATGTACATCAATGCCCTGGAGCACCCCAAGGTGTTCATGCTTGGGCATGCGGGGCGCTCGGGCGTGCCGTTCGATATCGATGAGGTGCTGTTGGCGGCCAAGGCCAAGCACAAGATCATCGAGATCAACAACCATAGTCTTGAACACGGTGTCGACACTGAGCATTGGGCCGTATGCCGCAAGATCGCCGAGCGCTGCGCCGAGCTGGGCGTGGGTATTGGCGTGTCGACCGATGCCCACATTGGCATGGCCATTGGCAAGCTCGATCACGCGCGCAAGATGCTCGACGAGATTCACTTCCCGCTGGATTTGATCGTGACGCGCGACCGCGAGACACTGCTGCGCGAGATGGCGGCAGCCGGCGTGTGTGACCTGCGCAAGGGGATGTAGCGGAGTTCATAAACCAAGCGAAGGGGGCGGTCCAGACGGGCCGCCCCCTTTCTTGTCCCGAAAATCTACCGGGGTGGATTAGCGGCGCTCGAGGACCGCTACGGTTTCGGTGTGGTCGGTATGGGGGAACATGTCGACGGGCGTGATCTTGAGCAGGCGATGGCCTCCGTCGAGGAGCTGGTGCAGGTCGCGCTCTTGGGTCACGGGGTTGCAGCTGATATAGGTGATGCGGCGCGGCTTGAGTGCGCAGGCGGCTTCGAGGAACTCGGGGGTGGAGCCGGCGCGCGGCGGGTCGATGGAAAGGACATCGATCCGCTCGTTGTTGTCGGCGGCATCTAGGATGTAGTCGGTGGCGTCGTCGGCCATAAACCAAGTGCTGCGGGTGAGGCCGTTGAGCTCGGCATTGCGACGTGCGTCGGCAATGCCCGCCGGGTTGCGCTCCACGCCGAGCAGCATAATGCCGATACCCTTGTTCTGGGCATCCTTCGCGGCGCAAAGACCGATGGTACCGCTGCCACAGTAGGCATCCATGAGCACATCGCCCTGGTGCAAATCCATGCCGTCGATAGCGAGCTGATAGAGCAGCTCGGTCTGTTGCGGGTTGGTCTGATAAAACGCGGTGGGGGAGATATCGAACTCGCAGCCGAGCAGCTGGTCGCGCATGCATTCGGCGCCATACACGATGCGAGTTTCCTCGCCGAGGATGGCGTTGCCGGGGCGTCCGTTGATGTTTTGGGCGACGGTGACGATGTGCGGATTGAGTGCGGCGACAGCCTCAAAGAACTCCTGCGCATGCGGCAAGTCGCGCTGAGCGGTTACGAGCGTGACCATGACCTGGTCGGTACGCCAACCGCAGCGGACGACGGCATAGCGGAGCAAGCCCAGATGCTTGTCCTCGTTAAAGGCGGGAATGTGCAGGCGCTCAGCTTCACGCGCGATACCGTTGAGAATCTGACGGGCGCCCGGTGCCTCGACGGGGCATTCGGGTACGGCAACGATCTTGTGCGTGCCGCGCTCAAAGAAACCGCAACGGATGGCGCCCTCCTTACCGGGAGCAAAGGGAGTGGCAGCCTTATGACGAAAGCCACGCGGCGCAGGATATTTACCCGGGTCGCCCAGGGTGACACCCATACCGCGAATGGGATCAACGGCAATACCCTCGCGCTCGCAGAGCTCAGCAAACAGCTCTTCAATAGCAGCCTGCTTGGCCGCCAGCTGCTTCTTATAAGGACGATTGAGCGCCGTGCATCCACCACAAGCCCGCATGATGGAACAAGGCGACTTGGGATCCACGGCCTTTCGCGCAGGCGAAACCGAATCTTTATGTGGGCGCTTGGTGCGAGTCTGAGATGCCTTGTCCTCGCTCCGACGAGAGCCGGGACGCTTGGCCTTAGTCTTGCCCTTAGCTGACTTACCCTTCGCGTCCTGAGACGACTTGGATTTCTTAGAAGATTTTTTCTCCTCCGACCCTTCAGTCGCTTCGATCAAAGCACGACGAGCCCTACGCTCCGCACGAGATTCTGCCATCAATAACTCCACTAATTCATGAATTTAAGCTGCAAGTATTGTACCGTTCCAAGCCAGCAGACGATATGCAAGCGGTTTATTCGTGTTAGTGATAAGCCCAACGACGTTTGCCCGCCGGGTGCCGGGGCAGGGGTTAAGTTTGTCGCGAGTTCCGCACGAACAGGAGAGCACTTAATGTGCTCTCCGTCGTGAGCAGGACTGTAGAGCAGCAAACTTAACCCCTGCCCCGGCACCCGGCGGGCAAGCCCTCCCTTGTACTCCATCTCACTAAAGTGTATGATTCTGAACGTTACATGACTTACTTTACCTAACTAAAGTGCCATCAAGGGGGAATACCATGAATACCGATATGTCTCGTCGTCAATTTGTCGGTCTAGCCGGTTCGCTTGCCACGGTGCTTGGCCTCGGCCTGGTAGGCTGCGGCGGTGGTGCCGGCAAGGGCTCCGCTGCTGGCTCTGCCGCGGCCAAGGATGTGAAGGGCGCTGCGGAGTCCAAGAAGCTCGTGGTGGGCTTTGACAAGTCCTACCCTCCGTACGGCTTTGTGGGCGACGATGGCGAGTACACCGGCTTTGACCTCGACCTTGCCAAGGCCGTTGCCGATAAGCAAGGCTGGGAGGTCAAATACGAGGCTATCGATTGGGATGCCAAGGACACGCTGCTCAACTCCGGCGCCATCAACTGCATCTGGAATGGCTTTACCATGGAGGGTCGCGAGGACGACTACACGTTTTCCGAGCCTTACATGCTCAACGAGCAGGTGCTCGTGGTCAAGAAGGACGCGGGTATCAAGAGCTGGGACGATCTTGCCGGCAAGACCGTGATTACCCAGACTGATTCCGCCGCACAGGACGTGCTCGAGGGCGACCAGAAGGATCTGGCCGCGACGTTTGCCACGCTCGATACCATCGGTGAGTACAACACGGCGTTTATGCAGCTCGAGAGTGGCGCAGTCGATGCCGTTGCCTGTGACCTCTCGATCGCTCAGTATCAGCTTGCCGCCAAGCCCGATGCCTATACGCAGCTCGACAAGCCGCTGTCCAGCGAGCATTACGCCGTTGGCTTCAAGAAGGGCGACACCAAGTCCGCCGATGCCGTGACCGAGTCGCTCAAGGCACTCTACGAGGATGGCACGGTCAAGGACCTCTGTGATAAATATGCAGATTACGGTCTGTCTTTCGATAATTGGGTGCTCAAGTAATGTCTATTCAGGTCATGATGCAAATGCTTGGCCAGGGATTCTTGGTCAGCTTGCAGCTGTTTGTGCTAACGCTGCTCGGGTCGATTCCGCTGGGAATCCCCGTGGCGTTTATGCGCATGAGCAAAATTGCGCCGCTCCGCTGGATTGCGCGCATCTACATTTCGGTCATGCGCGGTACGCCGCTCATGCTGCAGATGTTTGCCATCTACTTTGCCCCGTACTACGTGTTTGGCATTTCGCTCACGCCCGATTCCAAGTGGACGGCGTGCGTCGTGGCGTTCATCATCAACTACGCCGGTTACTTTGCCGAGATCTATCGCTCGGGCTTGCAGTCCATTCCGCGCGGTCAATACGAGGCCGCCGAGGTGCTGGGCTACTCGCGCCTGCAGACGTTTTTGTACATTGTGATGCCGCAGGTCGCCAAGCGCATCTTGCCGGCGATGGGCAACGAGATCATTACGCTGGTCAAGGACACGTCGCTGGCGTTTGCCATTGGCGTGGGTGAGATGTTTTCGACCGCCAAGGCGCTGGTTGCCTCGCAGGTGAGCATGGTGCCGTTTGCGATTGCGGCTCTGATCTACTGGGTCTTTAACTTTGTGGTCGAGATGCTGCTGGGCGCCGCCGAAAAGAAGCTGGACTATTATCATGACTAACTCGGTGATGAAAATCGAAAGCGCGCGCAAGGCGTTTGGTGGCAATGAGGTGCTCAAGGACATCTCGCTCGAGGTGAAGCGCGGCGAGGTCGTGGCGATTATCGGGCCTTCGGGCGGCGGTAAGTCCACGCTGCTGCGCTGTGCCACGCTGCTCGAGACGCTCGACGGCGGCTCGCTCTCGTTTGGCGACCTTGCCGTCGCGACGGATGCGGGTTCGGGCGCGATGTACGCAAAGGGCGATGTACCTAAACAGGCGCGCTCGCGGTTCGGTCTGGTGTTTCAGAACTACAATCTGTTCCCGCACTATACCGTGATGAAAAACATCACCGATGCACCGATCCGCGTGCTTAGGCGTCCGCGCGAGCAGGCGGAGGCCCGCGCACACGAGCTTATTGCACAGATGGGGCTTACGGGTAACGAGAACAAGGTACCCTGCGAGCTTTCGGGCGGTCAGCAGCAGCGCGTGAGTATTGCCCGCGCCTTGGCGCTCGACCCGGAAATCTTGTTCTTTGATGAGCCGACCTCGGCGCTCGATCCAGAGCTGACGGCTGAGGTGCTGCGCGTCATCAAGGATTTGGCCGCGCAGAATATGACGATGGTGATCGTGACGCACGCGATGCAGTTTGCCCGCGACGTTGCCGACCGCGTGGTCTTTATGGATGGCGGTCGTATTGTCGAGGAGGGTCCTGCCGAGCAGGTTATCGATCATCCGCGCGAGCAGCGTACACGCGAGTTCTTGAGCCGTATCGAGGGATAGGCTCAGCTATTTGCTCAACTATTTATTGAGGTGAAACCGCCGCAGGTCTTATGACCTGTGGCGGTTTTTTGCATCCGCGGGGTTCAATAATCGCCTCGCAAGCTCGCTCTCTCCTCTCGCCGCCCGTATCCATACGCGTGCCGAAAGGTCTGCATGGACAGGCGACTGCAAGGGTAGGGTGGTGGCATAGGACATTTGGAGGGTGAGCCGGCTCGGCTGCCGACCATGCTGCTCCCGGGACGGCATCGACCGCGAACTCTCCCCGTTGGCGTCGCGCATCGCGCGACCCTGCAAGGAGGTCATCATGGATGCTCCCAAGACCGGCAACGTAAGGAACGTGGTGCTCGTAGGCCAAGGCGGGGTGGGCAAGACTTCACTCGCCGAGGCCATGCTCCACCTTTCCGGTAAGACCGCCCGCCTGGGCGGCCACGACGGCACCAAGCCCACGCTCGACTATGACCCCGAAGAGGTTAAGCGTGCGTTTTCCATCTCGACGACCATCGCGCCGATCGACTGGAAGGGCGCCCGCATCAACGTGCTCGATGCCCCGTGCTACCCCGATTTTATCGGCGACGCCTTTGCCGCGATGAGCGTCTGCGAGACGGCGCTGTTTGTGGTCGACGCCGAGGCCGGCCCGCAGCCTACGACGGTTAAGCTCTGGTATGCCGCCGAGGACCTGCGTCTGGCGCGTGCGGTATTCGTAAACCGCCTGTCGCGCTCCGAGGCCAGCTTTGCGACCACCATGGACCTGCTGCAGGAGCGCTTTGGTACGCGACTGGGCGCCGTGACTCTTCCCTGGGGCGAGGGCGAAGACTTTGACGGCATTATCGACCTGGTGCGCATGAAGGCGCGCCATTGCAACGGCACCGAAGCCGTTGAGTCGGAGATTCCCGAGGAGTATCGTGCCCAGGCCGAGGAGGCCCATGACCATCTGTGCGAGTTGGTGGCCGAGGCCGACGATGAGCTGATGATGAAGTACCTGGAAGGCGAGGAGACGCTGACGCAGGAGGAGCTTGAGGGCCTGCTGTCCAAAGCGATCGCTGAGCGCATCTTTGTGCCGGTCTTTGCGGGCGATTGCATTAAGGAGCAGGGCGTCAACTCGCTGATGGACGACATCGCCACGTACTTCCCGGCGCCGACTGACTACGGCGAGATGCCGCTCATCGATGGCGACTCGCTTAAGATCTCGAGCGACGATGACCGTCCGGTGGCGTTTGTGTTTAAGACCCTGGCCGACCCGCAGCAGGGCCGTATCAGCTTTATCAAGGTGCTGACGGGTACGCTTGAGCCGGGCCTCGAGCTGGTCAACGCGCGTACCCGCAAGAGCGATCGTCTGGCTCACCTGTATGTGATGTGCGGCCGCGACATGACCGAGGTCGGTCACGCCTATGCCGGCGACATTATCGTGGCGCCCAAGTTGGCGGCAGAGACGGGTGACACGCTCTCCATTACCGGTAAGGTCGAGGCAGCGGCGTTTAAGTTCCCCAACTCGCAGTACCGCATTGCCATCGAGGCCGAGAATCGCGGCGACGAAGAGAAGCTCTACACGTTTATCGAGAAGGCTTGCAAGGCCGATCCGACCATGAGCATCGACCGTGACGAGGAGACGGGCCAGACTATCATCTCCGCCGTGGGCGAGGCGCAGGTTTCGGTGCTGCTCAACCGTTTGGAGGATCGCACCAAGGTCGTGGCCAAAAGCGTGCCGATCCGCATTCCGTATCGCGAGACCATCCGCCGCACGGCAAGCGCCCAGGGTCGCCACAAGAAGCAGACCGGCGGCGCCGGTCAGTACGGCGACTGCTGGCTGCGCGTGGAGCCGCTCATTGGGCCCGACGGCACGAGCGACGGCTATGAGTTTGTTGACGAGGTTGTGGGTGGCCGCATCCCGCGCTCGCTCATCCCCGCCGTGGACAAGGGCGTCCAGGAGACCATGAAGGACGGTATTATTGCCGGTTATCCGCTCACGGGCATTCGCGTCGCGGTGTATGACGGCTCGTATCACAGTGTCGACTCCAACGAGATGGCGTTTCGCGCGGCGGCCCGCATCGGCCTGCGCAAGGCGTGCGCCGATGCCGATCCGGTGGTACTGGAGCCCATCGAGGAAATCACGGTGACTATCCCCGAGAGCTATGCCGGAGCCGTGATGGGCGACATCTCGGCCTCGCGCGGTCGCGTGACGGGCATGGAGACCGATGAGCGCGGCGATACCGTGGTCATTGCCCAGGCCCCGCTGGCTGAGCTGACGGATTATTCGACGCGTCTGCGCTCCATCACGCGCGGCACGGGCGACTTTACCATGAAGCCTGCAGGCTATGAGCAGGTGCCTTATGACGTTCAGGCCAAACTGGTCGAGCGCTATGAGGAGGGCCGCGCTAAGTAGCGTGTGGTTTTGCCTGCAATGTAGGTGCTGACGAAAAGGCCGCCCTGGGTAACCGGGGCGGCCTTATTTGATCCCTTGGGGACGGAGGAAAACGGATCATTTTTGGGTTACGGGCGGCGCGGTCGGCACTAGTCTCCGGATGCCTGGTTGCGGCCGGTGGCGTAGTCGATCTGCACGTGCGGCTGCAGGTTGTAGCAGTACACGTGGAAGCACAGGGTCTTGCCGTGGTCCTCGATCGATTGTGCTTCCAGACGAATGCCACGACAGACGAGCTCCTCCTCGTTGTACATAGGCGTGACGCGATAGAGCACGTGGTTGCCCGTGTCGCGGACGTAGTCGAGGATCTGCTCTTCAAACGGCAGCATGCCCGTCTCGTTGAGATAGCGCGTGCCGGTGAGGAGATTCTTGCGGTTGGCGTTTTCGCCGCAGAGTGACCAGGCGATGAGGTGGCAGCGGTTGTAGAGGCTCTGGCCTGGAATAAAGTCGTAGCGCTGCTGGTGCCAACCGGCAGGATGGATACGCGAGATATCGCCGCGCTTGCCCTGACCGAGCGATTCGGGGCCCACGCAGGCGAGCGCCTTGCGGGTGCGGCCCAGGCTGTCGAGCTTGGAGTATTTCTTAAAGCAGCCCTCTTCGGTGGCTCGTTCGTATTCATCGAGCGTGAACGACGGCGTGCCGAGCGGATGCGTGCCGTCGGCGCGGAGGGCAACGTAGGGGTTGCCGGCGTAGTCGGGAATGCTGCTGAGATATACGCCGCGGGCGCGGTTGAGGTCGGGGTTTTCGACCTCGTCGATGGGGGTGGCGACGCTGTCCGCGGAAGCGTCATCGGTGTCGCTTGCGGCGGAATCGGGGCCATCGCCAGAGTCCTCGGAGCTCGCTGTTCCCAATTCGAGCCGGGCGACCAAGTCCGCTTCGTCGTCGGTACGGCTGGGACTCTCGTTTTGCTTCTCGGCCAGAGCCGCTGCCTGCTCATCGCTTTGCGGTGATAACAGCTTGGGCGCTCCGTCGAGCGATCCCGTAAACAGCGCAAACCCCAGCACCACGGCGGTGCCGATGGAAAGTGCTTGCTTGTAGGCGGACTTGCGCGACATTGCGGCTCCTGGATAGACGGTTGGGAATCTACCAGTCTAGCAGGAGACGCCGCAGACCGTTTTCCCAGATAAAACCTGCCAAAATAAACCTGTCCCTTTTTGGTGGGTTATTGATTCATGTAACAAAAGCCCAATATGCTATATACGTTATATACAAGTTGGAAAGCGTGGTAGAGTGGCGGCAATACAAGCCGGCGAAGGGGACCGATATGATCAAGGCTGTCATTTTTGACATGGACGGCACGCTGGTCGATACCGAGCGTTTGGACATGAGGGCATGGAAGGTGGGCGCTGCCGAGCTGGGGATTGCGATTGACAATGCGCTGGTCCATCAGTTTATCGGTCGCTCGATGCCCGATGTCAGGGACATCCTTGAGGAGCATTACGGCAGCCGCGAAATCGTCGAGACGGTCGAAGCTCGCTACAGGAATGCTCTCGACGAGATGGTCAAGACCGATCTGGAGCTTAAGGCCGGCGCTGCCGAGTGCCTGGACGAGCTGCTGGCGCGGGCTATCACGTGGGTCTTGCGACGTCGTCGCGCCGCGTTGCGGCCGAGCGCAACCTTAAGACGGTCGGCCTCTTTGACAAGTTTGAAACGGTGACCTGCAACGAGGATACCCTGAACGGCAAGCCCGATCCCGAGATCTACCTGCTCGCCTGCGAGCGCGCGGGCTTTGCTCCCGAGGAACGTGCCGTGGTCGAGGACTCACGCAACGGCTGCGTCTCTGGCATCGCGGCCGGCTGCCATGTCTTTGCTGTGCCTGATATCTTGCCGCTGCCGCAGGACGTGGTAGATGACTGCGAGGCCGTGCTCGATACGCTGTTCGATCTGACGGCGGCGGTCAGGGCCGTGCGCTAAAGGTATGCGCCGAGGCTGATGACGGTGGCTTCGGCGTGGCCTCGCTTGCGTTTTCCCAGATAAAACCTGCCAAAATAAACCCGTCCTCTTTTGGCGGGTTGGCGGGGTAATGCCCGCCGCAACTTATGGCACGGTTGGGATGTGTACGCTTTAAAGAGCGGAGCACATGGTTAGAGAGATGCGCTCGTCTCTCTAAACGTCTCTCTAAAGAGAAAGTCGGTTAGAGAGATGGCCTTAGATAATCTAGCAGTGAATTTGATACATCTCTCTAAATAACTCTCTAAAATTAGGCGCTTATCTCTCTAAAGTTAGAGAGATATACTAAACTCTAGAGAGATAAATCTATTGTTTTAGAGAGACGGAATGCCAATGCTGCTGGATGAACCTCTTGGCCTCATCGTTGAGCGCCTTCGCAGGCGGGGGACCGATGACGCATCGGTAGAAGTTAAAGCCTGCACGAATAAATTGAGTGCAGACGTATGGGAGACAGTGAGTGCTTTTGCGAACACTGCGGGCGGGCTCATTATTTTGGGCCTGAACGAAGCCGAAGGATTTGTTCCTTCTGCCAACTTTGCTATCGACAGGGTGCGCGACCAGTTTGTTTCGGGTATCGGAGACGGAGGCTCAGCGGCGGTGGTGACCCATGCGCCGCGGTATGAGCTTGATCGAGGCGAGGTCGACGGGCTCCAGGTACTTCTGGTGCGCATCTTTGAACTTGAGCTCAAAGCGAAGCCATGCTATATCGGCGCGCGCGGCGTGCAGAACGGTAGCTACAAGCGCGTGGATGATAAAGATATCAAGATGTCGCCCGCTGAGCTATATGAGCTACAGAGCGCGCTGCTTCCGAGTGATGCAGACGGTACGGTGGTTTCGGAGGCAACAGTCGAGGATTTGGATCCAGATGTCGTGCGGTCCATTATCGCAAATCGCCGGCTGCAGACCCCGCGCGTTTTGCGCGGGGCCGATACGCTGGAAAAGCAGCTGGCCAGACTCAATATCACTACAAAGGATGGAGCTGTGAAGCTCGCGGGGCTGCTGTCGGCGGGAATTTACCCCCAGCAGTTCTATCCTAAGCTGATGATCGATGTCGCCGTTCATTCCGATGTGGAAAAATCTGCTCCTGGGCAACCCCGGTTTATTGACCGCCAGTTGTGCGATGGCCCGATTCCGGCTTGCATCGAAGATGCCCTCGCTGCGATCGGACGAAACTTGCGCAAAGCGGCGATAGTGCGAGGCGCTGGTAGAAGGGAAGATTGGGAAGTACCCCAGGAGGTTTTGCGCGAGGCCTTGGCGAATGCCTGTATCCATCGAGAGTATTCGCCCATGTTTGTGGGGCAGGCCGTGAGCGTCGATATCTACCCAGACAGAATAGAAATCAAAAACCCCGGCGGGCTTTGGGGCGGAAAGACGTTGGACAATCTTGCGGACGGGGAATCGCGCTGTCGAAACCCAAAGCTCATGAGTCTGATGGGGGCGACGCCGTTAGAGCATGCTGAGGGGGCTGTTGCGGAAAGTCAGGGATCTGGCATCCCGGCTATGATTCGCGAGATGGAGTCTCGTTCGCTTGGCAGGCCGAAATTTATCGTTAAGGCCGATTCGTTTACGGTGCTGCTTTCCCGGCACGGGGCGGAGCTTGCTGAAAACCGCATGTGGATTCAGGGCCATGTGGACACCGAACTGACGCATCGCGAGGAAACATTGCTCATGTTTATGCGGGAGCATGGGTGCGTATGCGATGTTCAAAAAATACGAGAGGCTTTGAAGTGGGATTCGGATGACATTCGCCTGATCTGCGGGGACCTTGTCGATAAACATGTCCTGTCAAAGTGTGGCAAAGACACGTTTGAAATTATCGATATGAGCAGAGAATCGTCAGCTTCGACGGCGGATAGGATCCTGGAGGCTCTCAGCGCCGGAATGGATATGACGGCGCGAGAAATAGCGGTTGCATCGGGGGTCAAGATTTCGTCCGTCCGTTACCATCTGCCAAAAATGGCGGATAAAGGACTCATTGAAGTAATGGGTTCATCGACGAGCCGCAACCGCCGCTATCGGAAGAGGTAGATGCAGCCGAGTCGCCTCTCTAGTGTCTCTCGAAGTTAGGTGGATACTAGAGAGGCGATGGTTCCGCGATATTTCCCCAGATAAAACCTGCCAAAATAAACCTGTCCCTTTTTGGTAGGTTAAACGGCGTAACTTAAAGGTTCATGTTGCCGTGGATGTAGGGGGTGACCTCGGGGGAGATATGATCGCAGCCTAGGTTGCGCAGGGCAGATTCGGTGGCGGCGGGAAGCGGGGCCTTGCCCTCGTCGTTGACCGCGGTGCTGCCGAGGGCGGCGATCTTGGCGACGTCTGCCGGCGCGGCCTCGATATGCATGCAGCCGCCGACGAGGCGTGCGCGGACCTGGTCCAGGCCAAGGTCGTGCAGGTAGTCCTCACAGGTGCGGATTACATCGACCTTCTCGCGCGTGAGCTCCTCGCCCGTGGGGACGCGCGTGGCCAGGCAGGCTCCTGCCGGCAGGTTCCAGACAGGATAGCCCCAGGCGCGTAGCAGCTCGCGCTCCTCGTCCTTGGTAAAGCCGACCTCCATAAGCGGCGAGCGCACGCCGAGCTCCTGGGCGGCGCGCATGCCGGGGCGGTAGTCGCCGCGGTCGCTTGCGTTGCTGCCGTCGATGACGGTGGGAAAGCCCAGCGACTTGGCGTGGTTGACGATGGCGGTAAAGCCGGCGCGCTTGCAGTGGTAGCAGCGGTCGGCGTCGTTGCAGGCTATCTGGGGGAGCTGCAGCTGATCGACCGAGAGGTTGAGTACGGGAAGCTTGAAGTGCGGCCCCTCATCGGCCTGCCCGTCAACCGCCCGCTCAAACGAAGCCTGCTCGGGCGTGCCGATGAGCGGCGTGGTGAGGTGAACGAGAAGCGTGCTGGCGGGCATGATGCGGGCGCAGACCGCGGCCAAAAAGCTGCTGTCGACGCCACCGGAAAAGCCGATGGCGACGCGTCCGTATGCTAAAAGCAGCTGCTCGAGCGCTGCGAGTTTGTCCTGAAGCCCCTCTGCGGGTGCGGTGGTGTCTGAAAGCATAAGTCGATCCTTGCCGTTGAGTACTCGGTCGAAAACTATAATCCTACCGAGTCGCTTGTCATAAGACTTCTATCTATGTAACGAAAGTGCAATATGCTATATACGTTATATACAAGTTTACAGGTGCGGTAAAGTTGCGGGAGTACAGCAGCGCGAAGAGATGGGGGACCGATATGATCAAGGCCGTTATTTTTGACATGGACGGAACGCTGGTCGACACCGAGCGTTTGGGTATCAAGGCGTGGAAGGCGGGCGCGGCCGAGCTGGGATTCGCGATTGACGATGCGCTGATCCATCAGTTTATCGGCCGCACGTTGCCCGATGTCATGGAGATCCTTGATGGGCATTACGGCAGCCGCGAAACCGCTGAGGCAATCTATCGTCGCCATAGGGAGATTCGCGACGAGATGGTCAAGACCGATCTGGAGCTTAAGGCCGGTGCCGCCGAGTGCCTCGACGAGCTGCTGGCTGCGGGCTATCACGTGGGTCTTGCGACGTCGTCGCGCCACGTTACGGCCGAGCGCAACCTCAAGATGGTCGGCCTCTTTGATAAGTTTGAGACGGTGACCTGCGGCGAGGACGTCGTGCACGGCAAGCCCGACCCCGAGATGTATCTGCTCGCCTGCGAGCGCGCGGGCTTTGCTCCCGAGGAATGTGCCGTGGTCGAGGACTCACGCAACGGCTGCGTCTCGGGCATCACGGCTGGCTGTCACGTCTTTGCCGTCCCCGATATCGTGCCGCTTCCGCAGGACGTGGTGGACGGCTGCGAGGCGGTGCTCGATACGCTATTCGATCTGACGGCGGCGGTCAAGGCCGTGCGCTAGACAATTGCGGCGTTGAAACGAGCAATTGCTCACGTTTGCACTTAAGCAAAAGAGGCCCGGCAATGGTCGGGCCTCTTTTGCTTGAGCGGCGACTTAGCATACTTGCGGTCGTGCTATAGATACGCACCGAGGTTGATGGCCGTGGCGTCGGTCTGGCTGCTTGCCTGGGTGCTGGCGCGTTCCAGCAGGAACGGACGTACCAGTTCTTGGCGGTTGATACCCTCGGTGGCGGTGACTGCGGTGACGGTGCGCGCTGCAGAGCCGACGCGGATATGCTTGGTCTTTGCCGGGGCCTTGTTCTCGATTTGCTCCATCAGCAGTTGGACACCCTTGCGGCCAATCTCGTAGCCCGGGGGCGCTACCGTAGTGAGCGGGACCGATCCGCTCCAAGCGAGCGGGTTGCCATCGCAACCTGCTACGCGTACTTGCCCGGGTACAGAGATGCCCTTGTCGACCAGCGCCGAGATAACGCCCGAGGCCAACACGTCGGTCAGGCCGACGACAAAATCGGGGCGTTCGTTCGCGGGGCGCTCGGCGATTTGGGCACCGATGCCGTAGCCGTCGGCAGCGGTATTCCATTCGCCGGCGTCGATGACTTCGATCTTGATATCGGGATGCAGGGCAAGTGCCTTGTGGATGCCAAGGACGCGCAGGGTGAGCTGCATAAATGCCGCTCGGCCTACAACGACGATGCGGTGTGCGCCGCGGGCGATGGCGAGCTCGGCGATAATGCGCCCCTGTGCCTCGTTGTCGGCGGCCACGTAGTAACCGGGTTCTGAACAATGGACGTCCAGATGGACGATGGGGACGGGAATCTTGGTCATGGCGGGGTGCCAATCGAGGGACGCCATGGGCTGAACCATGACGCCGGACATCTGCGTGCCCATAAAATAGCGCAGGTAATGGTCCTCGAGAATATCGTCGTTATCGGCGTTGGCGATGAGCAGATCGTAGCCGTGCTTGCGTGCCTCGTTGTGGGCGCCGCTGGCGATTTGGAGCGAAAAGCCGTGATCGAGACGGGGGAGCACCAGGCCAAAGGACTTGGTGGCGCCGCCCGCGAGCTGACGGGCGCTTTGGTTGGGCAGGTAGCCAAGGCGATTGATGGTCTCGTTGATGAGCTTGAGGGTCTCGGGGCGCAGCTTTTCGGGGTGGTTGAGCGCGTTGGAAACCGTGCCCAGCGAAACCCCGGCCTCGCGCGCGACGTCGCTGATTTTTACCTTTGCCATAGCGGCCCCTTTGATGCGTTTCAAGTACAAGCCAGATTGTAGCATCCCAAACCTACCAAAAAGGGACAGGTTTATTTTGGCAGGTTTTATCTGGGGAAACGCCGTTGCCAGCGCGACCACCACAAAGGGGACAGGCACCTTTGTGGTGGTTTGGACCGGCTGGACGTGTGTGCATCGGGTGGTATCTAAGTTGAGATACCACTTCTGGTATATCAGCTTGCGCTTGCGTGAGTACAATACTCGAACGTTATACGTCTCAGCGCCCCCTGTGCGTGGACGTCTTGCAGTCATGCGAACGAAGGGATTTATCCTATGTGCGGAATCGTCGGCTACACCGGCTCTGATATTGCAAAGAACATCCTGGTCACGGGCCTCAAGCGTATGGAGTATCGCGGCTATGACTCCTCGGGCGTCGCGCTCGAGGTGGGCGAGGGCGCCGCGGCGCACCTCGACGTCATCCGCCGCGTGGGCAAGGTCGCGGGCCTGGAGAGCGAGCTTTCCAACATCGACAGTGACGCTACCTGCGGTATCGGCCACACCCGTTGGGCCACCCACGGCAAGCCCTCCGTCGTTAACGCCCATCCCCACACCAGCTGCGACGGTCGTATCGCCATCGTCCACAACGGCATCATCGAGAACTTCGCCGAGCTGCGCGAAGAGCTGGAGGGCCGTGGTCACCACTTTAAGAGCGAGACCGATACCGAGGTCTTCGCGCATCTGATCGAAGAGGCTTATGCCGAGACGCACGACCTGATGGCCTCCGTGCGCGAGGCTTGCACCCACGTGGTCGGTGCCTATGGTCTGGCCGCCGTGTGCGCTGACGAGCCCGGCGTGATCGCCGTGGCCCGCAAGGATTCCCCGATCGTAGTCGGCGTGGGCGAAACCGGTTCCTATGTTGCATCCGACGTGATCGCGCTCATCGACGCCACCCGCGATGTCGTGGTGCTCGAGGACGGTCAGTTTGCCAAGCTTACGCCCGCAGGCGTCGAGTATACCGACGAGGCCGGCAACGTTATCGAGCCCAAGGTCACCCACATCGACTGGGACCTGGACATGGCAGAAAAGGGCGGTTATCCCGACTTTATGCTCAAGGAAATCCACGAGCAGCCTCGCGTTGTGCGCGATACCCTGGTGGGCCGCATGACCCCCGCCGGCGAGCTCGATATCGACGAGCTGGGCCTTTCGCTCGAGGAGCTCAACGACATCGACCGTGTCTACGTGATCGCTTGCGGCACCAGCTACCACGCCGGACTCATTGCCAAGAATCTCATTGAGGGCTGGGCTCGCATCCCCACCGAGGTGGAGGCGGCCAGCGAGTTCCGCTATCGCAATCCCATCATCACGCCGACGACGCTTGTCGTTGCCGTGTCCCAGTCGGGCGAGACGGCCGACACCCTTGCCGCCATTCGCGACGCGCGCATCAAGGGTGCCAAGGTCTTCGGCATCACCAACGTGGTTGGTAGCCCCGTGGCGCGTGAGAGCGACGGCGTCATCTACACTAAGGCCAACAAGGAGATCGCGGTCGCCTCGACCAAGAGCTTCATCGGCCAGGTCGTGAGCCTTACGCTGCTGGCTTTGCTGTTGGCGCAGGTTAAGTACCGTCTGACCACCAAACAGGCGCGCATGCTGTTCCGCGAGCTTTCCGATACGGCCGAGCAGATCCAGTGGATTTTGGATACCCAGACCGAGGCCGTTCATGAGGCCGCCCTGCTGTGCAAGGACGCGCAGTCCGCGCTGTTCGTGGGTCGCGGCATGGGTGCCGCTATTTCCTACGAGGGTGCGCTCAAGCTCAAGGAGGTCAGCTACCTGCACGCCGAGGCCTACGCCGCCGGTGAGATGAAGCACGGCCCCATTGCCCTGATCGACCCGGGCTTCCCTGTCATCGCTGTGGCCACCAAGAGTGCCACCTACGACAAGACCGTGTCGAACCTTATGGAGTGCAAGGCGCGCGGCGCCAAGGTCATCGTCGTTGCCACCGAGGGCGACGAGGAGATCAACAAGATTGCCGACTGCATCATCCGCGTGCCGGCAGTCCGCGACGTGTTCAGCCCCATCACGGCGAGCGTCCCGCTGCAGCTGCTCGCCCGCGAGGTCGCCATCCTGCGCGGCTGCGACGTCGATCAGCCCCGTAACCTGGCCAAGAGCGTCACGGTAGAGTAGTTGGTTCCGCCGTTCTAGCGACTAAGGCCCGGCTCCGCATCAAAGACGGAGTCGGGCCTTGTTGTATTTGCCCAGATAAAACCTGCCAAAATAAACCTGTCCCTTTTTGGCAGGTTAGCGGAGCTTGCTGGTCTCGAAGTACTCGGGGAACTGGTCCAGAACTTCGGTTTGGTTGCGGAACATCATGTGTAGGTGCTTGCTGACCAAAAAGCTCGCTTCGATGGGGTCGCGACCGGCGATAGCGCGGCGAATCTGCTTGTGCTCGTTCACGATGTCCTGATTGTCGAGAACCTGCGTGGCGGCGCGCAGCCAGCGGAAGCGCTCCAGGTCGGCATTGGTCTCTTCGAGCCACGACCACACGGTGCTGCGACATGCGATGCTAAAAATCATGTGATGCATGAGGTTGTCGCTCAAAAAGAAGCCGATGCGATCCTCTTCGGCCATGGCCTTTTCCTGCAGCACGATGGCGCGGTCGAGCTGCTCGATGCCGGTCGACGTGGCGCGCGCACAGCACTCCACAATCACCTGCTTTTCCAGATGCTCGCGGATGTAACAGGCACTCTCGGCAAGGGTGAGGTTGATGGGTGAGACGTAGGTGCCGCTCTGGGGCACGGTGCGCACCAGGCCTTCCTGCGCCAAGCGAACCAAAGCCTCGCGCACGGGCGTGCGACCCATATCCAGGTCGTCGCAAAGTTGCTTGACGCCCAGCTTTTCGCCCGGCTTGTAGTCCAGGTAGACGATTTTGCGTCGAATGGTGTGGTAGGACTGGTCCTGTAGGCTCGTTTCCTGCTCGCCGACGTGCATCGATTCTTCCATAGCGCCTCGCAACTGTTCTATCAAACTCATATGTCAGTTGTTAATTATGCCGCGAATCAGCTTTCCGCGGTGGGTAATTCGGCTGTTGCCCAAGAACTATTGCGGCATCTTAGTCTGTGTTTGCGCAAGGCTGCGCTCAATGTTGCCGTATCATAAGCCGTCACAAACGTGAAATAGAAAGAAGGAATCCCATATGCAACTGGCGAATATCGTACGTGAGCGCTGGAAGGGCGTCTTGTTCTGCCTGATCATCGCCATTCCCGCGACGTTGCTCGGCAAACAGATTGAGGTGGTCGGTGGGCCGGTATTCGCCATCCTCTTCGGCATGGTTCTGGCGCTCGTCTTTCCCAAGAATCGCCGCGAACAGCTCGCCGCCGGTGTCACCTATACGTCTAAAAAAGTCTTGCAGTACGCGGTTATCCTGCTTGGCTTTGGCATGAACCTCTCGCAGATCCTGTCCAAGGGCGCCCAGTCGCTGCCGATTATCGTGGCGACAATCTCGACTTCGCTTGTCATTGCCTTTGTACTCTGCCGCGTTATGAACGTGCCGGGCAAGATCGCGACGCTTGTAGGTGTGGGTTCGTCGATTTGCGGCGGTTCTGCCATCGCCGCGACCGCACCCGTCATCGATGCCGACGATCGCGAGATTGCCCAGGCTATTTCGGTCATCTTCCTGTTTAACGTTATCGCGGCGCTCGTGTTTCCGACGCTCGGTGGTATGCTCGGGCTGACCAACGAGGGCTTTGGCCTGTTTGCCGGCACCGCCATCAACGACACCTCGTCCGTAACGGCTGCGGCGAGTGCTTGGGACAGTATGCATCCCGGTGCCAATGTGCTCGAGAGCGCCACGGTGGTCAAGCTCACCAGGACGCTGGCCATTATTCCCATCACGTTGGTCCTCGCATGCTGGCAGATGCATCTGGCGCGTAAGGCCGGCGGCGACGCCAAAAGCACGTTCTCGCTTAAACGCGCGTTTCCCATGTTTGTGCTGTTCTTTGTGCTGGCGAGCGTAATCACCACGGTGCTTCAGCTTCCCGCGTCCATTACGGCGCCCATCAAGGAGCTTTCGAAGTTCTTTATCGTGATGGCCATGGCGGCTATTGGCTTTAATACCGATATCGTTGAGCTGGTCAAAAAGGGCGGCAAGCCCATCGCGCTGGGCTTTTGCTGTTGGATTGGCATTGCGTGCATGAGCTTTGGAATGCAGCACGTGCTGGGAATCTGGTAGAGAAGTAGCCAGTTTGCGTGTTGGCTGCTGGTGAGCGCATGCCTGCGGTGGAGCGATAGGAGCTCTTGCGGGTATGGCTTGTCCGCAGGTTTATAAGTCCCGAAGAGCTCTTATCGCCCCGCCAGGATGGCGATGCGGGGCAACACCTATACTCGCAGGACGGCGCTCTCTGCCCTATAGTGTTTGGTGAGCAATATCGTTCAATTTTGAAACACTCGGTCGTGCGACCGTCGGCGGCTGCACGTCGTCACGGACAGGGGCAAATCATGGATAGCGATGCCAAGCTGAACATCTTGACCGAGGCCCTGGCTGCTGCCGGGGCCTCGGCATTGGCAATCGATGCGCGTGGGGACGTCGCGATTTCGACCATGAATGACGCGGCGCTTGAGCGGGATGTGGCGGCTTTTGTTGCCGAACGCCTCGACCGTATAGGAGACGGCGCGCGTCTGGTTATGGGACGCGCGGGTGCGCGTCTGAGCTTGACCGTTCGCCCCACCGACAAAGAGGGCGGGGGGCTTTGGGTCGCCGTGGTCCGTGAGGTGCGCGGCGCCGCGGCGCACGCGGGCATCGAGTGGCTCAACGCCGACGAAGTTGAGGCCCGCTACGAATCGAGCGCGTACGGCATCGTTGAGGGGCCTGCCTCGGTGGCTGCGCCGGTCACCGAGAGCTACGCGCGCGGTGTGCCCCTTATGCTCGAGGGCGAGCTGGGAACGGGTCAGGTCGAGATTGCCATGCGCCTCTATCTGGACGGTCCTTTTGTCGATCAGCCCTTTGTTGCCGTTGCGCTCGATGAGCTAACGGATCGCGGCTGGCGCCATCTGCTCAAAAGCGCCGAATCGCCGTTGTTCCAAACGGGGCTGACACTTTGCATTGAGGGCTGGAACACGGTTGGCCCCCAGCGTCTCCGCGAGCTCGTTTCCACGATGGCCGACACCGCGTTGGCGACGCGCTGCCATGTGGTGCTGACGGCGAATGACATGCCGGGCGGCAGCGAAAGTGATCAAGCCGCCTTTGTGACCGAGCGCTTCGCCTGTGCGGTGAGCGTGGCGCCGGCAATCGTCGAGCAGGGAGCCACGTCGCAAAAGATTGCGCGCTATTTGGAATATCTCGCTGGTGCATTTGGGACGGCAGCGCCCACGCTGTCTGCCGCGGCGACGAAGGCGCTCGATGCTTACCGCTGGCCGCGCAATTATCTGCAGCTCCGCGAGGTCTCGGAACGACTGTATATATTGGTGGGGGCGGGCACGGTGGATCGCGCTGTGGCGGAGGAAGTGCTAGCCCAAGAGGACGTGATTAAGACCGCAACCTTTGGCGCCCCGACACTCGAAAGCGACCTGTATATCCTGCGACCGCTGGCCGATACCGAGCGAGATATCGCGCATCTGGTTGTAGATCATCTCCACGGCAACCGAACCCGTGCGGCGGAGGTGCTGGGCATAAGCCGAACAACGCTGTGGCGCTTACTGAAGGACGATGACCGTTGAGCGAGGCGCCCGTGACCGCGCGCGACGCGTGTGCTACAGTCCAAAGCGTTATTGTTTCGATTTGGTTACGGCGTGCGGGGGCGTATGGCTGAGACTACAAAACCGAGCCGCAGAAGGCGGAGCGCCGCGCCGGTTAACCGACGCACAACATCGGTGACGTGGGGCAAACACGCCTCGGGGTTTGACGGCTCGTTCAAGCGCACTAAATACGGCTATCCTTCGACAGGTGCCCGCTTGGCAATGCAGGCAGAGTCCTCGCTGTGGGACCGCAAACGCGTGGTGGGCTCAAAGCTCAAGCACGACGGCACGCTCGGCTACATCAGCCGCGGGGCGGCTCGTCGCAGCGGACTCAATCCGGCTGGTTGGCATCGTTATGTTCCGATCGCGGTCGTCGTTGCAGTGATCGTCATCGCACTCGCTGCGCTTGGCTACGCCGGCGACGGTGCCAACTTGGACGCGATGTTTAAATCGCCCGAGCTCGCGCATGCAGGCACAGAAATAGTCGAGGGCGCTCAGACCCAGACGGGCGTCGCGCCCCAGCGCGGTATCGTTGCGGCGGCCTCCACCATCGCCGACGCTCAAAAGGACGGGGACGAACAAGACGACGGCGCCGAAACGACCCACACGAACGAAACGACGACAACTCCATCGGCAAGATAAGTTGCGAGCGGGTCCGCCGTTCGTTAGAACGGCGGAACTAATTACCTAACGTACACCACGTTGTCGCGGCGGGGTTTGGGCTCGGGTAGCGTGTCTTCGGCATAGCCCAGAATGCAGTGACCGACGCCGCGCAGACTTCCGTCGGCGGGCAGGCCCCAGCTGGCCAGCAGCTCCAGGCCCTCGGGCGAGTCAAAGACCTCATGCGCGCGGTGAATCCAGCATGAGTCGACACCCAGTGCATAGGCGGCGTTGAGCAGGTTGCCCATGGCGAGCGATCCGTCTTCCAGGTGCGTGGGCACGCTGCGGTCGACCAGTACCACCACAACGGTCTTGGCGCCATAGAAGGGGTCGCTGTTGCTGCCCATGACCTGTGCGTTGAGCTGCGAGAGGCGCTCAACGGTCGTGGGGTCGGTGACGGCGACAAACGTCACCGGCTGGCGCCCCATGCCACTGGGTGCATACTGGCCGGCCTCGATAATGCGTGCGAGCTTTTCGGCCTCGACGGGACGATCACTGTATTTGCGGCAGCTGCGGCGGTGGATGAGTGCTTCGATAGTCTCCATGGTGTCTCCTTGCGGTGGCGTTGCAGATGCCACGTTCATACCCGTCGGGCTCAAACGATAGACGGTCAATTGCCCGGCCAAAAGGGTAGATCCCAATTGGGAAAGTAGGTTTGCATAAAAGTACCTTCAGAATGTGACAAACAAATGGGATGGTTAAACGTTTTATCCCGTCTACCCTGCGGTTTTTTACCACTTGCCTAAATGACGAACGCATAACCTCTGATAAAGGTTTTACTAAAGGAGTACCAACGTTTATCAGCGCGCCATTGTGGCGCCGGGCCAGGAGGTAACATCATGTTCCAGGCTGGAGCTGTCGTCGAGACCGACTTCGAAGGATTTCTGAAGCTGCTGCGTTCCAAGACGCGCGCTTTCGTGTCGATCAACGATCACGAGTACTACATCACGCACACCGATGGCTATTGGCGTGTTCAGGATTGCGAGGCCCTCAACGATAAGGGCCACTTTACTGACTGCTCTGAGCTGGTCAACACGGTCTGCGAGGTCGTCGAACTGCCGTGGATCTGTGGCAAGAGCCTGCACGACAGCTTCTCGGGCGCCACGGTCTACGAGGCCGTCGCTGCGTAACAGCCAACAATCGATATTCTCTCGCAACCGCCGGCGCCGCCCCCGCGCCGGCGGTCTTTTTTGTCGACATGCCTATGTAGAGCTGACCATATATAACGAGCTTATTGACAATAGTCAAAACTCGGACTAATGTAGAGATGTAAATTGGTCAAAACTCGGACAATCGAATGGTGGGATAGATGAATAGTGCGGTTACGCTGGTCGATTTCGACCGGATGCTCAATGGACTCGACCATATCTATTCGGAGTTCTCGCGCACCTGCGGTCTTTCGGATTGCGCCTATTGGATGCTCGTCGACACCAGCACGGCGGACGGCAGCATCGCCGTGAGTCGGCTGACGAGTGAATGGTTCTACAGCAAACAGACCATCAATTCGGCAATCAAGACGCTTAGGGCGCGAGGGCTTGCGACGTTGGAGTTTGCCGAGGGCAGTCGTAAGAACAAGGTTGTGCGACTGACCGCAGAAGGTATGCAGTTTGCCAAGCGCTACGCGTTGCCGGCGCAAAAAGCCGAGCAACAGGCATTCGAGGCGCTCGAGCCGTGGGAACAGCGCGAGATCATGCGCTTGGTCGGTAAGTTCTCCCATGTTCTTAACGAAGAGTGCGAGGCATTTAAACGGCAAGTTGCCGCCGAGAACGAGGCTGACGATAAGGGCGAGGGGGAGACATGCGACTCTTAATGAGGTTTATGAGGCCGTACCGCGGTCTGATCGCGGTGACGCTGCTGGTGCTGCTAATCGACAACGTCGGTACGCTGCTCGTGCCCACGATGTTGGCGAACATGGTCAACACGGGCATCACGACGGGCGACGTCGATTACATCTTGCGCAACGGTCTGTACATGCTCATCGCGACCGGCATGGCCAGCGGTGGTGCGGTGCTGGGCTGTTATCTTTCGGCCCGCCTGGCGGCCAACGTGGCCTGCGATATCCGCAACGCCGTGTACGACAAATCGCTCGAGCTGTCCGCCAGCGACTTTGAGCGCTTTGGCACGGGTTCGATGATCACGCGCTCGCTCAACGACATCAACGTGATCCAGCAAGCGATCCTGCAGACGATTCAGCTGGTGCTGCCGGTACCGTTCTTGGCCGTGGCGGGCATCATCTTTGCCTGGTTTATCGATCCTGCCATGGGCACGCTGCTGGGCGTGGTCGTTGCGATCGTGCTGGTGGCGGCGGTCTTTACGGTGGCTAACGCCGCGCCGATTTTTATGCGCCTTCAGAGCTTTATCGACCGCATGAACGTGGTGCTGCGCGAGAACATCGTGGGCGTGCGCGTCATCCGCGCATTTAACAAGGAGCGCCACGAGGAGCAGCGCCTGGACGAGGTGTTTAGCGATTACGCGGCCAACGCCATCAAGGTCAACCACCTGTTTGTGGGCCTCGATAGCTCCAGCTTCTTTCTGATGAACATCGCCGAGGTGGCGGTGCTGTGGGTGGGCGGCAACCGCGTGGGCGTCCATGCCATGCAAATCGGCAGCATCTCGGCCGTGCTGGAGTACGCGATTCTGATCCTGTTCTTTGTGATGATGGCGCAGATGGTGGTGCTGACGCTTCCGCGCGCCGCGGCGTGCCTCAACCGTGCGCAGCAGGTGCTCGAAATCGAGCCGAGCATTGTGGACGGCAAGGCTACGCTGGGCGACGGGGCGCCTGAGTCCGCAGACGGCGCCGACGCGGTGGCCGTGTTCGACCACATGTCGTTCCGTTTTGACGATGCCGACGAGGACACCCTGTGCAACCTGAGTTTTGCCTGCCGCCGTGGACAGACGACCGCGATCGTGGGCTCAACGGGCTCGGGCAAGTCAACGGTGGCCAAACTCTTGCTTCGCTTCCACGATGCCACGAAGGGCGCCATTCGCCTGAACGGCGTCGATCTGCGCGACCTTTCGCAAGACGACATCCGCGGGCGTATCGCCTATGTGCCGCAGAAGGCATGGCTGTTCTCGGGTACGGTGGCGAGCAACCTGCGCTTTGGTAACGAGGGTGCGACCGAGGCTGACATGCTCCATGCGCTCCAGGTTGCCCAGAGCACCTTTGTACTCGATCAACCGCAGGGGCTCGACACTCCGGTGGCGCAGGGCGGTACGAACTTTTCGGGCGGCCAGCGCCAGCGTTTGGCAATCGCCCGCGCACTCATGAAGCGCGCCGACCTGTATATCTTCGACGACAGTTTTTCGGCCCTGGACTTTAAGACCGATGCGGCGCTGCGCCATGCGCTGCAGGACGAGACGTGCGATGCCGCGGTACTCATCATCGCCCAGCGCATCTCGACTATTTTGCATGCCGATCAGATCGTGGTGCTCAAGGACGGCGAGATCGTGGGCCTGGGCACGCACGACGAGCTCATGGAAACCTGCGAGGTGTACCGCGCTATCGCGGAATCGCAGATGAAGGGAGGTGAGTAGCATGACCGAGGAGCTCAAGAAGCAGGGCATCGCCGATGACGCCGCGGTTGCAGAGACAGTCGAGGAGACGGGCGCCACGCCCGGCCTGGACGAAGCCGCCAAGGCGGCGGAGCGCGAGGCTCGCCGCCAGGCGCTCTACGAGGAAAACGAGCGCGCCGAGGACGAGCGCGCCCGCGCCGAGGCAGAGCGCATGCGCGATGTTGACGACGAGGACGAGGACGAGACGCCCCGCGACACCTGGGCGACGTTGCGCCGCCTGTGGAGCGAGGCCGCCGGCGACCATTGGCGTTTCTATATCGTGTTCGCGAGCATCGTGTTCTATGCCATCTTTAACACCGCGGCGCCGGCCTACAGCGCCCGCGTGATCGATGAACTGTGGGGGCACATGAAGGTGGCGTTTGCCAACAACACTACCTTCAGCATTACCTGGGAGAACTGCGGCAGGACCATCTTCATCTACTTTATGATCTGGACCGCCGCCGCCTCGTTCTACGCACTCCAGAGCTTTTTGATGTCGAGCGTTGCCGAGCGTCTCAACCTGCGTCTACGCAACCGCATCGCACAAAAGCTCAACCGTCTGCCGCTTGCCTACTTTGACGAGCATCGTCCCGGCGAGGTCGTCAGCCGTGCGACCAACGACTTGGACAAGATGTCCGAGAGCATGCAGCGCGGACTGCTGCAGTTGCTGGTGTCGATCGGTACCGTGGTGGGCGCAGTGAGCGTGATGTTCGTGTTTAGCGTGCCGCTCACGCTCGTCTTTTTGTTCTTTACGGCGCTTTCGCTGCTGGTGACGAAGGTCGTGTCGCGCCGCACGCACGACGTGACGGGCGAGCGCCAGGAGTGGGTGTCCAAGATTACGAGCGCGGTCGAGGAAGGCTACTCGGGCCGTCTGGTGATCCGTGCGTTTAACCGCGAGCGCCAGAGCTCTGCCGAGGTACACGAGGCTTCGAAGGAGCTGGCGCGCGTGAGCACCAAGGCCGACTTTATGATTAACGCCGTCGGCCCTGCGGTGCGCTTTATCGGCCGTTTGGCGCAGATCGTGATTGCGCTGGTGGGCTGCAGCATGCTGGTTGCCGGGCATATGACCGTCGGCGTGTTCCAGGCGTTCTTCCAGTTTATCTACGAGGCATCCGAACCCATGACGCAGTTGTCGTTTACCTTTAACTCGCTGCAGAGCGCGCTGGCGAGCGCGGAGCGCGTGTTCGACCTGCTCGATGAGCCCGAGATGGAGGCCGATCCGCAGCCGGGCGAGGCTGCCAAGCTGCCGGGCAAGGTGGAGGGCCGCGTCGCTTTTGAGCACGTGCGCTTTGGCTATGCGCCCGACAAGCCGCTCATGCGCGACGTGTCGTTTGCCGCCGAGCCGGGTCAGAAGATCGCCGTGGTGGGAACCACGGGTGCGGGTAAGACCACGCTCATCAACCTGCTCATGCGCTTCTACGAGATCGACGGCGGCCGCATTACCCTCGACGGTGTGGACACGAGCCGCATGGACCGCGGCGAGCTGCGCCAGCAGTTTGGCATGGTGTTGCAGGACGCCTGGCTGTTCGATGGCACCATTGCCGAGAACATCGCCTATGGCTGTCCCGAGGCGACGCGCGAGGAGATTGTCGCGGCCGCACGTGCCGCTCAGGTCGACTTCTTTGTGCGCACTATGCCGCAGGGCTACGACACACGGGTTGCTAACGATGCCGAGAGCATCAGCCAGGGCCAACGTCAGCTGCTGACCATCGCGCGCGTGCTGCTCAACAACCCGGCGATCCTCATCCTGGACGAGGCGACGTCGAGCGTGGACACGCGCACCGAGCTTGCCATCGGCCGCGCCATGGACGCGCTCATGCGCGGGCGCACGAGCTTTGTGATCGCGCACCGTCTGTCGACGATCGTCGATGCCGACCTCATCCTGGTCATGGATCACGGCAATATCATCGAGCAGGGTACGCACAAGGAGCTGCTGGCTGCCGAGGGCGCTTACGCCGACCTCTACCTAAGCCAGTTCGCATAAGGTGACAAAGGGGCAGTCCCGCATGTCGCATCGAAAAGAAGGCGCGCCGGGGGCGGATTCCCTGGCGCGCCTTTTGTGCTGGCGTTCATGCTGTGGCGGCCGCCCACGGCCCTAGCGCTCGTCCACGAGCTTGGCGACGAGGGCTTTGAGCTCGGCCACCTCTCGCTCGAGTTCCTTGACGCGACGGGCGTTTTCGTTGATGCCCTGGCGGTTGAGGGCGCTCTGCTCGGCGGCATCGTCGGGCATGTACTCGCGATGCTGCTTGGCGTCGAAGCTCTCCTCGAACACGCGGCAGCCGTTGCGCTTGATGATGCGCCCGGGCACGCCCACGACGGTGCAGTTGTCGGGCACGTCCTTGACGACGACCGAGTTGCCGCCGATCTTGACGTTGTCGCCAATGTGGATGTTGCCAAGCACCTTGGCGCCCGTGCCCACCGTGACATTGTTGCCCAGGGTGGGGTGGCGCTTGCCGGTCTCGTTGCCAGTACCGCCGAGCGTGACGCCCTGGTAGAGCACGCAGTTGTCGCCCACAATGGTGGTCTCGCCGATGACAACGCCCATGGCGTGGTCGATAAAGAAATGTTTGCCGATCTGTGCAGCGGGATGAATCTCGACGCCGGTGATGTGGCGGGTGATTTGCGAGAGCACCCGGGCGAGCGAGCGATGGCCGTGCTCCCACAGCCAGTGCTCGGGCACGTGGTTCCACTTGGCGTGCAGGCCGGGGTACGAAAGAAAAATGACCAGACCGTTTTGCGCGGCGGGGTCCTGCGCTTGGACGGTCTTGATGTCCTCGCGAATGGTATTGATAAAGCTCACTGGCCGCCCTCCCTCAGCGCCGTGACAATGCGATTCAATAAAGTATAGCGATTCGCTAGGGATTAAGAAGGGCGATCTTGCTTTGCTTTGGGCGACAAGTGTCAGTTATGCAAACTTGCTGGTAATGGAGTCATGCTTTTGTGGGGTTGCGCACGAGGGGGCGCCGCAACCGTATACTGGTCAACTTGGACGTGTCCGCGCCCACAACTGAGAGGTTTTACTTCATGGGTTTCATTAACTTTATCGCCGAGCTGCTCAAGGACCCGCGCACCGCGATCGCCAGTTGGATCGCCGCCGGCCCGCTTATGGCCTACGGCTGCGTGTTCCTAATTATCTTTATCGAGACGGGCGTGGTGTTCTTCCCGTTCCTTCCCGGCGATTCGCTGCTGTTCGCTTCGGGCTTCTTTGCCCACAACGGCGGCTTTAACATCGTGGCCCTGTTGGCCGTCGCATGGACGGCCGCCATCTTGGGCGACCAGTGCAACTTTATGATCGGCCATTTCTTTGGCCGAAAAATCATCGCCTCGGGCAAGGTGAAGGCCATGACGCCCGAGCGCATCAAAAAGTCCGAGGACTTCCTGGACAAATGGGGCCACCTGGCCATCTTCCTGGGTCGCTTCTTCCCGTTTATCCGCACTTTTGTGCCCTTCATCGCCGGTATGGGCGGCATGCACTGGCGCAACTTTGTCATCTTTAACGTGCTGGGCGGTATCACCTGGTCGACGGTCTTTACACTGCTGGGCTATTTCTTTGGCGGCATTCCCTTTGTGCAGGAGCACTTTGAGCTGCTGATCGTGGGCATTGTTGCCGTGTCGATTATTCCGACCGTGGTCGGTTTGGTTAAGGCAAAGCTGGGCAAAAAGAACGCGTAGCTCGAGCCGGCGCACAAATCGTGTCGTTGAGGCCCGTCACCGTTTACGGTGGCGGGCCTCTCTAGCTTCGGTCAAATGAAAATACTTTAGTTAGTTAAAGAAAAACGTTTTATCCGATGCGTGTGCGGAGTACAATCTCGTGCATGCGAATTGACGTGTCATCGGCTTCGATGTCGTCCGCGTGTCCCGTCCGGCTCTACGCTCCGGGCGTGTGACGTTGCGACGCGGTCGGCCCCGGTCCTTGCGTGCGGGTTCGCGAGTATGCAACTGTGTATGTAAGGAGCGACATATGACTGTCGAGAAGAAGGATATCGATTGGGGTAGCCTCGGCTTTGGCTACATGAAGACCGATTACAGCTACGAGGCTCATTGGAAGGATGGCGAGTGGGACGAGGGTGGCCTGACCACCGACCACACCCTGCATGTCTCCGAGTGCGGTGGTATCTTCCACTACTGCCAGGAGGTCTTTGAGGGCCTGAAGGCCTACACCGCCGAGGACGGCAGCATCGTCTGTTTCCGTCCCGACATGAACGCTGAGCGTATGTACAACTCTGCGCAGCGCCTCGAGATGCCCCCGTTCCCCAAGGACAAGTTTGTCGAGGCCGTCAAGCAGGTCGTCTCTGCCAATGCCGCATGGGTTCCGCCCTTCGGCTCTGGCGCAACCCTGTATGTGCGTCCGTTTATGATCGGCTCCGGTGACGTAATCGGCGTGGCTCCCGCTCCTGAGTACACGTTCCGCATTCTCGTGACCCCGGTCGGTCCGTACTTTAAGGGCGGCCTTAAGCCCGTCAAGCTGCGCGTTTCCGAGTACGACCGCGCCGCACCGCACGGCACCGGCAACATCAAGGCCGGCCTCAACTACGCCATGTCCCTGAAGCCCACGATGGAGGCTCACCGCGAGGGTTATGCCGAGAACCTGTATCTCGACTCCGAGTCCCGCACCTATGTCGAGGAGACCGGTGGCGCTAACGTCCTGTTCGTGAAGGAGGATGGCACCCTCGTCGTTCCGCAGTCGCACACCGACTCCATCCTGCCCTCCATCACCCGCCGTTCGCTCGTTCAGGTTGCTCAGGACCTGGGCATGACCGTCGACCAGCGTCCCGTCGAGTGGGCCGAGGTCAAGGCCGGCACCTTTGTTGAGTGCGGCCTGTGCGGCACCGCTGCCGTTATCTCCCCGGTCGGCGAGATCGACAACAAGGTCTACGGAGCCGACGAGACCGTGACCTTCCCGGCTGGCTACACCGAGATCGGTCCTGTGATGAAGAAGCTTCGCGAGACCCTGACGGGCATCCAGTCTGGTGCTGTTGAGGATAAGCACAACTGGGTTTACACCGTCGCGTAATTTGTCTTGCTCTCCGCCCTGCGGGCTCGGCGATGTCACAACGAACAATAATTAATCTGAATAAAGATGGCGCGCGGCCTTTTAGGCCGCGCTTTTGTTTTGCGTCGCGCCATGTGGGGGTGGTGGCGACGTGCATTTTTGCGAGTATTCTGCAATCGAAGGCTCCTGTATACCGTCGTTCGGGCAAAAATCCGTGCTTGTCGATGCTTTTCGCGAATAATAGGCGGTGTTATGGGCTGCTGGGTCTCTGGCTGCAGGGGTATTCGCTATCTAACGCCTCTGCTGCGGAGCCCAAAGCTCTTGGCTGTGCTGAATACTCCCAAAAATGCACGGCGCCTTGAGGGGGACCTTCGCGATAAGGGAAACCGCCCCGTCGAAGTATGCATTCGACGGGGCGGTTTATGCATATATCCGATTAAGGATACGCTGCGGATCTGTTAGAACTTGACGGTCGGTGCCTGGCGGGCAGCTTCGGCGGCCTCGAAGCCCTGGCGCTCCTTAAACTGGAAGATGCCGGCAAAGATAACGGCCGGGAACGTCTGGATGGCGTTGTTGTAGCTAAGCACGCAGTCGTTGTAGCTCTGGCGCGCGTAGCTTACCTTGTTCTCGGTGTCTTCGAGCGTGGCTTGGAGCTGCGTAAAGTTGGTGTTCGCCTTAAGATCGGGGTAAGCCTCGGCCACGGCGAAGAGCTGGCGCAGGGCGCCGGTCAGCACGTTGTCGGCTTCCATCTTGGCTTCGGGCGTGGTAGCGCTCACGGCGGCGTTGCGCGCGTTGACCACGGCGGTAAGCGTGTCCTGCTCGTGTTTGGCATAGCCCTTGACGGTCTCGACTAGGTTAGGGATCAGGTCGTTGCGGCGCTGCAGCTGCGTGTCGATGTTCTGCCAGGCGTTATCAATGCGATTGCGCTTGGTGACCATGTTGTTGTAGATGCCGGCGATGGCGCAGACAATCACAACGACAACAACGATACCGATGATGACGGGAATCATGGTGTCTCCGTTTCGAATGGCCGCGGCGTCTTCCGCCGGCTGCCGTTGGTGTAACGCTACTAGTATACCCGCAACCCTTGGCGATACCGAACTTTCCGGTAAGCGTTATGTTTCCACCAAGGTGAGGCCGTTCGCCAGGGAGTGGGCGATACAGGTGTAAGATATGCGACAGATTAGTGAACGCTGTCTTTTCCTTGAGGAGGGCGATACGTATGGACCTTCGCATCAAGAAAACCTATCGGGCCCTGTTCGAGGCCTTTACTGAGCTGCTCGAAGAGCATCGGTTTGAGGACGTGACGGTTGCCATGCTGTGCGACCGCGCTATGATTCGCCGGACGACGTTCTACAAGCACTTCCGCGATAAAAACGATTACTTTGCCTTCTACATCGATGAACTCATGTCGGGTCTGCCGCAAAAGCGGGCCGATGCGGATGGCGCGGAGGGCGCCGAGGACGTGCGCGCGCTTCGCCACGAAGTGTTCGCCGATGCCATGGATCTGATTCTGGCGCATGAGCAGCTCATGGATAACATTTTGGCGAGCAGTATGTCGGGCATGCTGACCAGCATGATTTGCGACCGCATCGCGCGCTCCATACGCGGGCGCGTGATGAGCGCGCTTGACGAGGATGCGCTTGCGCCCGTATCGCTCGAGACGACGTCTGAGTTTGTCGCCGGCGGCATTATTCGGCTCTTTACCATGTGGTGGGAATCGGGCCACGTGCTGGAGCGCCGATCCGAAATCGCCGACGTGGTCGATGCGCTGTTCGAGCGGACCATGACGCCGGTGAGTCACTAAGAGTGGCGGAGAGAGGGGGATTCGAACCCCCGGAACGCTCTCGCGCTCAACGGTTTTCAAGACCGCCGCATTCAACCGCTCTGCCATCTCTCCGTGAGTCGTAATGATAGCATCGTTTTGGATTTGCAACAGGGGAGGCGAACGATGACGAGCACCGGAATCGATGAGAAGTTCATGCGTAAGGCGCTGTCGGAGGCGCGTGCCGCCGCTGCGGTGGGCGAAGTGCCCATCGGAGCTGTAGTGGTGCGCGACGGCGAGATCGTCGCGAGGGCGCATAATCGTCGCGAGCTCGACCAGGATCCTTCGGCGCATGCAGAGTTCGCGGCCCTGTGCGCCGCTGCCCAGGCGCTTGGCCGCTGGCGCCTTTCCGACTGTACGGTCTACGTGACGCTCGAACCCTGCTGCATGTGTGCGGGGCTTATGGTCAACGCGCGCATGGGGCGCTGCGTGTATGGCGCGAGCGACGCCAAGGCGGGCGCGTTGGGATCCCTATACGATTTGAATGCCGACTCGCGCCTGAATCATCGGTTTAACGTGACGACTGGGGTCCTGGCGGATGAATGCCGCGAGCTGCTGAGTAGCTATTTTGGCGGTCTGCGCGGAGCGGGCGGCGCTGATTGCGGTTGTGGGGCCGATCTTGAGGCGCATGCCGCTCATGCCGCAGCGCTTGCAGGTGCCGGTGAGGATGCTGACACGGCGGTTGACTTTGGTCCTGCGTGCCGCCGGCCCCGCCGCGTGTTGCTGGCGATTGACTCCTTTAAGGGCAGCGTGTCGAGTGCGCAGGCAGAGGAGGTCGTTGCCGAAGGCGTGCGCCGCGTTTGGCCCGATGCCGAGGTGTGCGCTTTGCCGCTGGCAGATGGTGGCGAGGGAACGCTCAACGCCGTTGCCGCCTGCGGTGGCGAGCTCTTGACCTGCGAGGTTGCAGGCCCCTTGGGCGGCCGCGTGTCTGCCCGGATGCTGGTGGGCGGCGAGCACGAGTCGGCTGTAATTGAGATGGCCGAGGCGGCGGGTATTGGGTATTCGCCTTGCACGGAGTCGGCGGCGTTGGCGGCTTCGACCTATGGCGTGGGTGAGCTCATGCTTCGCGCGGTTCGCATGGGCGCAAAGACTATCTATATTGGTTTGGGCGGCAGCGCCACCAACGATGGCGGCGCCGGTATGCTGCAGGCGCTGGGCGCGCGTGTGGTCGATGATCAGGGCTGCGATGTCGCCCCCGGTCTTGCCGGCCTTGAGCAGGTGGCGAGCGTTGATTTGGCGCCAGCGCTGCAGGCTTTGGATGACGCTCGTATCGTTGTGCTTTCGGATGTCGAGAATCCGCTCGTAGGGCGTCGCGGCGCGCTTGTGGTGTTTGGCGGGCAGAAAGGCTTGCCGACGGGTGACGCCGAGGCGCTGAGCAGGTGCGACAGCTGGATGGTCGGCTACGGTCGTCTGCTCGATACGGCAATTGTCGAGGTTCGGGCCCAGGGGCTGCTGCGCGTGCCCAAGGGCGCACGGACATTTGGCTCGGTGCTCGGCGTGCCCGGTGCCGGTGCCGCCGGCGGCCTGGGTGCCGCGCTGCTGGCGCTCGGCGCGGAGCTGCGTTCGGGCGTGGAGACGGTGCTCGATCTGATTGGGTTTGACGAGCGCGTGCGCGATGTCGACCTGGTCATAACGGGCGAGGGCAATATGGACGAGCAATCCGCCGCCGGCAAAGCGCCGGTGGGTGTGGCCCGCCGTGCCAAGCGCTATAGCAAGCCGGTGGTCGCCGTCGTGGGCGGTCGTGCCGACAACCTGGATGCGGTGTATGGGCAGGGCGTCGACCTGGTTTTGCCGATCTGCCGCAAGCCCATGGATTTGAAGTGGGCACTCGATCCGCAGGAAGCCGCAACCAACCTCATCTGCGCCGGCGAGTCTGCCGCGCGAGCCTACGACCTTGGCCGCCTCTAAAACCAATCCCTCCCCAATAACTTGCGGTGAAATACGGAGTGTTTTTGCCTTTAAGGCGCCAATTCAGTCCGTATTCCACCGCAACTTCGTGAATGGCCATCCGAGGCTGGTCGCCTTGTGCTTTGGGTCGGACCGTCTGCCATGAAATGCGGTAATCTACTACGTTTAGCGGAACACCCTCGACCATCCCGGATTTTGTGAAATTAAAACCGCAGGTAGAAAGCTTGCCGATTTTCGAAAAAGTCGGCTATGGTTGACCCCGCGGCCTAAACGTAGTAGATAGGCCCTTTTCGTGGCGCAGCGTCAGACCAGTCTATTTGGGACGGGGCTTTCTTGACCACTTTCGCCACTCTGATGCCCCCAGTCAAAAAGTAGTCAAAAAAGCCCCGTCCCAAATTAGCTGTCTTGCCCCATCGGGCGGGAGCAGGTAAGATATACCGAGCGCCTAGCGCGTTCGATGGGTTCGGATGACGACATGTTCCGAATCTGGTCAGGTCCGGAAGGAAGCAGCCATAAGGAGCCTCTGTCGGGCATCCGAATCCATCGAGCGCGCTTTTTTGCGCGGTTTTACCAAACCGCGCAATGCTCGACGCTGCGCGCCACCCAGGGCGACAATTTGTCATTCAAAAGGCAAGGCATGACCAGAAGGTCTATGCCTTGCCTTTTTCATGCCAACTTGTTCGCCCTGGATGGCGCTCGCTGACTGCGCCAAGACATCAATGGCTACGTGGTTCAAGAGGCGGCGGTGCTGTTGCTTGATTTTTTGTAGTTAAAGAGGCCCGTTTCCCTTGGTTGGGGAAACGGGCCTCTTTTTGTCTCTGGGTTTGTGGATTGGCGAAGGTAGTATGCTCTGGCAGCTATTTTGAGTTCTTGAGGCGGCGTGTGGCTGTGGCGGTTATTCCGAACCCTGCGGCGGCGATTCCTGCGAGTGCGATTGCGCTCGGCGCTGCGTCGCCCGTGTTCGCGAGCTTGCCGGCGGTCGTATCTGCTTGCTTGCCGCTGCTCGAGTTCGCCTGCTTGGTGGAGCTCGGCGGGGTATTTTTGCCGGTCGCGGACGAGCCGGTGGGCTGTGTCGCCTCGGCCGGCTGCGCTGAGCCGGCGGGCGGTGTCGTCTCGGTCGGTTGCGTTATCTCGGGCGAGGTGGCCTTGTCTGCCGCGGCTTTCGCCTCTTCGTATGCCTTGCGGGCGTCGTCATAGGCCGTTTGCGCTTTTTTCAAATTGTCGAGGAGCGCATCCCGCTTGGCTGTTTCTCCGTCGAGATGGGTTTTATTAAACTCTACTTCGCTTTCAAAGAAATAAATCCGTCTTTTATGATTTTCGAGGCGCATTCGGCAGCGGGCAATCTTTTCTTCACAATATTTTTCTTCCGATTCTGCATCTGTGATCGCCAGTTGGAGCTGCCTAATAGTTTCGCCAGAAGCCCTGTTGGCGATTGCCTTATTTAATTCTGCCTCAAGGCCGCTTGTCCGGTTGCGGGCCTCATCGTATTTGGCTTGGGCTGCATTGACGTTCGCTTGCATGGTAGGAAGGGATTCCTTATATGTGGCGGCTTGCGCCAAATAAGTGTCGTAGTGCTCTTGAAAAACGGCAATTTTACCATTGATTTCCGCAATTTTCTCGGGACTTGCGGCGTCTTTTGCGGCTTCGAGGTTTTTGAGCGCTTCCTGCATGGCTGCATACGCTTTTTCTTTTGCGGCGGCCGCATCTTCCGTCTGCAAGGCAACTGCACCGGTGGGGGAACTGGTTTCTGCCGCGATCGCCGTTGCGGGGGCGATTCCCGCGACAAGTGCCGCGGAAAGGGCGATGCCCACAGTTGCTCGTCTTGCTCTTCTTGCGAGAATGTCGTTCATCTCGGCACCTCATTTCAAGGGTCGGCGACTAACTTGGTAGCACTAATGTAAGTATACCAAGTGGTCGACCCGACACTGGCTGGGTGTGCGCGTGCCTCTCCGCTTCTTTGGAAACCGAACCCCATTAGAAATGACGAGTTGTTTACGCTTCTTTTGGGGTGGCGGTACTATCATGGTTCGAATTGAATGTGGATGATGATAGGGAGCGCCTATACATGATTGAGCTGCTCAGGCGTTTTGGTGGTAAGTTTCGCCGGTATATGGTGATCGGCCCTGCGTGTAAGCTGATCGAAGTGATCTTTGACCTGCTGACGCCGCTGGTGATTGCCCAGATGATCGATAAGGGCATTGGCTCGCACGACGTGGACGCCGTCGTCCACTACGGCATAGTGCTTGCCGCCATGGCCGTGATCGGCATCTCGTTTACGCTCGTCTGCCAAAAGATGGCGGCGCTCACCTCGCAGGGCATGGGCACCGACATCCGCGGCGCACTCTACAAGCACATCAACAAGCTGAGCTATGCTGAGCTCGATCGCTTTGGCACGCCGTCGCTCATCACGCGCATTACCAACGACGTCAACCAGGTGCAGCTCGCCGTGGCGCTGGGCGTGCGTATGCTCATCCGCTGGCCCTTCTTGGCGGTGGGCTCCATGTGCGCGGCCCTTGCCATCGACCTTAAGCTCGGCATCATCTTTTTGATCTGCACGCCCGCTATCGGCCTGGTGTTTTGGTTTGTCATGGCGCGCTGCATTCCGTACTACAAACAGCTGCAGGCAAAGCTCGACCGCATCGCGCTCATTTGCCGTGAGGGTCTTTCGGGCGCCCGCGTGGTTCGCGCCTTTGTGCGCGAAGATCACGAGCGCGAGCGCTTTGCCCATGCGGCCGACGATCAGGCGCATGTCGCCATCGCGGTGGGTAAGCTCTCGTCGATTCTTAATCCCGTCACGTTTTTGGTGATGAACCTGGGCGTGTGCGCCATCCTGTGGGTGGGTGGCATCCAGGTCAACGTGGGTGAGCTCACGCAGGGTCAGGTCATGGCGTTTGTGAACTACATGACGCAGACCCTGACCTCCATCGTGTACGTCGCCAACCTGGTTGTGGTCTTTACCAAGGCGAGCGCCAGTGCGTCGCGTATCAACGAGGTGCTCAATTGCGTGCCGAGCATCACCGACGAGGGCAACCAGCCGGTCGCGCTGCCCAGGCCGGGCAATGCCGCCCCAGTTCCCGCGCTGAGCTTTGACCATGCGAGCTTCTCCTTTGGCGCGGGCGCGGCAAATGCCGTCAACGATGTGACCCTGGAACTCCCACTGGGCAAGACGCTCGGCGTTATCGGCGGCACGGGCAGCGGCAAGTCCACACTCGTCTCGCTTATCTCGCGCCTGTACGATGCGGGCACCGGCAGTGTGAGCGTGATGGGCGCCGACGTGCGTGCCTGGCCGCTCGATCAGCTGCGCCATGTGGTCGCGACCGTCCCGCAACGCGCGTCGCTGGTGAGCGGCACGATCCGCAGCAACCTGACCTGGCGTGACGAGGCGGCGACCGACGAGGAGCTCTGGGCGGCGCTCGATATGGCGCAGGCCAGCGAGTTCGTGCGTAACAAGCAGCAGGGCTTAGATGCTCCGGTCGAGGCGGGCGGTAAGAACTTCAGCGGTGGCCAACGCCAGCGCCTGACCATTGCGCGCGCTCTGGTGGGCTCGCCGCAGATCCTGATTATGGATGACTCCGCCTCGGCGCTCGACTTTAAGACCGATGCGGCGCTTCGCCATGCCATTCGCGAACGAAGCATGCGCGGTGCCGCCGAGGGTGGGCTGCCGCTGACCACGTTGATTGTGAGCCAGCGCGTCTCGACCGTGCGCGACGCCGACATGATCTGCGTGCTCGATCACGGCTCGGTCGCGGGCCTGGGCACGCATGACGAGCTGTACGCAAGCTGCCAGCTCTACCGCGAGATTTGCCAGTCGCAGCTGCGCCGCGAGGAGCTCGAGGGTCAGCAGGGGAGCGCGACGCCCGCGTCCGTCCCAAGTCCCGCGTCCGCCCCGGCTGCCCCGCATCCGTCTGCGCAAAGGAGGGATGCTAAATGAATCCGTACACTTCCTCCGGTTCGGTCGCCACGATGACCGCCAATGTGTCCGGCAACGATAGCCTCAACAATCTGGGTGACGGCCCGCGTCAGCCCGGCGACCCCGAGCGCTACCCCGTGGGCGCGGTGACCCGCCGCCTGCTGGGCTACGTCCGTCCGCATCGCATTTCGTTTACGGTGTCGTTTGTGAGCGCCGCCATCTCGGTGATCTTGCAACTTTATACGCCCATCCTTATTGGCGAGGGCATCGACCTCATCGTCGCGGCGGGCCAGGTGGACTTCGATGCACTGCTGCCGCTTGTCACCAAACTCGCGCTCGTCGTGGTGGGGGCCGCGGCCTTCCAGTGGCTGCAGGGCTATTGCGTCAACCGTCTGTCCTACGAGACGGTGCGTGACATGCGCGTGGAGGCGAGCGACAAGCTCAGCCGTATGCCGCTCAGCTTTATCGACAGCCATGCCCACGGCGACCTCATGAGCCGCGTGGTCAACGACGTCGATCAGGTGGGCGACGGTCTGCTGCAGGGCTTCACGCAGCTCTTTACCGGCGTTATTACCATCGTGGGCACGCTCGCGTTTATGCTCTCCATCAACCTGACCATGACGCTTGTGGTGGTGCTCGTCACGCCGCTTTCCATCTTTGCGGCCGGCGCCATCGCCAAGCTCTCAAATAAGAGCTTTACGGCCCAACAGCGCATCCAGGGCCAGCTCGGCGGCCATATCGAGGAGTATGTGGGCGAGCAAAAGCTCGTGGACGCGTTTGCCTACGGCCCGAGCGCTCAGCAGCGCTTCGACGCCCTCAACGCCGAGCTTTATGCGGCAGGCGAGCGCGCGCAGTTTATGGGCTCGCTTTCCAACCCCGGTACGCGCTTTATCAATAACATCATCTACGCCGTGGTTGCCGTCATCGGCTGCGTGGGCGTGATCACGGGCGTGCCCGCGGCGCTCACGGTGGGCGGCGTGCAGATCTTCCTGTCCTATGCCAACCAGTACACTAAGCCGTTCAACGAGGTCACCAACGTCATTACGCAAATCCAGACGGCGTATGCCTCGGCGCGTCGTATGTTTGCGCTGCTCGACGCCAGCGAGCAAGAGCCCGATGCGCCAGATGCCGTGGAGCTTGCCGCCCCGCAGGGCGAGGTGGCCTTTGAGCATGTGGACTTTAGCTATGTGCCCGACCGCAAGCTGCTGCAGGATATCTGCATCGAGGCCAAGCCCGGCATGCGCTTTGCCCTGGTCGGTCCCACGGGCTGCGGCAAGACGACGCTCATCAACCTGCTGCTGCGTTTTTACGATATCGATGCCGGCCGCATCTCGGTAGACGGGCGTTCGTCGCGCGACTACACGCGCTCGAGCCTGCGCCGCGCCTTTGGCATGGTGCTGCAGGACACCTGGCTGTTCGAGGGCACGGTGGCAGACAACATCGCGTACGGTTGCCCCGATGCCACGCGCGAGCAGGTTATCGAGGCCGCCAAGCGCGCGCATGCGCACAAGTTTATCGTGCAGCTGCCGGGCGGCTACGATACGGTAATCGGCGAGGACGGCGGCACGTTTAGCCAGGGCCAAAAGCAGCTGCTGTGCATCGCGCGCGTCATGCTCACCGACCCGGCGATCTTGCTGCTGGACGAGGCGACCTCGAGCATCGATACCCGCACCGAGCTGCAGGTTCAGGCGGCATTCGACGAGCTCATGGCAGGTCGCACAAGCTTTGTCGTGGCGCACCGCCTGAGCACCATCCGCAACGCCGACTGCATTCTGGTGATGCGCGACGGCGAGATTATCGAGCGCGGCACGCACGACGAGTTGCTAGCGGCAGGCGGCTTCTACGCCGAGCTCTACCGCAGCCAGTTTGCCCAGTGAGCAAGCCCGTGGGGCAAATTAATCAGGTTTGTTTGTCCCATAGAGCGATCTTGTTATATAGCGTTCTACCAGCGCGTGAAACATTTTGACGATACTCCGTGACACAATTTGACGGCGTTTTGTGAAACAGTTTTTCGGCCATTCGTGAAACGTTCTGCGGCGGTTTCAATCCGAAGTACATACTGTTCGAAATCTGTCCGAAGATGTCGTCTGCCTCGCCAATCGACAGACGGTGGTTTACATCTGTCACGTTAGTACTAAGATATTCATCTAATAAATTGCATTAGTGGCTTTAGTTTTGGGGGAAACGAGGCAACGTGACTATGACGTGCTCTTTGGTGGTTAACAGCAAGAGCGGTAATACCAGGATGGTTTCGGGCGCGATCAAGCGCGCTCTGCAGGCTGCGGGCGTTGAGTTTGTCCACGCCGCGGCGTTGAGCGACGATGCGGACGCAGATCAGGTTGCGCTCGAGGCGCAGGGCGCCTGCGCGGCCGACACGGTGCTCGTCGGTTTTTGGTGCGACAAGGGCGCGTGCACGCCTTCGGTCGCGGCGTTGCTCTCCGCCTTGCACGGCAAGCGCGTCTTCCTGTTTGGCACCTGCGGTTTTGGCGCCGACCAGAGCTACTATCAGCAGATTATTGATCGCGTAACTTCCAATTTGGCTGGAGATGCCGAGCTTGCGGGCTGGGTGATGTGCCAGGGCAAGATGGGCCCCGCGGTCAAGCAGCGCTACGAGGCCATGCTCGAGCAAGATCCCGATAACGCCCGATTTAAGATGCTGCTCGACAACTGGGTTGCCGCGAAGGATCACCCCACCAAGGAGGATCTGGACAACATGGCCGCAGCCGCAAAGAAGGCCGTGCTGGGCGAGTAGCTTCGCCGTTCGCGGTCCTTCGTGCAAAACAATACAAATGTGAAAGCCTCGAAGTTCTCGAGGCTTTTTCGTGACACGAGGGCGCCCCTTTATTGATGGAAGGCCTAATAAGCTGATTGCTCTATGCCCGGATGTGTGCGGAGTGGGATGGGATTTCCGGATGGGCGGAGTTGCGGAAGCTGCGTCCCGGAATTTGCCTTTGGAATGGGATGCGGTTTCCCGGTGAAGGGCTCTGTGGAAACTACATCCCAGTATTCGGTCGAGAAATGGGATGTAGTTTCCGGTTGAGGGTCTTGGCGGAAAGTGCGACCCGGAATTTGTGATTGGAGTGGGATGTGGTTTCCCAACGGGGCCACAAGCGGAAGCTGCATCCCACTCCGGACGTGAATTCTGGGACACGGTTCTCAGAGGATTATGGGCTGCGAGCTACATGGGGCAGTCATAAAACTCCGGTAAAAGGGAGTTGGAAATAAACGGCACTTCCAGTAGTTTGTTTTAATGTGGGGGGGGGTACCATTATTTTAGTTTCGCAAAAAATCGATCCCTCTATGGGGAAGTTGCGTAGGGGGTTAGTCACAGATATTGGATAAAGCAGACCAATTTGGGGATAAATGACCACTTACGCCAAAATTAGTAGCATTTAGCGACAAAACATTGAAAAATGTGTAGCACATCGCTATGTTTTTATTACGAAAAGATTCCAAATTGGCTTATTTCGGACTCACTTTTCAAGCGCCTTGCGGTTCCTGTTGAAACTTGCTGACCTTTGGATGGGTCGAATAGGTCCTCAAGGGGGATGAATTATCACTTTGACGGCGCGTAGACTCAAACGATTTATTGCACTTTTGAGTAGCTTGGCGTTCGCGCTTGTCATAGCCCTTGCCGTTGTTTCTTTTGTTCCTCGTGCATTTGGATACATGCCCTTTGCTGTGCTCTCGGGCTCTATGGAACCCGAGCTTCCCGTTGGCTCCATGGTGTTTGTTCGCCAGGTTGAGCCAGTGGATATTGCCGTGGGTGACAATGCAACCTTTTACCGATCGGACGGTGCTGTGGTGACGCACCAGGTGTACGAGATCGACCCTGTGGCGCAGATGATCGGCACGCAGGGAATTGCGAACAAAAATGCAGACGGAAGCATCATGCACGATGCCGAGCAGACGCCTTTTTCGAGTGTTATCGGCACTGTTTCTTTTTGTGTCCCTTACCTGGGCTTCGTCAACGCATATTGCACGACGATGCCCGGTTTGCTTGTTGTGGTGGCCGTTCTGGCGCTGCTGATCGCGGCGTCGATAGTGCTCGATCGGATGGTTCCCGACGAGCCTGCGGGCAAGCATACCCGCGTGCATGCGAGGGAGCGGCGTTCATAGCGGCAGGGAAAAGCGTCGGCGGCGGTAGGGGCCGTTGCCGGGGAAAACGATTCTCGAAAGGAAGAGAACGATGGAAAACAAGAAGAAAAAGCGCTACGGCATCATTGCCGCCCTGTTGCTGTTGGTACTGGCTGCCGGCGTGGGAACGTATGCATGGCTGTCGGCGACCCAAACCAAGGTGAATGAGTTCACGGTCGGCCGCATTGACAAGCCTGAAGTGAAGCCCGACCCTGATCAGCCGAACAAGCCCGGTACTGATCCCACGAACCCCTCAGTGGATGGTTATCTGTTCGAGACCAACTGGACCAATAAATCCAAGATGATTCCCGACACCGACATCAATAAGAACCCCAACGTCGGCATCGGCAAGGACTCTGATAAGTCCTATGTGTTCATCTACGTGAAGAACGCAATTGTGAAGACAGACGCCGAAAACGCCCTTGCCAAGACTCCGTATTTCACCATTGGAAATAACTGGAAGATGGTTGAGGGGGAATTTGAAGGTAAGGCTGTGACCAACGGCACTTCGGGCCAGTACGTGAGTGGTCTGTTCGTGTATACCAATAACACCAGCGATCCGGCCGTGCTTGAACCTACCGACGGAAAGGCTGCCTATACCGGCGAGCTGTTCAGCACGGTGCATATTCCGAATACTCTGAACAGCACGGATGTTGTTCAGAATCCCGCTATGACAGTCTCCTGCTACATCTTCGGCGCTGACCAGAAGGGCGACAAGACTGACGCTGCCAACAACGCTGTCGAGCAGGCCAAGGCTTGGGCTGCGACTCGGGCTAAGGCTTAACCCCACCCACCCCACCGAGATCCCGGCCCGCCCCCACCCCTATATTCGGGCTGGGATCTCAGTCCCCCTTTTTATCGACGACTGGCGAACGTAATGCTCAATAATCTTTCCGACAATCAGAAACGCACCTTGGCGCTTGCCGCGATGGCGCTGTTGGCCCTGGCGTGCCTGTGCGGCACGCTGACTTTTACCGTTGATATGGTTCCGGCGAACAACGTCCTATCGTTTGGCAGCGTGAAGGTACGAGTCTGCGAATACACCCTCAACGAGCAAGGCGAAGAGATTCCGTTTGAGGCCAACGAGTACGGGGACTATCCCGACACCAAGGCCAGCGGCTCTGACATCAGCCGCATTGTGCGCGTGGAGAACGCTGGCGCGCAGCCTGAGTACGTTCGCGCGCGCCTGCGCATGACGTCGGTGGCACCAGACGGCTCGTGCGCGGATGCCTCGGGCAACGTTGCGTTTCATGTGAATGTGGGCGAGGGGTCCCCGTGGATCGACGGCGGCGATGGGTGGTACTACTACCGCGGATTGGCCGGGCGTGGCGGCACGCTCGACCCCGGCGTCATGACGGAAAGCCTCATGGACTCGCTGCGCTTTGTGGGCGACTACCACGATGCCGCGCGCGGCGGCTCATTCAGGCTCGATATCGATGTTCAGGCCGTGCAGGCCAAAAACCAGCAGGCAAGCGATACCGCCCTCGACGTACTTGACGTTGTGGGTTGGCCGGAGGCGAACTAGCCTATGAAGATCAAGAACATGAACCGGGGTATGCTTAGCAGGCTGGTTGCCGTCGCAGCGATTGTCCTTTGCTGCGTTATGGCGCTGCCAACGGTGGTGCATGCCGAGGACGTGCCCGAGAACAAAAACGAATTCCACATCAAAAACGAGGCTGACTTTTTGTTGTATGTGGCGCTGTCGCGCGAGCGCGATACGTCCGGCTGGCACGTTTATCTCGATAACGACATTGAGCTCGACAGCGACGACATGAAAGCCATCGTTGCAAACACTGTTAAGCATCTGTCGTTTGGCAACAAGGAGCATCCGTTTAAGGGCGTGTTCGATGGTCAAAACCACACCGTTGAGGGCCTGAACTACGATAAAGACGCTTTTGACCCCGAGCGCGATACGGGATTTTTTGCCGAGACCAACGGTGCCACCATCAAAAACTTCCTGGTTAAGGACGCCAACGTGTGGGCGGACTTCCGCGGCGGCATTATCGTGGGCAAGGCCGTCAATACGCGCTTCGAAAACGTTATGGTCATGGAAAGCACGCTGCACGTGACCTGCGCCAACAACGCCCTCAACCTCATTACCAACGCAGGCTTTGAGGGCGGTCTCATCGCCGGCGAGCTCGACGGCTGCACCCTCTACAACTGCGAGGTCCGTGGCGGCCGTGCCGTCAACAATGCGACCTCGGGCGTGCAGGCGCTCGGCGGTGAGGGTCTGTATATGGCGGCGTTTGCCGGCTACGTTACGAACTCGACTATCGAGTACTGCCGCGTGACGCCGACGCGTAAGGACGACGGCTCGATTGCCGAGAAGGGCATGACCGACGTCACCAATAAGTACGACGTGGCCATTGGCGCCCTGGGCGGCAACAACGTGTATGCCTCGGGTTTTGTGGGCTGCATGGCGGGTAACGCCAAGATTATCGACTGCTTCTCGACGGCGCAGTGCTACAGCTATGCCGCGTCGTACGTGGGCGTCGTTGCCGTGACGCGTGCGTGGACGGGTGGCTTGGCGGGTCGTATTCTAACCGAAAAGGGCAACGAGCTCGTTCGAAGCCATTTTGCGGGTGACTTGAGCTCGCGTCAGTACAATCCTATCGCCGTGATCCCCATCATTCAAAACGATGTGAACCTGGGCGGCATTGCCGCGCGTGCCAACAAGGATGATGCCACGGTCACCGAGTGCTACTTTAAGCCGAGCGTGAGCCTTTCTGGCAACAGCCAGGGCAACCCTGCCAAAAAGAAAATCCCCTCGTTTGGCGGCGACGGTACCACTAAGGGCGACGGCTATGGCCCGTGGGACGACGAGCGCTATACCACGCGTGAGCTGTGGGAAGAGCATGACTATGATTTCTGTGCCGGTACTAAACGCTCGACTGCTAACGATGAGGCCCTGGGTGGCACGCACGCCAATGAGTGGGCGATGGATTACAAACTGAATATTCCCGTGCATGGCCAGAGCGTTAAGGCAACGACCGATTTTCCCGGCGCGGGCACCGCGACCATCGAGGCAACCAAGCTTGGTATTGATCAGGCGACCTCGGACCCCTACACCTTTGCCGTGAGCACTGTGCTGGCGGGAACGGCTCAGGGCTTGGCCCAGGGCGATACGTCGGTAACGTTTGAGCAAGAGACCTCCGCAAAGCCTGAAGGCCTGACCGAGGCAAACGAGGGATACCGCTTTACGGGCTGGTTCCGCGAGCCCGGGGTCAACGTGAACCACATCGAGGCCGATAACACCTGGTTTGACGGCAAGACCGATGCCGATGCCGTGACTGCCGGCAAACAGGTCAAGAAGAGTGAGGCGCACGAGCATACGTCGACCTATACCGCCGATAATGCCAAGGGGGTCGACGGTTTTAAGGGCAATGACCTGTTTATCGCTTCGTACGAGGCGCAGGTGCTGTTCTATAACGTCAAGGGCGAGACGCTCGCGTGGCAGAGCGGCGAGGAGCACGACAAGTCGACGGACTGGTACCGCTATGGCGTCGGTTTAACGCCGGCTGCCCCTGCGGACCGCGGCACTCTTTCTGCCAGCGCCACCTTTATCGGCTGGACGACGCAGCCGAGTGGCGAGGCCGGGATGCATGGCGGTTACGCGGCCATCACCTCGCCTAAGCTTGCCGAGCTAAAAAACGCCGGTGCGTTCTATCCTGCCGGCACCGAGATCACTGTGCTTGGTCCTACCGATTTTTATCCGGTGTACACCGACTATGTGTCGAACATCATGACGGTGTTTGAGGGCAATGAGCAGGATGCAACCGACGATCAGACTCGGCGCGACGGTGTGGGCAAAACTGACGTTAAGGTTGAGACTGCAGAAGATGGCACAAGCTCGTATACCGTACAGGTGCTCGACGTATCCGGTAAAGCTATATCCGAGGAGGGCCAGCTGCCCGACGGCTATCGTTTCCTGGGTTGGTATGAAAACAAGGGAACCGAGGATGCCCCGCTCGAGGTGCGCGTAAGCCGCGACCCCAGCTATACGCTCCCCGCCGATGTCGATTTAACCGCGCCGCATACCTACATCGCCCGCTTTGAGTACCGAGTGGATTATTACGTTCGGGCTTATACCAACCATGAGTTTACGGACAGCAAGCTACTTTGTTCCGTTTGGAATCGCTATCAAACGCCCTTTGAGGAAAACGTCGGTAGTACCTTCGTGCGTGAAAACGTCGTCCACTGGGGCCCGGAGCATGTTGACCACGGTATAAAGGATAGTTATGAAACGTGTGGCACGCGCTTCACGAAGGAAACCCTTGTCGTGAGTCCCCTTAACGCGTACTCGCACAACGTTAAAAACGATACGGGAGCCGATACTCTAAAAAACCTCTATGCCGATACCGATTTTCCAGGCGCTGCAACGCTAAGCGATACTTGGACTTCGGCTTCGCTGAACGTAACGGTCAAACCGGTGAATGATCGCTATCGCCTGAATTTCTGGACGCTTGAGCGCGATGGTGAATATTGGACATATGTGAAAAATCCCATCGAGAGCATGGTGCGTACAGATAAGAAGTACTACGTTCGCGCGATGATTACCACGGACGTTAATTTCTACAACAAGGGCGATAATGTCGTGAGGACTGCCACGCGGCGCTATGAGAGTAACTTGCTGCAGACCAAGGTAAACGGGGCGGATCCGACGTTCACGTATTACTACCCGCATGTTAATAAGTCGGTTAAAGTGGCCGAAAAGCCAGAAGATGGTGAGAAGGGATCGTATGAGAGCCCCCTGACCCTCGAAGCTTCCCCGACCGATGCCGACATGGCCGTGCCGGGCTATAAGTTCCTGGGCTGGATTTCGACCGCCGAGGTTCAGAAGGATTCTGACGTCTGGAAGTATATCTACGACGTCGCCGGCGACTCCTACGTGACGAGTGATCCGGATAAGGCAGAGCCGTATCTGGCGACCGACGAGTCCAAGGTCACCCAGTGGCAGGATGCCTATCCCGTCTACGCAAAGTACGACGTCAGCTACACCACCAACCTGCATCGCGCAGGTTTTGAGGGTACGGACAAGGTCAATGTGCCTAGCTACAACATCGCTCCCGTTATCAACGCGGACACCAATCCTGCTACGGCAACGGTGACCCCTGACGTTACGACGCCGGTTTATAAAGCAGGCGGTGAGCTGTATAAGTTGCAGAAGGTTGAGATCGAGCTTCCGAACGGCGAAGTTGAAGACATCGAACCTAACGGCGATAACTCGTATTCCCATCAGGTGGAACCCGGCGGGGCCTATACATTTGTGGCGTACTATTCGCCGTTGGCGGTTGTGTACCATCTCAATGCCAGGGATGTGGACGGTAAGGTAGCCCAGCAGGGCGATTCTCTCGGCAGCCTTAAGGACGGCATCCCGCTGCCAACGTATAACGTCGGCGATATCGATGCTGCAACAAACGCATACAATGCCTTCGTGGGCTGGACGGAAACTAAGCCGGTAGCTGGCAACGGTTATGTCGTTTGGTCGGACGACGTTTCCATGGTGAATAAAAGCACCGTGGTCAAGGCCCCCATGGAGTTGTATCCGGTCTACCGCGCCAGCGCGGTGCGTGTTCAATCGAATATCGATGCCAATCTGGATGACCCCGGTTCTGTGCGTTATCTTTCGCGGACCGACTCTGGTGATCAAATTTCGCTGGAGGTAAAAGCTGCAACTGAGGTTGTCGGCAAGGATGGCACCAAGTACGACTTTGTCGGCTGGTCGCGTGACTATGCATCCGATAACAAGTACACCCTGATGACCGGTGACGACAAGTATCCCCTCGAGGGCAATGAGCCCTTTAAGAGCGCGATGTACACTGCGGTGTACAAGATTGCGCCGCATAAGGTGCGCTATCACGGTGTCGACGGGTCGGTTCTCTTTACGGCGACGGTCGACTCGGGCGACGAGCGTGCGCAGGACGGCAAGTCCGGCTTCGTCTATACGGTTGATGTTCCCAAAATGGATGAGAACGGCCGCCCCGTCTATGACAACAGCGGGAATCCCATGATGGAGCAAAAGTCCGTGGCATACGACCCGGACGCCCATTCCAAGATCGTCGCGCTGCTCGATGAGCGTGCGGCCGCCAATGGCGATATGCGTGAGCTCTTCTTGGAGTGGCGATATGTGGGCGCCGATGGTGATACGAAGCCTTGGGATGTGTTTAAGGACGAGCCAATTAAGGGCGACATGGACCTGTATCCCGTTACATATCGCGTGGTTGCCAAAGATACGTCTGATCCCGCGAAGTCCGAAACCATGACCGCCCAGCTTAAGTGGCTGCTCGATCCCGCCGCCGCCAACACCGTCGATGACAGTGCCGACAAGGCGCCGTTTAAGGTCTGCTTTGCCAAGCCGTTTATGGGAACGCGGCTGACCGTTACGGTAATGCGGGCAAGCTACGGGCCTGGTACAGAGGGTGTTTCTGTGGCGGAAGAGCCCGTAAACGGCAAGTTTGTCTCGCTCTACAGCCTTGGTTCGGGTGACGGCTCGTTCGACCTGGCCAACCGTCTGGAGTCCAAGAAGACGGGCGAGGGCGATCAGGGCCCCGGCAAAGCCGTGTTCAACTTTGCCCAGACTCATGCGCTGACGATCGTTAAAAAGACGACCGATGTCAGCGCTATGGGGCAAACGTTCCGCTTTAAGGTAACGCGAAAGATGTCGCAGGATTCTCCTGCCGAGACGCGCATGGTCGAGGTGAAAGTTAGCGAGCAGCGCGACGAAAACGGTGAAACTTGCTATGTCGGCAGCGTGCAGTTCGCCGCTCCGGCTGGCATCTATACCGTCGAGGAAGATACGGCTTGGGCATGGCGCTACCAGGGTGAGCTGAGCACGCCGGGCAAGGCGCCCGGTAAAACTGCCGAGCTGACGATTTCGTCTGCATCGAGCGCGAACGATGCCACGTTCACCTGCACGAACACGCGTGTGAACGACAAATGGATCGACGGCAACGATCGTGCCCATAACGTTTGGAGCAACGGCAACGTAGCAAAGAAGGAGGATTAGCATGTCCAAGCGCAAGCGCATCATCGCCTTGCTGGTGGGGGTTATCCTCCTGGCCGGTACGGCAGGCACGTTGGCCTGGCTTTCGGTTACGGGCGTGCTGGTCAACCAGTTCGGCATCGGATCGGTGACGCCATCGGTTCAGGAAACGCTCAACGGCAAAGTGAAAAGCGATGTCAAGGCGAAGAACACGGGTACTGCGCCCGCCTATATTCGTGCTGCAGTGGATATCTACTGGCAGGACCAGGATGGCGCACGCCTGTGGGATGAGCCAGTTGCCGGCACCGACTACGTCATTGACTGGGGCAGTGTGTCCAAGGCATCTGCTTCCAACACCGCCTCGTCTTGGGTTGTCGCGTCCGACGGGTACTACTACTGGACGTCTCCCGTTGCTCCGATGGGCAAAACCGATGTGCTCATCAAGAGCGTGACTGAGCAGAAGGCAGATGGGAAGAACCTGGTCGTTGACATTTCGACCCAAGCAATTCAATCCACGCCCGACGATGCAGTTGCAGAGGCATGGGGCTGTACAGTCAAGGATGGCGTGCTGGTGCCGCCGCATGGAGGTGCGTAGGTATGGCTTCTCCGATTCGTAAAGACGTTGTGTGTTCCTTGCGCTGCGTGATGGCGGCAATCGTCTGCCTTATCGCGCTTGCCGTTCCTGCACGTGCGTTTGCTGACGTTCCCACGATTGCCTATGACGGAAATGCACGCCAGCTAACGGTATCGGGAGCGACGGACTCCTCGGGGGAGCCCGATCTGTTTCCAGCCTTTAAAGATCTAATGCCCGGCGATGTACGCGAGCAACAGATTGGGGTTCGTACCACGGGTGTAAAGTCCCAGGTACGTGTGTTTGTGCGGGCTGTTGTCGATCACGAGACGGCACATCTGCTATCGCCCATCACCTTAACGGCGACTGTGGGCGATGCCTCTGCAGGTTGGCTCCAGACAGGAACACCGGGCAGCGTGTTCGCCTATCCCACGCAAATCGCCACGTTTACGAGCGATGACAGCACGGTGCTTAATCTGCAGCTAAGCGTTCCGACGTCGGTGGGCAACGAGCTTGCCGATGCAAACAAGACCATTCGCTGGGAAATCACCGCCGAGGACGATGGCGAGAAGATCCCCGTGCAGTCTGCTGGCAGAAAGAAGCCCGGCTTGCTTGGTCTGGTGGCAACAGGCGACAACATGCTCACGTTGCTTTTGGTGTTGCTGACGCTTGCAATCATCGCATTTATAGCCGCGCTTCTTTTGTCCCGGAGGGATAAGCGCTAGGTTCATCTTCTAAATGAAACGCCCTCCCGGGCGGCGGGCACGAAGTTCCCTGCTCTACAGTCCTGCGCAAGACGAAGGCCACATTAAGTGGCCTTCTTTGCGTGCGGAACTCGCGATGAACTTCGTGCCCGCCGCCCGGGAGGGTGTCTCTTTATTGATAGAAGGCCTAATAAGCTGATGATTTCATGCCTGGATGTATACGGAGTGGGACGGGCTTTCCGGATGGGCGGGGTTTCGGAAAGTGTGTCCCAGAATCGGCGCTCAGAGTGGTCCCCACTTTCCGGTTGATGTCTTGTCCGGAAACTACGTCCCGGAATTAAGGCTTGGAATGGGATGCACTTTCCGCTTGAGAGCCTTAGCGGAAAGTGCGACCCGGAATTTACTCTTGAAGTGGGATGCGCTTTCCCGACAGGCCCTCAAGCGGAAACTGCGTCCCATTCCGAAGGCAGATTCCGGGACACACTTTCCGAATACAAAGAAGGCCACTTAATGTGGCCTTCAACTTATATATGTTGCGGGTACCCCCATGACAAGCCGTGCTCCAACAACAAGGCGTCTGTCCGGGCGGAGGCATATAAGGTTCATCGCGAGTTCCGCACGCAAAGGAGGCCACTTAATGTGGCCTCCGTCTTGCGCAGGACTGTCCGAGCAGGGAACCTTATATGCCTCCGCCCGGACAGACGTTTCAGTTATGAGCGACCCGCTACTTGATCTTCGTCGTGCCCGGTGCCAGGTTGGGGTCGGTCTCGTTGGCCTCGGTCTGGAAGTGCTCGGTATACACGTTCTTGCCGTCGCGGAACATCTCGTAATACTGCATCTTGGCGTAATCCTCGCGCGCCTTGGTGGCGGCTGCGGCAGCGGCGTCGTCACCGGTGACGTTGGAGGAGAGCGCCCAGCGCAGGCTGGCGTCCTCGTAGCCGACCGAGTTGATGGCGGGCAGCGACTTGCGCAGCGTCATGTGCGCCTTCTGGTAGTCGGACAGCGGTGCGCCGATCAACTGCATAAGCTGCGTGGACAGGTAGTTGGTGGACAAGTCGTCGACCTCGCTTGTCTGGTCGCAGCCGGCAACGTCGTAGTTGGCCCAGATGATGTAGTCGGTCTGCCACAGACGCTCCTGGTGCGTGGCGTCGTCCTCGTTGGTAAACCACTTGTCATTGAACTTGGACGGGAAGAACGGCTGATGGTCGCCCCAGAACACCACGACCACCTTGCGGTCAAGCCTGCTCAAGGCGTTAAGGAAGTAGCGCAGCGCCTGGTCGGACTGCTCGATGCACGAGACATACTCGTCGACATCGGAGAGCGTGCCGTCCTCGACGGTCTTGGCGTCCAGGTCGGTCGTGTCGATGTTCAGGTGCATCTGCTTGTCGACCGGCAGCAGGCCCGTGTCGTAGCCCGAGTGGTTCTGCATGGTCACGTCGAAGATAAACTGCGGATCGGCGTTCTGGTCGAGCAGCTCAAGAATCTTGTCGTAGGTCGCCTGGTCGGTCACCATGCCGCGCAGGGTATCGGCGCCTTGGAAATCGTTGATGGACAGGAACTGGTCAAAGCCAAAGTCCTTATAGACGTTCTCGCGGTTCCAGTTGGTGGCGTGGTTGGGGTGCATGGCCGTGGTGGAATAGCCGAGCGATTTGAACTGCTCTGCCAGGTTCCCGGTCGTCTCCATGTTGTAGATGGTGTAGGGGTACACGCCCGAACCCAGGTTGGCCATGGAGTTGCCGGTCATAAACTCAAACTCGGTATTGGCCGTGCCGCCGCCGTAGGCGCTCACATAGAGCTTGCCGCGGCTGAGACAGTTGGAAAGGTTCTTAAAGTACTGCGGGCCCTCGTAGCCGGCGCGCATGTTCTGGTAGATGGACAGGTCCGAGAAGGTCTCGTTCATGATGGCGATGACCGTGGGCTTCTCGCTGTCGAATTGCTCCTTTGCGGCGGCGCGCTCGTCGCTCTTGGCCGCGTCGGACTTGTCGTAGGCCTTGGCGTACTTTTTGAGCGTGGCCTTGGCATCGTCGACGGAGTAGTCGGCGGGTTTGGGCGGCTTAATGGACTGCGCTGCACTAATAAAGGCGGGCAGGTAGCCCTCGCGCCAGTAGCTCTCGAGTGGGCGCCAGGTGTAGACGGTGATGCCGAGGGTGTTGTAGTAGTCGATGAGCGTGACATGCGCGGTCACGCCGCCCAGGCACAGCACTGCTACGAGCAGGTTGGTGAGCAGCATGCGCTTGGCGTTGGCGGCACCCTTTTGACGGTGCGGCGCGATCAGGCCGGCGTACTCGCACAGCAGCATGGCGATGGCGGTAAAGCCCATGGACAGCACGCAGAACAGCGAGATCGAGAAGGTGTAGCCGTTGCCGGCGACCGCGGCGGCGGTGGAGATGGCCGAAAGGTCGCCCGGCTGGATGGGCATGGATTTAAACGTGATGATGAAGAACTCGGCAATGCCCAGGACAAAGAGGGCAAAGGTCAGGACCGCGGGAGCTGCGCCGTGGCGCTGGAATAGGAAGAATAGGCCGACCATGAGCACGGTGATGATGGCCCACTCGAGCAGGATGCACAGGGGGTAGACCCAGGTAAAGTCGTGGTTGGACGAGACCTCCATGCCCAGCAGCGCAAAGACGCCGGCGAGCAGCAGGCACAGGACGGCGGCGACGAGCGGTTTACCCACAAAGGCGCCGCGCAGGCGGGCGAGCTTGCCAGTGGGGGCGGGAGCGTCGGCCGAGGCGAACGCAAAGACGCGCGGTGCGATGCGGTCGCGGGCGATGCTGGCCCAAGCGCATCCGGTGAGAATGGCGTTGGTCAGGATGAGCATCACAAAGGCGAGCGGCTCGTTTTGAGCGACGAGGCCAATGGCGCCCCAAATGGTCAAAAAGAGCTGGAACAGGCCGAAGGCGACGCTCCACCCAAGAGCGCTTTTGGCAACGGTGCCCGACTTTGCGCAAATGGCCTTGGCCTCGCGCAAGACAAGGTAGACGGTCGCCGCAAGACCGACGAGCGAGATGGCGGCAGCGAACATGCTGAGACTCCTCACAAACTAAAACCTACGAAAGCGGGGATTTACCCGATTGTTACCAAGATATGCGCAGCAATTGGTGGCTGCGCACACCAACCAGCCATATTAACGCGCGCGTGTGGCGGTGTGGCGCAATGTAGTGGCGACCTGCGCGATAATGGACGGGAATTACACGGAAACGTAAAGGCTTCTTAAAGAAATGGCGAGGGTAGGGCGATGAGCGAGCAGGTTTGCGAGGCGGACATGGGCGGCGACGGAGCTGCGGGCGTGGATACGTACGGCTATCCGGTCGAGACTACGGGCAACGCGGTACTGGACATTTTGGAGCACCGCTCGTCCACGCGCGCTTTTGCGCGCGATGACGACGGCCGTCCCGTGGCGGTGACCGACGAGCAGCGGGCGGCGATCTTGCATGCGGCGAGTCGCGCGCCGTCGGCGGGCGCCATGATGATGTATTCCATCGTGAGCATTCGCGAGCAGGCTACGCTCGATCGTCTTGCCGACCTGTGCGACCACCAGCCCATGATCGCCAAGGCGCCCTGGGCACTTATATTTGTGGTCGACTATGCCAAGTGGATCGATCTGTTTGAGCACGTGGGCTGCTTTGAGCCCGAGTTTGTCGAGCGCACGGGCAAGGCGCCCCGCCGCGCGCCGGGTTTGGGCGACTTTGCCATCGCGGCGCAGGATGCCGTGATCGCCGCGCAAAACGCCGTGATTGCCGCCGAGGCCCTGGGGCTGGGGAGCTGCTACATCGGTGATATCGTCGAGAATGCCGAGGAAGTCGCCGAGTTGCTGGACTTGCCTCCCTATACCATGCCGCTGTCGATGCTCATCATCGGCACGCCCTGCAAGGAGCGCCCGGCAATCGCGCATCCCGTGGTGAACCTGGTGCACGAGGAGCACTACTGCCGCGCCGATACCGCGACCATGGATGCGCAGGTGGCCGAGATGGACGCGATGTTCCGTCCGCATGCCCGCGAGGTGGGCGAGCGTGTGGTGGATATCTACACCCGCAAGCACACGAGTCCCTTTATGGCCGAGATGAGCCGCTCCATGGAATGGTGGTTCAAAAACTGGCTCGGCAAATGACGGATGTGACAAAGGAACGGCCCCTTTGTCGCATTCCATATCACCGCGGTGGCCTAAAGGCCGCATAAATGTTTATCTAGCTGGGAAAACGGTGCCATTAAAATATGGGCTGATTACCTATAATCCCGTCGAACGTTAAAATTGGGAGGAAACCGGCTTATGGAACAAAAGGCCAAGGAAGCAGCTTCGCACGCTGCGATTCCTGTGAGCATCTCGGCGATGCTCGTCACGCTGGGCGTGGTGTACGGCGATATCGGCACCAGCCCCATGTATGTAACCAAGGCGCTCGTTGCCGGCAACGGCGGCATAGGAAGCGTCACGCAGGAGTTCGTGCTCGGCGCGCTCTCCCTTGTCGTGTGGACGGTCACGCTGCTGACGACCGTCAAGTACGTGCTGATCTCGCTGCGCGCCGACAACCACGGCGAGGGCGGCATCTTTGCCCTGTACAGCCTGGTCAAGCGCTGCGGCAAGTGGCTCATCATCCCCGCCATGCTGGGCGGCGCGGCACTCCTCGCCGACGGCATCCTGACGCCTGCCGTTACCGTCACCACGGCCATCGAGGGCCTGCGCACCATCCCGGCGGTCCATGCCGTGCTCGGTGACGACCAGGGTCGTGTCGTCGCCATCACGCTTGCCATCATCATCGCGCTCTTCTTGGTGCAGCGCATCGGCACGGCCAAGATCGGTCACGCCTTCGGCCCCATCATGACGCTGTGGTTTTTGTTCCTGGGCGGCACGGGCCTGTTCTTTGTCTGCCAGTATCCCGCGGTGCTGCTGTGCCTCAACCCGTTGCGTGGCATCGCTTTTCTGCTGAGCCCCAACAACCATGCGGGCATCATGATTTTGGGCAGCTGCTTCCTCGCTACCACCGGTGCCGAGGCGCTCTATTCCGACATGGGCCATGTGGGCCGCGGCAACATCTATGCCACCTGGCCGTTCGTTAAGTGCTGCCTGCTGCTGTCCTACATGGGTCAGGGCGCGTGGCTTATCAACAACGCCGGCAACCCGGAGCTCATGGGTATCGCCGACCTCAACCCCTTCTACCAGATGCTCGCCCCGGGTCTGCGCCCCTTTGCCGTCGGCCTTTCTACCGTCGCGGCCATCATCGCCTCGCAGGCGCTCATCACCGGCGCATTCTCGCTGGTGTCCGAGGCCAGCCGCCTGGACCTCATGCCGCATATGCAGGTCTTCTATCCTGCCGAGACCAAGGGCCAGCTCTACATCCCCATGGTCAACAACGTCATGCTCGTGGGCTGCGTCGTCGTGGTGCTGCTGTTCCAGAACTCGGCGCACATGGAGGCCGCGTACGGCCTGGCCATTACCCTGACCATGATGTGCACGACAATGCTGCTCTTCTTCTATCTGCACGTGGAGCGCAATCTCAAGGTCGCGCCGTGGATCTTTGCCGCCTTCTTCCTTATGCTCGAGGGCTTCTTCTTTGTGAGCTCGCTCACCAAGTTCTTCCACGGTGGCTACTTCACCATCCTCATGGCTGCACTCATCATGGGCATCATGGTGTGCTGGTACAACGGTACGGCGGTCGAGCAACGTCAGTTTACGCTGCTGCCGCTGCGCAGCTATCTGCCGCAGCTCAAACGCCTGCGCGACGACGATCGCTACGAGCTCATGAGCGACAACATCGTGTACCTGACCAAGGACACCAACACCGACTATATCGACCGCGATATCGTCTACTCGATTTTGGATAAGCACCCCAAGCGCGCTCGCGCCTGGTGGTTCGTGAATGTCGAGACCATGGACGAGCCGCATACCTTTGCCTACTCGGTCGAGACGTTCGGCACCGACTACGTATTCCGCGTGCATCTGTACCTGGGCTATAAGATCAACCAGCGCGTCAATGCTTACCTGCGCCAGGTTGTTCAGGACCTGGCTGCCAGCGGCGAGCTGCCGGCGCAGACGCACGATTACTCGGTCTACAAGGATCCGGGCAACATCGGTACGTTTAAGTTCGTCATGATCCGCAAGCTGCTGGCGCCCGAAAGCGACGTGGAGCCCAGCGAGCGTACGGCCATCACGCTCAAGTACATCATCCGCCGCGCCGCCGGCACGCCTGCGCGCTGGTACGGCCTGGAGAACTCCAACGTGAGCTTTGAGTACGTGCCGCTGTTCACCAAGTTTAAGGCCGTGAGCAAGATGCAGCGCCTGGCTCCCGACGAGCGCCCGTAGACTGCAAGGCTATACACTTGGAACCACCACAAGGGGAAACCACCACAAAGGTGCCTGTCCCCTTTGTGGTGGTTTTTGTTTTTGAGAGAGGGGCGGGGCGCTGATGGACGTCCATGCGGACGGCGATATTGCCGAGAACTTTTGGTGGCGGCGCACGACGCTGACGCGTCGCAGCCCTCTGTATGACGCCTGCGTATCGGCGGGGCTGCTGGTCGCGGCGACGATTGTGGGCGCGCTGCTCGACCATCCGGGTCTCGCGCCGAGCATCATGATCGTCTATGTGTTCGCCGTGCAGCTGTGCGCGTTCTTTACCTGGAGCCGCCTGTATTGCTTGCTGAGTTCGGCTGCCGCCGTGGCGCTCTACAACTTCCTGTTTGTCGACCCGCGCTACTCGCTGTCGTTTATCGACCGCGTCTATCCTGGCATGTTCTTCATCATGTTTTCGGTCTCGCTCGTGTCGAGCTCGATTGCGTTGGCCCTGCGCCGTGCCTTGGCGCAGGCCGCCGCCAGCGACCGCCGCACGCAGATGGTGCTCGAGACCAACCGCATGCTGCAGCGCTGCGCCGATCAGCAGCAGATTGTCCATGCTATGGCAACGCAGCTGGCGCGTCTTTCGGGCTGTCCTGTCGTGTGGTACAGCGCCGACGCCGAGGGCGATGACCTGCTGCCGCGTGCGACATACACGGCCGTGGGCGATGTCGCGCCGGTGCATGAACTGGCGCCGCAGATGCCGCCGCGGCTCTCGGCGTCCGCCTATGTGGGAACGCCGCTCGATGCCACCTACGGCGGCTCGGCGTTCTACGGCATCTACCTGACCGTGCGCTCGGGCGACACCATGGTGCGCGCGGGCGATCCCGCCTCGGTGGTGGGCGTGCTGGCTATCGTTGCCGAGCCCGACGTGCTGACGCACGAGGAGCGGACACTTGCCGATGCCATCGTGAGCGAAGGCGAGCTGGCACTCGATCGCGCCCGCGCCATGGAGGCCCGCGAGGAGGCGGCGGTGCTTGCCAAAAATGAGCAGCTGCGCGCCAATCTGCTGCGCTCCATCTCGCACGATCTGCGCACGCCGCTTACCAGTATTTCGGGTAATGCCGACGTGCTGCTCGATCAGGGTTCGACCGGCACCGCGGTGCTCGATGCCCAGACGCGCCGCGGCCTGCTGCTATCCATTCGCTCGGATGCGCTGTGGCTCAACGCCACCGTCGAGAACCTGCTCGCCATCACCAAACTCGAGGGCGGCGGCATGCATCTGTCGACCACGCTCGAGCTTATGGACGATATCGTCGAGGAGGCGCTGCGCCATGTAAATCCGGCCGTGCGCGAGCACGACCTTAAGGTGGTGGCGAGCGATGAGCCGGCGCTCGTCAATGTCGATGCACGCCTGATGGTGCAGCTGGTGGTCAATCTGGTGAACAACGCCATCACCTATACGCCCGCGGGCTCGCATATCATGATTTCGATTAGCGTCGACGATGGACGCGTGGCGTGCTCGGTGGCCGATGACGGCCCGGGCATTGCTCCCGAGGACCGCGAGCGTATCTTTGAGTCGTTCTACACCGCCAACCATGGTTTGGCCGATAGCCGACGCAGTGTGGGCCTGGGGCTTTCGCTCTGCCGCTCCATTGCGCTGGCGCATGGCGGTAGCATAGAGGTTGCCGCGGCGGACCCGCACGGCTCGGTCTTTACGATTGAGCTTCCCGCCGCCGACGTTTCGTTTGATAAGGAGTAGCGCCGTGCCGAACTCTGCCGTGAAACCGCTCATCTTGGTCGTTGAGGACGATCCCGCCGTCCGCAACCTTATCGTCGCCGCGCTCGAGGCGCACGGCTTGCGCCATATGGCCGTGGAGACCGCACATGCTGCCATCGCCGCCGCCTCGTCGCAGGCGCCGAGCATTGTGCTGCTCGATCTGGGCCTGCCCGATATGGACGGCGTCAAGGTGGTGGAGTCGGTGCGCACGTGGTCGGGCATGCCGATCATCGTGGTCTCGGCGCGCAGCGAGGACGCGGACAAGATCCGCGCGCTCGATGCTGGTGCCGACGACTACCTGACCAAGCCGTTTTCGGTCGAGGAACTGCTCGCGCGCATTCGCACGACGCTCAGGCGCCTTTCGTATGCGCAAACGGGCGGCGTTGCCTCCGAGGGCTCGTTCGATACCGGTGAGCTGCATATCGATTTTGATGCCGGCATTGCCATGATGGATGGCGAGGAGCTGCACCTGACGCCGATCGAGTACAAGCTCCTGTGTCTGCTGGCGCACAACGCCGACAAGGTGTTGACGCACCAGTTTATCCTGCACGAGATTTGGGGCACGGCGACCAAGAGCGACCTGGCGAGCCTGCGCGTCTTTATGGGCACGCTGCGCAAGAAAATCGAGTCCGACCCCGCGCATCCGCGCTATATCCAGACGCATGTGGGCATCGGCTACCGATTGGTCATCCAAGGCTAGATCGCCAACCACCATCCCAATATGAGTTGCGGTGAAATACGGTCTAAATTTGCCTAATTCCAGGCAAAACAGTCCGTATTCCACCGCAACTTTGTTATTTGCCCTTGGGCTTGCTGGCGTAGAACTTCTTCTTTTTGGGCTTGCCGGCGGAGTCAGGCTTGCCGTTGCCGCGCGGCCCCCGGTCGCCTGCCTGCGCGTGCGCGGGCGCCGTTGCGCGAGGCTTGCGGGCTTCGGGGTTGCGCAGCTCCTCGACGCGCTCGGCAATTTCCTCGGCGCTAAAGCCGACTTCGGCCATGGCGTCCTCGATGGGCAGGCGGCGCACGATGTAGCAGTGGTGCACCTTCTGGTTGCGCGCGAAGTCCTCGGGGATGGTCTGCGCCGTAATGTCCTCCAGCACCACGCCCGCGCGGGCGAGCTTGCGCGTTTCGGGGCGGAAGCCGCGCAGGTTGCAGCTAAAGATGGCATGGCCGCCCTGCGCGAGCAGGCGCGATACGCCAGCCAAAAGCTCAACATGGTCGCGCTGGACATCCCAGGTGCGGCGGCCCATCTTGGACGAGTTCGAAAACGTGGGCGGGTCGACAAAGATCAGGTCCCAGCGGTTGCGCGTCTGGCGCTGGTCGCGAATCCAGGCGAGCACGTCGTCGCGCACAAAATGATGCTGAGGCCCCACAAAGCCGTTCTGGCGCATGTTGCGCTCGGCCCAGTCCAGATAGGTATTGGAGAGGTCGACCGTCACGGTCTCCTCGACGCCGCCATCGGCCGCGTAGCAGGTGGCAGTGCCGGTGTAGGCAAACAGGTTGAGGAAGCGGCGCGCCTGCTTGGCGTGCTCGCGCACCAGGTTGCGGGTGACACGGTGGTCCAAGAAGATGCCGACGTCTAGGTAGTCGTCAAAGTTGACGGCAAAGGTGAGGCCGCCCTCTTCGATGAGCGGGAGGCGACGGCGCGCGATATTGGCGCGCTCGCCCGAGCCGCCCTTGCCGGCGCCCTGCTTGCCGTATTGCGAGCCGCCGCGCGAACGCATGCGGGCCTTGGCGTGCACATGCTCGGCGGGAACATCTAGGATACGCGGCGCGATGGCCAGGATATCGAGCATACGGGCCTGGGCCAGTGCGGGGTCGATGGTCTTGGGCGCGGCATATTCGGCGATGACGAGCCAGCGGCCCGGCGTCTGCGGGCAACCCTCGTACAGGTCGATAGCGGCGGAGTAGTCGGGCAGGTCGGCATCGTAGACGCGGTAGCAGCTCACGCCCTCGCGCTTGGCCCACTTGCGGCGCAGGCGTGCGTCCTTGCGCAGGCGGTTGGCGAACTGCTCGGACTCGGGGATGAGCACGGGCAGCGGCTTGCCGTCGCCCAGGTCGAGCATGGCGGCAGGCTCGGGCATGGCGGAAGCGGCGGCTTCATCGTTGACTTCGTTGGCATCCGCAGCCTCGGCCTCGGCATCCGCACTGGTCGCAGCCTCAAACGCTGCGGCGGCGTGGTCGAGCGAAGGCCAGACTTCGACGGTCGCCTCTTCGTTGTTGGGCATGACGGCGATCGAGCGCTCGGGCTCGGTATGGAGCGCGCGGGCCAGCAATCCGTCGCGGGTGAGCGCGGCGACCGGTGCCGCGGCAAGCTCGGGCGCGCGGCGCAACTCGCCGATGAGCGTCATGGTGTCATGCATGAGCGAAAGCGGTGTCTCGGTCGTATCCGCGACCACGGCGGCGCCGGCGACAGCGCCCGCGTGGTCCAGTACGGTGGCGGACTTGGTGGCGCAAAAATCGACAAAGCGCTTGTAGCCGGCACATTTAACCATGCGCTCAGCGGTCTTGCGGGCGGCGGGGTCAACATCCACGGCCACGATGCGCGCCTGGCGCTCGCGCGCTGCCGCCTCGCGCTCGCGCGCCTCGGCAAGCAGCTGCTCCCACAGGGCGGCATCGTGCAGCTGCCAGCCCTCAAAGCCCCAGCGCTCGCGTGTGGCGCCCGGGGCGCGGTCGGTCAGAATGTTCACGGCCTCCAGCAGCAGACCGCCGCCGGCGCACGAGGCATCGATCAGCGTGGGAAGGGCTTCGTTCTCGTAATCGTCGGCCGTCAGCTTGCGCTCGCATAGTGCGGTCCAGCCGACCTGCGCCAGCACCAGGGCGGCGTAGTCGGGGCGCAACACGTGTGCGCCCTCGCCGGCACGAGTCGCAGCGGGCGGCAGACGTTTGAACAGCGGGTCGCCCGAAAGGTCCAGGCTGATGCTCGCGCGGCGCTGACGCAGCGAAAGCAGTAGGTGAACACCGGGGTCGGCGGCATCGACGTCGGCGCGACGGCCCGTGGTCTCGGCCAGACGGTCGCACAGCGCGTCCTTGGCGCGCAGGGCCGAGAAGCGCGTGTTGCGCAGCTGCTCGGTCACGCCGCGGGCGGTGATGGCGATGGTAGCGCCCGGGCGGACGATGCTTTCCCAGGCGATGTCGTAAACGCTATCGTACAGTTCATCGGCATCCTGCGCCTCAAAGCGCCCGAGTACCACGAACACGCGGCTGGCCAGGCGCGACCACAGACAGGCGCGATAGCCTTCTTCGAGCTCGCCCTCAAATGTAGCGCGGCCCTTCAGGCGGCGGACATGCGAAAGCCCGAGGCGTTTAAGCTCATCGGCGAGTGCGGACTCAAAGCCCTCGGGGCAGCTTGCGTAAAATTCCATGGGTGACCTCTCTAGTTGCGTCGCTCCATTATATGATGGATGCTTCGTTTGCCCTTATCCTCGAAAGGAACCCATATGATTGATGCGTGTCCCGAACCCGCTGTGCTCTTTTTTGACGTGGACGGCACGCTGACGTCGTTCGATCCCGACGATATGACCGATAAGGACTTCAATGCAATCCATCCGTCGAAGGCCGTTGTCGATGCATTTGGTCGCCTGCGCAATGCGGGTCACCAGGCATTTATCTGCACGGGTCGCCCCTTGTGGCTGATTGCCGATGGCCTGCGCGCGCTGAACCCGGCGGGTATCGTTGCCATGGCGGGGGCCACGCTCGAGGTCGAGGGCCGCGTGGCACACGAGGACTGCATTGACGAAGACATTGTTGAGGAGCTCGCGCGTCGCATTGCTGTGGCGGGCGGCGAGGCGTTGTTCGAGACGAACGGTGCCACTTATTCACTTGAGCCAGTTGGTGTCGAACAGTCATTTCTGCTAGGCGCCGGCGTGGTGCATGGCACCGACCAGATGCGCGTCGATGGTCGCTTGCGCGTAGGCAAGGTGTGCATTAACGCGTGCGACCTGGCTCGCGTAGCCAACGATGACGGCTTTATCGATCGCGAGTTTGAGCTGTGCAACACCGGTGGTCAGAATCGCGAGCTGAGCCCCAAGGGCATCGACAAGGGCGTGGGCGTGGCGCGAGTGCTGGCGTATCTGGGCCGCGAGGGAAATGCGCGCACCTTTGGCTTTGGCGATTCTGGCAACGACCTGGGCATGCTCGCTGCTGTCGAGACGGCCGTGGCCATGGGCAACGCCATGCCCGAGGTCAAGGCGGTCGCCGACTACGTGACCGACGATGTCGCACACGACGGCACCGTCACCGCGATGCAGCATTTTGGCCTCATCTAATGAATCTCGCCTTCTGACGTTTGCTCAAACTGCGACTCTTTGCTTTTGCATGCTCAATCGATTTATCAATCCAAACACTGAGGTGTTTATACCGTTCGCCGAGAAGATAAAAAACCGCAGTTCACGCCTTGATAAACGTAGATAAAGTGTTTAGCAGTTTATCGGCCGTATGCTAACGAAAGGAATCAGGCAGATGGCAATCAAGGTGTTCGCTGACGGTGCAGACCTCGAGGGCATGCTCGACATGTACGAGAACGGCAACGTTCAGGGCTTCACAACCAACCCGTCCCTTATGAAAAAGGGCGGCGTGACGGATTACCGCGCCTTTGCCAAGGAGGTCCTGGCCCATATCACCGATGTGTCTGTGTCGTTTGAGGTCTTTGCCGACGACGTCGAGACCATGGAGATCGAGGCCCGCGAGATCGCTACCTGGGCCGAGAACGTCTACGTCAAGATTCCGTGCGTGACCACCAAGGGTGAGTCCACGGCCGAGTTGGTGCGCAAGCTTTCCGCCGACGGCATTAAGGTCAACGTCACCACCATCTTTACGCCTGCGCAGGTCGACGAGATGGTCGACGCTGTCGACGCCGAGACGCCGTCCATCATCTCGCTCTTTGCCGGCCGCATCGCCGACACCGGCGTCGACCCCATTCCGTTTATGACGGAGTCGGTCAAGAAGGCCGCCGCCAAGCCCAACTGCGAGGTCCTGTGGGCGTCCACGCGTGAGCTTATCAATATTTACCAGGCGGAAGGATGCGGTTGCCAGATCATCACGGTGCCCAACAGCATCCTGGCCAAGCGTAAGAACATCGGCCGTGACCCGTACGAGGTCTCGCTCGATACCGTGCGCGGTTTTGCCAAGGATATCGCCTCGCTCGGTTTCCATATCCTGCCGTAACGCGAACGCTGGCTACATCGCGGGTTGTTCGCCCCGGCCTTTCCTTTCCCTATCGCTCACGCGCTTCGCGAGGGTCGCGCTAGGCAAAGGAAAGGCCGGGGCTGCCGACACGAACTTACCGGTAGGTTGGTGATAGGCTTCCATATCCTGCCGTGGACAAAGGTGCCCCCGCCTGCGCCGTGCAAAATTGAGAGTATTCAGCAAGGTAAAGGCTTTTACCAGCTGGGTGAAGCATGGAACAGCCCCCGTTTTGGCTCTGATGACGCTAAAACGGGGGCTGTTTCTTGCTTTTTCGTCTCTGAGGGGCATCCGGAACGGTGGAATTTGCAGAATACTCGCGATTTTGCACGTCGCGAGAGGGGGGACCCTTGCTTTGGCGGTTTACTTCCCTTGCACCATGGTGAGGGAGATCTTTTTGCGGTTGCGATCGACCTTTTCGACCCACACTTTGACCGTGTCGCCGACGCGCACCACGTCGCTCGGGTGCTTGACGAAGCGGTTGGCCAGCTTGGAGATGTGTACGAGGCCGTCCTGGTGCACGCCCACGTCGACGAAGGCGCCAAAGTCGACGACGTTGCGCACCGTGCCCTTGAGTTCCATGCCGGGCTCCAAGTCGTCGATGGAAAGCGCCGAGCGGCTAAAGACCACCTCGGGCGCGTCGTCGCGCGGGTCGCGGCCGGGCTTCTTGAGCTCGTTGACAATGTCGATGAGCGTGAGGGTGCCGCAGTCCAGGTCGCTTGCCAGCGCCGAGATGCTGCCCAGACGGCGCTCAATGTCGGGCACGCCGCCGCGGCTGAGCTCGCCGGCTTTAACGCCTGCGCGCTCCAGGACGGCCGTGGCCACCTCGTAGCTCTCGGGGTGGACGCTCGTCGCGTCGAGCGGGTTCTTGCCGCCGCTGATGCGCAAAAAGCCGGCTGCGTTGAGATATGCCTTGGGTCCCAGTTTGGGGACCTTCTTAAGCTGGCGGCGATCGGTAAAGGCGCCGTTTTCCTCGCGGTAGGCCACGATGTTTTTGGCTACGCTCGGCGTGATGCCCGATACATATCCCAGCAGGCTTGCGCTTGCGGTGTTCACGTCGACGCCCACACGGTTGACGACGTCCTCCACCACGTGGCCCAGGGTGCGCGAAAGCTCGGCCTGGTCGAGGTCGTGCTGGTACTGACCCACGCCGATGGACTGGGGCGGAATCTTGACGAGCTCTGCCAACGGGTCCTGCAGGCGGCGGCCCAGGCTCATGGCGCCACGCACGGTGACGTCCAGGTCGGGATACTCCTGGCTGGCGAGCTCGGAGGCGGAGTACACCGACGCGCCGGCCTCGTTGACGATGGTGTATCGCAGCCCAGGCGCCTGCTCGGCGATGAACTCCGAGACGACTTCCTCGGTCTCGCGGCTGGCGGTGCCGTTGCCGATGACGATGGTGTTGACGCCGTCCTTCTTGACGAGGCGGGCGAGCTCGCGCTTAGTGCCGGCGACGTCGTGGCGCGGCTTGGTGGGGTAGACTACGCCGTGGTCGAGCAGCTTGCCGGTCTCGTCCATGACGGCGACCTTGCAGCCGGTGCGGTAGCCCGGGTCGAGCGCGAGCACGCGTGCGCCGCGCACGGGGCGCGCCGAGAGCAGGCCCTCGAGATTCTTGGCAAAGACGTTGATGGCCTCGGTCTGGGCACGAACGGTGAGCTTGGCGCGGGCCTCGCGCTCCAGGGAGGGGGCCATAAGGCGCTTGTAGCCGTCGGCGATGGCGGCGTCGAAGACCGGGGCGAAGACGCCCTGGCGTCGGGGCCAACGGCTACCGAGGCGTGCCGTGGCGGCGGCGCCGTCGACGTTGACGCGTACGCGGAGCTTGCCCTCGCGCTCGCCGCGGTCGATGGCAAGGATGCGGTGGTTGGGGATCTTGCGCACGGGTTCGTCGTAGTTGTAGTAGGGCTCGTAGGGGGTCTTCTCGGCGGGGTCGGTGGCCTCGACGACGATGTCGGCGGTGTTTTGTGTAAAGGTGCGCAGGTCGGCGACGTTCTCCGGGTCCTCGGCTACCGTCTCGGCCACGATGTCGGCGGCGCCGGCAAGCGCCTTCTCGGGCGTGTCGAAGCCGGCCTCCTCGTTAACGTATGCCGCGGCGGTGACGAGCGCGCTGCCCTTGGCGGATGCCTGCATGATGATCATGTTGGCAAGCGGCTCCAGGCCTGCCTCGCGGGCCTTCTGCGCGCGGGTCATGCGCTTTTTGCGGTAGGGCTTGTAGAGGTCCTCGACACGCTGGAGCTGCGTGGCCTCGCGGATCTGTGCCTCGAGCTCGGGCGTGAGCTTGCCCTGGGCGTCGATGAGCAGGATGACGTCCTCTTTGCGCTGTTCAAGATTGCGCAGGTAAGACAGGCGCTCGTCGAGTGCGCGCAGGGCGACGTCGTCCATGCCGCCCGTTGCTTCCTTGCGGTAGCGCGAGATAAAGGGGATGGTGTTGCCCTCGTCGATGAGCTTGACGGCCGCCTCGATGTTGGCGGCCTTAAGGTTGAGCTCGCGGGCGAGCTGGGCGATAAGATCCATGGGACTCCTTGCGTTTAAGGTGCGTTTGCAGCACAGGGCTACCAAGGATACCACCCGCCCCAAAAGACTGTTTTGGGGCCGCGCCACGAAAGCGGCCTATCTACTACGTTTGAACCGTGTGGGTCGACCATCCCCCGGTTTTCCGAAAATGCGCAACCCGTCTACCTGCGGTTTTTATTTCGCGAAATTCGGTATGGTTGAGGGTGATCGGTTAAACGTAGTAGATAGGCTCATCCCGTGGCGAACGAATCAAGCTAAGGTGCAAAAAGTCCCCCGTCCCAGAAAACCATTGGCAACGTAGCAAAAAGCCCTGCGGGCAGGAGGCTGCTCGCAGGGCAAAGAAGAGGGGCTTATTTGTGGCGGACCGAGGGACTCGGCATGGGGTTTCTGTCGCGGCCGCTCTTAAGGCATTACAGCTCGACGAGCTGGCCGGTCTCGGCGGCCTCCTTGATGGCGTTGAGAAGCGTGAGCGTCTTGACGTTGTCGGCGGGGGTCACGACGGGCTCGACCTCGCGGCGGACGACCTTCACAAAGTGCTTGAGCTGCATCTTGTGCGGCAGTGCCGGGTCGACAGCCGGAATCTCCATCTGCAGCGGCTTGTGCCAGTTGGAGGCGCCGTCGTAGGAGAACTGGTGCAGGCGGGGCAGCGACAGGGCGCCCTTGGTGCCGCCGATAAAGTAGGCGTCGGCGTCGAAGGGGCGGTACTGCGGGTCCTCGCGAGCAGTCGCCTCCCAGTTCCAGGGGCTGGCGGTGGCATCGGAGATGGTCATGCTTGCGAGCGCGCCATCGGCAAAACGGACGTTGACCACGGCGGAGTCCTCGGTCTCAAAACCGCGGGCGGCGCTGGACTGCATACCCTGGACGGCAACGGGCTCGCCCAGCAGATAGCGGAGCAGGTCGACGTCGTGAACCAGGTTAACCAGGATCGGGCCGGCACCCTTCTTGCGGCGCCACTCGACATCGAAGTACTCGTCATTCTTATAGATCATGTAGTGGAAGCTCGACACGGTGAGCTTGCCCAGCTCGCCAGACTCGATGATCTCCTTGGCCTTGTTCACAAACGGGTTGTGGCGACGGTGCTGACCCACGAGCACGGGCACGCCGGCGGTCTCGGCCTCGGCGGCGAAGGCCTGGGCATCCTCAAGATCGTTGGAGATCGGCTTTTCGACCAGCGGCACGATGTTGCGCTTGATGGCCTCGCGGGCAACGCCCAGGTGCAGGTCGTTGGGGGTGGCGATGATGACGGCCTCGGGCTTGACCTCGTCCATCATCTGGGCAGGATCGGTAAAGAACGGCACGCCGGCGGCCTCGGCCGTGGCGCGGGCGCCCTCAAAGGCGTCGGCGATGGCGACGAGTTCGGCCTCGGGCCCCTCGGTGACAAAGCGGATGTGGTTGCGGCCCATGGCGCCGGCGCCGATGACGGCAATGCGGACGGGGTTGAGCTCAGACATTTCGACTCCTTAATGCTGGTGGCTTGGAATGTGACAAAGGGACAGCCCCTTTGTCACATCGGTATAACTAGGCGGACTTCTTCTTGCTGTCGGAGACCATCATGTAGACGGTGAGTACGACGGCGATGGCGGCAATCACGATGGCACCGTAGAAAGACTGCTGGTAGGCGGCGCTGCCGGCCTCGGCGTGATACAGCACGGCGGTGATGGGCTGGCTGATCCAGGTAGAAGCGGCGTAGCCCAAGAACATGATGCCGTAGTTGACGCCGATGTTGCTGGTGCCAAAGGCACCACCGGTGAGCGGCGGGTAGATGACGAGCAGGGCGCCAAAGCTAAAGCCGAGCAGGGCGAGTGCCACAAAGAACATGCTCTGCGTAAAGCTCATCGACATGATGACGAGCGCGACGATGGTGACGACAAGGCTGATGAGCAGCGACTTGTAGGCGCCGAGCTTGTCGATGATCTGGCCAAAGGACAGACGGCCGACCAGGTTGGCACAGGTGTTGACGGAGACCACCACACCGCCGAGGGCGACGGCCGCGGCGCTCGTGGGGTCGGCGAAGAGCTGGACGGCGGCGATGGAGGCAACCTTGCCCACGAGCAGGGTGCCCGCGGTGGCGGCAAAGGCGAAGGTGACGATGAGGACCCAGAAGCGCGGGGTCTTGACCATCTCGCCCGGGGTGAGGTCGCCGAAGGTGCCGGCGTGTGCACCACCCTTGGGGGCCTCGAAGCCCTCGGGCAGCCAACCGGCCTCGGGGGCCTTCAGGAACAGGGCGGAGGCGGCGATCGTCACAAAGAAGATGACGCCGAGTGCCTTGAGGGCGCCAAAGATGCCTAGGCTCGGGATGAGCAGCGAGGCGAGCACCGGGGACAGCACGGCGGGGCCGGCAGTCGAAGCGGCCAGGGTGATGCCGGAGGCGAGGCCCTTCTTATCGATGAACCACTTTTGGCCGGTGGTGAGCGCCGGGTTGTAGCCCAGGCCGTTGCCGATGGCGGCGACGAGCGAGAACCACAGGTAGAACTGCCACGGCTCGGTGACGGTGCCGGACATGAACCAGCCCAGGCCGTAGCACACGGCGGCGGCGATCACGACGTTGCGCGGACCGATCTTATCGGAGATGCGGCCGGCGAAGATGCCCGTCACGGCCATGATGGTCTGAAAGACCGGGAAAGCCCAGGTAAGGGCGCTGGACCACTCGGGGTAGACGGCGAGCAGGTTCTTGCTCACGACGGAATACAGCGCGATGGAGCTGATGAAGAACATGGTGACGCACGCGGCGGAAAGCACGGCGGCGCGACCCTTATTGGAGTTGGTGGAAGCCATTGGACTCTTTCTAATCGATACGGGGGAGGAACAGGCGTGTCCGCGGGTCCTCCCTGTCGGGCTGCTTTACTGGTCAGTCGGCTTTGCGACGCCGGACTCGTCGGACCAAAGCTCGACACCCTTGTTCTTAAGGTAGTTGTCGGCAAAGGCGCGGCGGCCGCCGGGCTTGGCGGTGAGGTCGCCCATCATGTTGGAGAAGCCGCCATCGACCTTGATGGCGTCGCCGGTGGTAAAGTCCGAGCGCTTGGACGCCAGGAACATGACGGCGTTGGCGATATCGCTGACCTCGCCGATGCGGCGCGTGGCGATGAGGCGGCTGCGGCTCTTCTCGACCTCGGGGTCGGCGTAAAAGCTCGCCGACATGGGGGTCTTAACAAAGCAGGGCTCGACGCAGTTGGAGCGCACGCCGTAAGGGCCCCACTCGGCTGCCAGCATCTTGGACATCATGTTGACGCCGGCCTTGGTGGAGCTGTACACGCCCGAGAACGTCTCGGGGGAGTGGCTGGCGACGGTCGAGATGTGCACCAGGCGGCCCTGGCCGGCCTTGATCATCTCGCGACCAAAGCGCTGCGAGGTGATGAAGTAGCCGGTGAGGTTGACGTTGAGTACCTGCTCCCAGTCGCTCAGCGGCAGGTCCTCCATAGCGGCGAAGCGCAGGATGCCGGCGGTGTTGACGAGGACGTCGACGCGGCCGAAGTTGGCGATGGTGGCGTCGACGGCGGCCTGAACCTCGGCCTCGTCGGTGGCGTTCATCTTGTAACCCTCGGCGTGGATGCCAAACTCGGCGGCGAGGTCGGCAGCTGCGGCCTTGACCTTTTCCTCGTCCAGATCGAGCAGGACGACGTTGGCGCCGTTGCGGGCGAACTCGCGGCAAATCTCGACGCCCATGCCGCCGAGTGCGCCGGTCACGGCGCAGACATCGCCCTCGAGCTTAAGCCAATTGCTCATAGGAACTTCCCTTCTTGTGCCTCCCAGTGGGTCGCTCCCATTAACCGACCCACGTGGTTTTCGCTGGTTATCGTATGCTTAGCGTTCGCGCAGGTGAATTGCATATTTGTTAGAATGGCGTTAACCGTAGGTTTACACTGTGCATTGAGGTTTGTTCTCAATTGAGCGTGTGACCTGCGAAAACGACCCCCTGCGGCGCTGTGGGCCCGCGCGTGCGAAAACGGGAGATTGACGTGTACGATCGACGACTTGACGCTATTTCGGCCGCCGTGGAGCTGGGAAGTTTCTCGCGTGCCGCGGCAAAGCTGCGCGTGTCGACCCCGGCGCTCGTCAAACAGGTGTCGGGGTTCGAGGCCGAGTTTGGCATCACGTTGTTCGAGCGCTCGCACTCGGGCGTCAAGGTGACGCCGGCGGGCGCGCTGTTGGTGGACGACGCGCGCTCGATCATGCGCCAATCCGAGGATGCGTTGCGCCGCGCCCGGCGAGCGGCGGGCGATGGCGGTGCGGTGCGCCTGGGCGTATCGATGATGTGCCCGGGGCGCCACACGCTCGCGCTGTGGCCGCAGGTGCACGACATGGAGCCGCGCTTGCGTTTTGAGATTGTGCCGGTGGGGGACCTTTACGATGAGCGCGAGACCGTCATGCGCAGTCTGGGGCGCGAGGTGGATGTGGTGCAGTCGAGTTTTTCTACCCCACGCTGGGGTGATGCCTGCCAAAAGCTCCGCATTGTCAACGTGCCGTTTTATTTCGACCTGCCGCGCACGAGCCCGCTGGCACGCAAGAACCGTATTTCGATCGCCGACTTGGAGGGTATGCGTCTGCGCGTACTGCGCCACGGCAACGACGCCATGGACAGCCTGCGCATCGACCTTTTGGCCGACGGCGGCGTGGACGTGATCGACGTGGACAGCTTTGACTTTGCGCTCTTTAACGAGGCCGAGGAAAAGGGCGACGCGGTGCTCACCTGCGGCGCATGGTCGGGCGTGCACCCGGCCTTTGTGGGCGTGCCGTTCCTATGCGGCCGCGAGGTGCCGGTCTTCTTGCACTACCCGCTCGAGCCCACCCTCCAAGTCCAAAAATTCGTCAACGCCATGGCCCAACTCCTCAACTAGCTTACACAAAACGAGGCCCTGGCCAAACGGCCAGGGCCTCACTAACCTTTATTCCGTTTTAAACAACGGGCTGATTGCGCGCAGGAGGGTGCCCCGGGGGCGGCGGGGTATTTCCTCCGCGCGCAGTTTCGCAGCGCAGCGAGAATGTTTGAGCACGGAGGAATTACCCCGCCGCCCCCGGGGCACCCTCCGTGGAACAAACCTGCCTACTCCAGCTCAAACGCACCCGTGTACAGCTGGTAGTAATACCCGCGCTTGGCAATCAGCTCGTCGTGGTTGCCGCGCTCGATGATGCGACCGTGGTCCAGGCAGATAATCGCATCGGAGTTGCGCACGGTGGACAGGCGGTGCGCGATGACAAACGTCGTGCGGCCCTCCATGAGCTTATCCATGCCCGCCTGCACGATGGCCTCGGTGCGGGTGTCGATGCTCGACGTGGCCTCGTCCAGAATCATTGCCGGCGGATCGGCGACGGCAGCGCGGGCGATTGAAATCAGCTGGCGCTGGCCCTGCGACAGCTGGGCGCCGTTGCCGGTGAGCATGGTATCGTAGCCGTCAGGCAGGCGGGTGATAAAGTCGTCGGCGCCCGCGAGCTTTGCCGCCGCGATGCACTCCTCGTCGGTGGCGTCCAGGTTGCCGTAGCGGATGTTGTCCATCACGGTGCCGGTGAACAGGTTCACGTCCTGCAGCACGACGCCCAGCGAGCGGCGCAGATCGGCCTTGCGGATCTTGTTGACGTTGATGCCGTCGTAGCGGATCTTGCCGTCGGCGATGTCGTAGAAGCGGTTGATAAGATTGGTGATGGTCGTCTTGCCCGCACCGGTGGCGCCGACAAACGCGACTTTCTGGCCCGGCTTGGCAAACACGGACACGCCGTGCAGCACCTCGTGGTCGGGCGTGTAGCCAAAGTCGACGTTGTCCATGACCAGGTCGCCGCGCAGCGGCACGTACTCGATCTCGCCGGTTGCGCGGTGCGGATGTTTCCACGCCCACATGCCGGTGTGGTGGTCAGCCTCCTCGAGCTGCCAGGTATCGGGGTTGACCTGCGCGTTGACGAGCGTCACATAGCCTTCGTCGGCTTCGGGCTTCTCGTCGATGAGCTCAAAGATGCGGTCGGCGCCGGCGAGGCCCATGACCACGGCGTTGATCTGCTGCGAGATCTGACCGATCTGTCCGCAGAACTGCTTGGTCATGTTGAGGAACGGCACCACGACGGCGATGGACAGCGCCATGCCCGAGATGCTCAGGTTGGGCACGCCCAGCGCCAGGAAAATGCCGCCCGCCAGTGCGACCAGCACGTAGAGCAGGTTGCCCAGGTTCATAAGGATGGGCATGAGGATGTTGGCGTACATGTTGGCCTTCTGCGAGACCTCGAAGAGCTTTTCGTTGCGCTCGTCAAAATCGGCCTCGGCGGCAGACTCGTGGCAGAACGCCTTGACGACCTTCTGGCCGTTCATGACCTCCTCGATATGGCCCTCGACCACGCCGAGCTCGGTCTGCTGCGCAATGAAGAAGCGCGCGGAGTTGGAGCCGAGCAGCTTGGTCATAAAGGTCATAAAGGCGACGCCGGCGATGATGACCAGGCACATCCACACGCTGTAGTACAGCATGATAAAGAACACCGTGACGATGATGATGATCGTCATGAGCAGGTTGGGCAGCGACTGGCTGATCATCTGACGCAGCGTGTCGATGTCGTTGGTGTAGTGGCTCATGATATCGCCGCGCTGGTGCGTGTCGAAGTAGCGGATCGGCAGGTCCTGCATGCGGTTGAACATCATCTCGCGCAGCTTCTCGAGCGAGCCCTGCGTGATGACGGCCATGGCGCGGTTCCAGAAGAGCGAAGACGCGACGCCCACGGCGTAGATGCAGCCGAGGGTAGTCACAAGCTTCAGAATTTTGGGCTGCGCGGCCGTCCAGTCGCCCGACTGCCATGATTCGCTGATGACCTGCAGCGCGCTCTGGAGAAACGTCGCGCCAATGGAGTTGATGACGGCGCAGAGCACCACGCCGGCGACGACGAGGGGCAAAAGCACGGGGTAGAAGCCAAAGAGCATCTTGATGAGGCGCGTCATGGTGCCGCCCTTGCGGTTGCGTGCGCGCTCGGCGGTAGTGGCCTTACTCATGTGCCTCGCCTCCTTCCTGGGTCTGGGCTTGCGATGCAGATGCCTCGGTGCCGGCTGCAGCGGTCTCGCCCGCATCCTCGCCCTCGGCACTCATCTTGTTCTGCGAGGTGAAGGTCTCGCGGTAGATCTCGCTCGTCTTGAGCAGCTCGTCGTGGTTGCCGATGTCCTTGATGCGGCCGCCCTCCATGACGATGATGCGATCGGCATCCTGCACGGAGCTAATACGCTGGGCGATGATGAGCTTGGTCGTGTTGGGCAGATAGCTCGCCAGCCCCTCGCGGATCTTGGCGTCGGTCTTGGTGTCGACGGCGCTCGTGGAGTCGTCCAGGATCAAGATCTTGGGGCGACGCAGCAGAGCACGCGCAATGCACAGGCGCTGCTTCTGACCGCCGGAAACATTAGAGCCGCCCTGTTCGATCCAGGTGTCGTAGTCCTTGGGGAAGCCGTCGACAAACTCGTCAGCGCAGGCCAGATGTGCGGCCTCGCGGACTTCCTCGTCGGTGGCATTCGGGTCGCCCCAACGCAGGTTCTCGGCGATGGTGCCGCTAAACAGCACGTTTTTCTGCAGCACCATGGCGACCTGGTGGCGCAGTGCGTCCAGGTCGTAGTCGCGCACGTCCATGCCGCCCACGCGCACGGTGCCTTCGGTGGCGTCGTACAGGCGGGCGATGAGGTTGACGAGCGTGGACTTGGCCGAGCCGGTGCCGCCGATGATGCCGATGGTCTCGCCGCTCGTAATGTGCAGGTCGATATCGTCGAGCGCCTGGCGTTTCGCATGCGCGGAATACTTAAAGCTCACGTGGTCAAAGTCGATGGAACCGTCGGCAACCTCGAGCACGGGCTCGGCGGGATTGGCGATCGTGGGCTCGGCGGCCAGCACCTCGGCAATGCGGTGTGCCGATTCGTCGGCCATGGTCACCATGACAAAGATCATCGACAGCTGCATCAGGCTCATGAGAATCTGGAAACCATAGGTAAAGGTCGAGGAGAGCTGGCCCACGTCGAACAGCGTGCCCTGGCTCGTGATGATGAGCTTGGAGCCCAGGTAGATGATGACGACAAACGCGCCGTTGACGCAGATGTTCATCATGGGGTTGTTAAAGGCGAGCAGCTTCTCGGCGCGGGTGAAGTCCATCTGGACATCGCGCGCGGCGGCCGCGAACTTCTCCTTCTCAAAGTCTTCGCGTACGTAGCTCTTAACCACGCGCATGCCGGTGACGTTTTCCTCGACGGACTCGTTAAGGGCATCGTACTTGTGGAACACGCGCGAGAAGATGGGGCGCACCTTAAAGATGATAAAGAACAGTCCAAAGCCCAGCAGCGGAATGATGACCAGGTAGACCATGGCGACGCTGCCGCCCATGATAAACGCCATGGTAAAGGCGAAGACCAATACCAGCGGCGCGCGCACGGCGATACGGATGATCATCATAAAGGCCTGCTGAACGTTGTTGATGTCGGTGGTCAGGCGCGTGACGAGCGATGAGCTCGAGAACTCATCGATGTTGGCAAAGCTGAACGTCTGGATCTTGTAGAACAGGTCGTGACGCAGGTTCTTGGCGAAGCCGCAGCTCGCATGGCTGCAGGTGACGCCTGCCGCGGCGCCAAAAGCAAGCGATGTCAGCGCGATGAGCACCAAAAGGCCCGCGGTGGGAAGCATCTCGGCTACGGTGGCGCCGTCTTTGATGGCGTCGATCAGGTTGGCGGTGATGAATGGAATCAGCATCTCGCAGAGCACCTCGCCAAGCACGAGCAGCGGCGTGGCAACGGTGACTTTCATATAGCCGCGGATGCTTCCCATGAGGGTTTTAATCATCCAGTTCCTCCCAGGTTACACGGATTTTCTCGAGCATTTCGGCGAGCTGCTCGCGCTCGTCGTGGGTGAGGGCACTAAAGGCTTGCTCTCTAAAGCGAATGCGGGCCGCCTGGTCGATGCGGGCGTTTTCCCGGCCGGTTTCGGTCAGGCGAATGGTGAGCTGCCGTCGATCCTTGGGGTTACGGCTGCGCTCGATGAGGCCGTTGAGCTCGAGCTTGGACAGGATCTCGGAAAGCGACCCCGGCTTGAGGTCAAAGTGCATGCCGAGTTCCTGCTGCGACATCTCGCCGCCGGGTTGCTTGGCCAGCAGGCAGATGATGGGCGCCTTGCCGGACACGCCTCCGCCATGAAAATGCATGTAATGGCCGCAAAAGCCCAGGCCGCTCAGGACGCGCTTGGCGAGTTTGTCTTCGGCGCTGACCGCTTCGGGTATGTCTACCGGTTGCGACGGGTCACCGCCGGGCTCATGCGGAAGGACGAGTGGTTCAACACACATATCTAAGCTTCGCTCCTTTCTTTAGTTAGGTAGTTGAATTGTTTTGTGCCTAACCAATTTAGGAGCACGGTAAATAAATGTCAAGGTACCAAACTTTATAGTTACGGCGTTTTGCCAAACGCCGTAACCGCTCGACGCTGCAAGCGTTCCTAAGCGGCAATCTGACGTTCAATCGTCGGGCATGGCCACAAGGCCTATGCCCTCCTCTTTCACGTCACCTTGCTCGCTTAGGAACGCTTTCGCTGTCCGTCCTCAACCCGTGATTCCGCCACGGTCCGCTTCGGTGCATGTGATCCCTTGGGGACGGAGGAAAAAAGGGATCATTTTCCGAAACCTTTCCGCAACAATTTGACCTCCACGGCGCCACCGCCCGCTCGCAATGCCCCCTGCGCTACACTTAGTCGCACTGTGGCGCTGCCGCGCCGCGCCCGAAACAAGGGAGACCCTCATGAAGAATACTCAGCTGCTGCTGATTAACGATATGTGCGGCTACGGCAAGGTCGCGCTTTCCGCCATGCTGCCGGTGCTGTCGCACATGGGTTACCGTATCCACAATCTGCCGACGGCACTTGTGTCCGACACGCTCAACTACCCCAAGTTCTACATCCACGACACCACCGAGTACGTGCGTCAAAGCCTCGCTATCTGGGAGGAGCTCGGCTTTGAGTTCGACGCCATCTCGACCGGCTTTATCGTGACCGAGGAAGAGACGCGCATCATCTCGGACTTTTGCCACCGCCGTGCGCAAAAGGGCACCAAGGTGTTCGTCGATCCCATCATGGGTGACAACGGCAAGCTCTATGCCGGCGTGCCCGAGTCCACGATTGGCCTCATGCGGCACCTGCTGGAGTGCGCAGACTACGCGGTGCCCAACTACACCGAGGCCTGTCTGCTCGCCGATACGCCTATTGCAGAGCAGATCACGCCCGATGAGGCCCGCGCCCTTGTGGACGCCGTGCGCGAGTTGGGTGCCAAGTCGGTGGTCATTACGAGCGCCGTGGTCAATGGCACGAACGCGGTTATCGGTTACGACCATGTAGCGGGGGAGTACTTCACGATTCCCTTTGAGCTCATTCCGGTCTATTTCCCGGGTACGGGCGACACGTTCTCGGCAGTGCTCGTCGGCCGCGTTATGGCAGGTTGGAGTCTGCAGCGCGCGACGTCCGATGCCATGCGCGTGGTGGCCGAGCTTATCGAGCGCAATGCCGATCAAGAGGACAAGTCGGCCGGCCTGCCCATCGAGGCCTGCTTGGACGTGATCGACCATGAGTAATGCTGGCGAGGGCGGCGTCAAGCCTGCGGGCGAGAACAAGCCGCTCGGCGCGCCGCGTGGCAAGCGTCCGCGTATCCGCGTGAGCTGCGTGGACCAGCTAGGTGCGTGCCGCTGCCACCATGGTCACAAGCCGGGCGACGTTTTTGACTTCGACCGAGACCGCGGCAAGATGTGCGCCATGGCCTGCCATGTGGGCTTTCCCTATATCGATATCCTGCGCTATGGCGGAACCGTGCCTGGCAACGAGCCTGGTACGGCAAAGTTCTGCTGCCCCGAGGTCGATACCCTCAACGTCTGGCTTGCCGAGATCGTCGACGAGTAGTTGAGCGTGGATTATCTCCCGCCGAGAAAATGAGCGTGGATTTTCTCCCGTTTAGAGCGCACTTGAACGCTCAAAGTGGGAGAAAAACCACGCTCGATTTGTATATGGGAATTCCGACTTCGCTTATGCCTATGCTTAGGCGTTGTCGTCGTTGTGCTGTGCGCGAGTAAGGTCAAATTTCTACATTTCATCCGATTTATGGCTCTAAAAACTCTGCATTTCATCGATTACAGCTGCTCGAGCATAGCAGTGCAACCGTCGAGTACGCCGCGGTAGGTGGCATCGAAGTTGCCGGTGTACCAGGGATCGGCCACGTCGCCGGGGCGCTCGGTCCAATCGAGCAAGCGCGTAATCTTGCCGTAGGGGTCGTCGCCAAAGATGCGACGCAGGCCGCGCGCGTTCTCAGCATCCATATAGACAATGTGATCCCAGTCGCCATACTCTGCTCGACGCACCTGGCGGGCACGGTGCGCAACGACGGGAATCCCGACTTCGCGCAGCTTGGTGACCGTGCCATGATGCGGCGGGTTGCCGATCTCCTCAGTTGAGGTCGCTGCGGAATCGATGACAAACTCCGCCTCGCGCCCAGCGCGGCGCACGAGCTCGGTAAACACCGACTCAGCCATCGTCGAGCGGCAGATGTTCCCATGGCAGATAAACAGTACACGTTGCATATGCGGTTTCCTTTCGATCGCCATCATCGAGCTCGAGTATCGCATCTGCGCTTACGCCCTCGCTCGCTTGCGCTCCCAGCGAGCCAGCTTAATCGTCACCAGCGTAAGCGCCCAGGCCACAAGCGAGAACGCGGCACCAACCGCGCCAACGTAGGCAATGCCAACGCTGCTCACCACGGCGCCGCCTACTGCGGTGCCAAACGAAATGCCGACGTTAAACGCCATGGGTTCTACCGAGCTCGCGAGTACCATCGATTTGGGATGGCGGCTGCGTGCCACGTCCATAAAGTGCGTGATGCATGAGACCGAGAACAGGTACATGAGCATCGCCAGGCTAAAGACAAAGACCAGCGCGAGCGGCATGGTGCCGCCCACGGCAAACAGCCCGAGTAACGCCGCGGCCTGCAGCACAAACGTCACAAGCAGTGCCTTCATGCCAAAACGCGCGTCGATCCATCCGCCCAGGATGTTCGAGATCAGGCAGAACACGCCGTAGGCCATAAGCGTGGTGCTCGCCTGAACGGTTCCCATACCCAGCACCTGCTCAAGATAAGGCGTCACGTAGCCGTAGAATACGTAGACCGAGCCCACGCCAAACAAAAAGATGAGCATGCCGGTGATGATGCTCGGCTCGCGTAGCAGACCCGCCTGCTCGCGGAAGGTGGCGGGCTCATCGGTCTGCCCAGCGCGCGGCATAAACGCCACGAGCGCTCCGCAGATTAGAACGGCAAAGGTCAGCGTGCCGTACATGGCCATGTGCCAATCGAGCGTGTCGGCCACAAACTTGCCGATCGAAGTGACAAAGACCATCGCCACGGAAAACGCACCGTACACCACCGAGATGGCAAGCGAAGTTTGCTGCGGGGACAGCAGCTCGGGGATGTACGTCACGCCCACGGCGAGCAGTGCGCCCGAGACAGAACCCAGGACAATGCGCGAGATAAACAGTACCTGGAAGTTGGGCGCCAACGCCATGACCAGGTTGCCGAGCACAAAGACGATGCTGTAGCACACGAGCAGCCGGTAGCGGCGGAAGCGTCCCGTGCTGAGCGCAAGCACTGGCGTAGCGATGGCGTAGACGAGTGCGAACACGCTGATGAGCTGGCCCGCTGTGGCAAGCGAGATGCCGAGCTCCGTCGCCAAGTCGCTTTCGATGCCGATGACCACGAACTCTGAGCAGCCGAGCGAGAATCCCAACAGCACGAGCAGCGCCAGGCAGAGCTTGGTGCGCGCGGGGGAGAGCGCGGCGGCGGTTGACTTACTTTTAGACGTGGTTGCGGCGGTCAAGGTTGTCACTCCAATGTCGCATGAATAAGCGGGATTCAATCCCTGCAACTCTAACAGAATGTGTCAGGTGCCTGCCTCCTTTGTCGCAGGCTGTGCTTGCCTGTATAGTCGCAATACAGGCGAAGATGGTCTCAGGTACATTGCGGGCGACAGGAGATCCCATGGGTATGCATGCGACAAAGGTTGCAGTGGGCGAGGGCAGGTTTGCGCTCGAGGCCCAGCTGACGGTGACGCCGCGAGGCATGGCGGTGTACGCCTGCTCGCCGGAGTTTGCTCACCTGGGCGCCACGGCTCAGGCCATTCCGCGCCCCGAGCCCGGGCGCACGGCAACGGTGAGCATCCTGGCTGTCCCGTGCCATCGAGACGAGATCCCGGCGCACGATATCGCGGCGGCGCTGGCCACGCGCTTTGGCGTGCCGGTAGTTGCAAGCACGGGTTTTCATGTTGAACAGGCGAGCGGTGACGACCTGCAGCGCGTGCTCGACACCACCAAGGAGCTCATCGCCGCGCTCGAGGAAGCCGCAGCCCGCATTCTGCGCGCCGGCTGGGATGAGGGCGGCGCGGGCGCCGAGGTCGTGGCGGTCGATGCCGCGACCGGCGAGGCGCTCGGCCCCGTCGATCGCATCGGGGCCCATACCGGCGAGGGCATCCTGCATCAGGCATTTCTGACGCTTTTGGTCGAGGGCCGGGGCGAAGACGCGCGCCTACTGCTCTGTCGCCGCAGTCCGCTCAAGCGCCTGTGGGGCGGGGTGCTGGCCGATAGCTGCGCCGGCCATCCGCTCCCCGGGGAAGACGTCGCGGCCGCCACGGCGCGCCGCATCAACGAAGAGCTCGGCATTGCGCGTGAGCCCGATCAGCTCGAGCACCTCGGACACGTGGTGTACCGCGAGGACCACGGCGACGGCCGCTGCGAGTGCGAATGGTGCGAGGTCTACCTTGCCCATGTTGAGCCGGGCGAGCTGCATATCAACCAAGAGGAGATCTCGGAGGTGCGCCGCGTGGCTCCGTCCGAGCTCGACGGCTACCTGCAGGGTCACCCCGAGCAGCTGGCCCCCTGGCTCCGCGAGGCCCTCGGCGACCCATTCATCCGCACGGCCCTCGCTATGTAGAAAAGACAGTCCCTTTGCCACATCCAAACCGTCACAACATTCGGCGAAAATCTCGAAAACGAGGAAAAGCGTCGAATGTTGTGACGGTTTTTGTCTAGGGAATCGCTTCTCATCCAAAAAATCCGCTTGACTGTATTGCCGCAACACAGCGCAACGTAAGGGGTGTCCGATAACGGGCGCCCCTTTTTAAGCGGCAACATGGCTGCGAATTCGGAGCGCCCCCAACAAGAAAGGTGGGGAGATGGAAGCGGAAAAGAAGGCGTTTAAGATCACCAAGCGCGAAATTGGCTTTGTGCTGGGTATCGTTGTCTTTTTGCTGGTGAAGTTTCTTCCTTTGGCGGAGCTGAGCTCGACGGTCGAGCTCACGGTCGGCGGTCAGACCTGTCTGGCACTGACGCTCGCCACGGTGGTGTTCTGGGCATGCGGCGTGGCACAGCCGGGCTTTGTGGGCCTGCTCTACTGCGCACTGCTCGTTCTGTTTAAGGTGTGCGTGGACGACACGGGCGCCGCGAGCATCTCGGCGACGGTCGCCTCCACGTTTAGCTCGTGGACCAAGGCCACCATGTGGCTCGTCATCGGCGCCTACCTCATCGCCAGCGCGGTCAAGGAGTCGGGCCTGGGCGAGCGCATCGCCTACGCGTTCATGCTCAAGTTCGTGCGCGACGCCAAGTCGCTCATCATCTCGATCTTCGCGCTCACCTTTGTGCTGTCGCTGCTGATCCCGCATCCGTTCCCCCGCGCCTTCCTCATCCTCGCCGTCGTCTCGGTCATTGCCGAGTCCGCCGGCTACGGTGACGACGACAAGGGCAAGCTCGGCTTCCTCGTGTTTGCCGCTGCCGCCCCGGGTTCCATGTTCTTCCTGACGGGCGACTCCACGCTTAACCCGCTCGTTGCGCAGTACAGTGCCGAGGCCGGCGGCATGAGCCCGTCCTTCGTCGACTGGTTCCTGTACATGAGCGTGCCTATGCTGGTTGCGCTGCTGTGCACCCTGTTCCTGGGCCTTTTCCTCTTTAAGCCCAGCAAGGAGCTCGTCTACGATCGCGAGCAGATCGTGGCCAAGCAGGCCGCGCTCGGCAAGCTCTCCGTCAAGGAGATCCGCACCATCGTGTGGCTTGTCATCGCCATCGCGCTGTGGCTCACCGTCTCGGGCGACTATATCGGCTGGGTCACCCTGGCCATTGGCGTCGCTCTCGCCATGCCCATCATCGGCGAAGTCCTCACTCCCGCCAGCTGGAACGCTGTCGACATCAAGTCCCTCATGTTCCTGACGGCCGCCATGGCCGTGGGCTCCGTGGGCGGTGCCACCGGCATGAACGCCTGGATCGCCGACGTCGTGCTCCCCAGCTCCGTCCCCGAGAACATCTTCCTGTTCGCCCTGCTCGTCGCCGCGCTTTCCATGATCATCCACATGTTCATGGGCTCGGTCATGGCCGTGCTCGGCGTGTGCGTGCCGGCATTTATCAGCTTTGCCGCCGGCTCCAGCGTGAGCCCACTCGCCGTGGCGCTCATCGTCTTCACGTCCATCAACATCCACTACATCCTGCCGTTCCATAACCTGCCGATCCTTATCGGCGAAGGCAAGGACGCCGGCGGCTACACCTCCAAAGAGGCTATGCGCATGGGCATCCCCCTCACCGCGGTCGTCTTTGTCGTCGTGCTGGTCGAGGCCGCCTGGTTCCACCTCTTTGGCCTGATGTAAGCGGTCGAGCGCCTCGGCTGTAAGCAGCCAAGCGCTTGAACTTCGAGTGGTCGAGCGCTCCATTTGTGAGCGCCGCGGCCCCATTACGTTACCCCGTCCGGCGGCACCCCGTCGCCGGACACTCTCCCGAAAGGAGTACGCCATGTCCACTACTGATGCTTCCCAGATCCACGACCTGCGTTCCGCGCTCGACTTTTTGCGTGAGATGCCGGGCCAGCTGCTCGAGACCGACACTCAGGTCGATCCCGATGCCGAGGTCTCGGGCGTCTACCGTCACGTCGGTGCTGGCGGCACCGTCATGCGCCCGACCAAAGAGGGTCCGGCGATGGTCTTCAACAACGTCAAGGGCTTTGACGACGCCAAGGTCTGCATCGGTATGCTTGCCAGCCGCAAGCGCGTTGCCGCCCTGCTCGACCTGGACGAGGAGCACCTGGGTCTCGAGATCGGCAAGCGCTTCGAGAACCTGATCGCCCCTGAGCAGATCGCCGAGGGCAAGCACGTCGACTGCCAGGAGGTCGTGTACAAGGCGACCGACGAGGGCTTTGACCTGCGCAAGATCGTTCCCGCTCCCACCAACACGCCCGTTGACGGCGGCCCCTACATCACCATGGGCCTCGCCTATGGCACGAGCCCCGATGGCACCCAGTCCGACGTAACCATCCACCGCTTCTCCTGCGTCGACAAGGACAAGCTCGCCATGTGGATCACCCCGGGCAGCCGTCACCTGGGTGCGTTCTTTGACGAGTACTGCCAGCGCGGCGAGGATATGCCCATCTCCATCTCCATCGGCCTGGACCCCGCCGTGTACATGTGCTGCGGCTTCGAGGCTCCCACCACGCCGCTCGGCTTCAACGAGCTGCAGATCGCCGGCGCCCTGCGCGGCCGCGCCGTCGAGCTTGCCGACTGCGTCACCGTTCCGCAGAAGTGCATTGCCAATGCCGAGTACGTGCTCGAGGGCTACCTCATGCACGACGAGACCATCAACGAGGATGTCAACGGCCACGGCTACGCCATGCCCGAGTTCCCCGGCTACACCGGTGGCGCCAAGGTCTGCCCGGTGATCAAGATCACCGCCGTCACCACGCGCGTCAACCCCATTATGGAGAGCTGCATCGGCCCTTCGCACGAGCACGTGTCCATGGCCGGTATCCCCACCGAGGCCTCCATCTACAAGATGGTCGAGACCGCTATCCCGGGCCGCCTGCTCAACGTTCACGCCGCTCCCTGCGGTGGCGGCAAGTTCGTTGCCATCATGCAGTTCAAGAAGTCGAGCAAAAATGACGAGGGCCGTCAGCGCAACGCCGCCATGCTCGCCTTCTCGGCGTTCTCCGAGCTCAAGCACGTCATCCTTGTCGACGAGGATGTCGACATCTTCGATATGAGCGACGTGATGTGGGCCATGACCACGCGCTTCCAGGCCGACGTGGACCTCATCACCATCCCCGGTTGCCACTGCCACGTGCTCGATCCGTCCAACGACCCCGCGTTCGATCCTTCGATCCGCGAGCACGGTATCGCCTGCAAGGCCATCTTCGACTGCACGGTTCCGTTTAACCTCAAGAAGAACTTCATCCGCTCGCAGTTCATGGAGATCGACAAGGACAAGTGGGCCGCCGAGCTCGCCTTCTAGTAAGTAGCCCTACCAAGTAGTTAAGGAGTTGTCATGCCTGAGTCTTCTGTTCGTCCCCGTCGCATTGTCGTTGGCGTGTCTGGCGCCAGCGGTGCGGCACTGGGCCTTGAATGCCTCAAATGCCTGCGCCAGGCCGGCGCTGAGTCGGCGCTTGTCGTCACGCGCGGGGGAGAGATCACCATCGAGCAGGAGCTCGGCATGACGCTCGACGAGTTTGCGTGCTATGCCGATGTGGTCTACGACAACAAGAACATTGGCGCTGCCATCGCAAGCGGCACCTATCCGGTCGACGGCATGATCGTGGCTCCCTGCTCCATGAAGACGCTCGCCGGCATCGCGAGCGGCTACAGCGAAAACCTGTTGCTGCGTGCGGCCGATGTGCAGATGAAAGAGCAGCGCCGCCTGGTGCTTATGGTGCGCGAGACGCCCTTCAGTGCGATCCATGTCGACAATATGGCACGCCTGGCGCGCGTGCCGGGCGTCATGCTCATGCCGCCCATGCTCACGTTTTACAACGGCACCGTCACGCTCGATGAGGCGGTGCATCACATCGCCGCCAAGGCACTCGAGGCCGTCGGCGTGTCGTGCGCCAACTATAAGCGCTGGTCATAGGCATCTTTAGGGTAGGATACGAGGAGTGTTTGAGCCCGCTGCCCCTGTGGGCGGTGGGCTTTTCGTGTCAAAGGGTGTGTCGGGAGGACCTATGCAGACGGGTATGTATGCGATTAGCGAGATGGCGAGCTTGTTTAATGTTTCGCGCCAAACGCTCATCTACTACGACAAGATCGGTCTGTTTAAACCCGCCGTGGTTAACGAAAAAGGCTACCGTTTCTATTCGCCCACGCAGATCCCGCTCATGCGTCTGATCTGCATGCTGCGCGACTTGGGACTGGAGCTCGACGAGATCGATCGCCTGACCTCGACGTTCGACATTGGAGAGATGACCGACCACCTGCGCTCGCGGGTGCAGGCGCTCGACGAGCAGATTGCCGGGCTCAAAGCCGAGCGTGCGAGCGTGCAGGAGCGGCTGAGTTTTTACGACGAGGCGGTTTACTGGCGCGAGCGCGAGGGCAAGCCGGAGCTCAAGCAATTCGAGCGCCGCTACGTGGTCTTTGAGGAGTTTCCGGGCGATATAGAGCGCGGCCGCTCGATGCTTCACCCCACGCTCATGCGGGCAATCCTGCGCATGCGTGCGCTGACGGGCACGCGTCCCATGCGCGGCTGGGGCGCCATGCTGCGTCGCGAGGCGCTGCATTCCGACGACCCCGTCGCCGGCGCCGGCTCCTTTGCCGTGCTACCGCGCGGTGTCGAGGAGCTGCTGCCGAGCGATCCCGCCGAGCTGGCAGAGATCGGCATCGAAGTGCTGCCCGAGGGCACATATCTGTGCATGAGCCGCTGGGGCATGCCGTACGAGCCCGAGGGCATCCGCGCCGTCGTGGCCTGCATGGACAAGCACGCGCTCCAGCCCGTTGGCAACGCCTTCGACTTTTGCTACCTCGATACTACGAGCTACGACGAGTCCCACCAAGAGGACTTTTGCTGCATCCAAATCCCCGTCGCCCTCTAGATGTGACAAGGGGACTGCTCCTTCGTCACATTCGTGGTGTGGCTGCTGCCCAAACCGTCACAACATTCGATGAAAATCTCGAAAACGAGGAAAAGCGTCGAATGTTGTGACGCTTTTCCTGTCTGTGCCGGCGAGCTCCCGTGTCATCTGGGGGTATAAGGCTAGCAAGTGTTTATTTGCGAGGCCAAGGGGGCGCCCCGTATGGATATCGATAACTTTGAATGGTGGTATAGCGAGGGCGAGGCTCCGGACGAGGAGTGGGACGAGCCCGCGCCGCGTGACGTGTCGAGCGACGAGGACGAGACCGGCAGCGATGCTGCTGTCGAGCCTGACGCCGCCTCCGATGCCGCCGAGCCTCTGACCTTTGAGCAGGCTTGGGCCCAGGCTGAGGCCGACGAGGCAAAGGCCGATGCCACGGCCACACTGGGTGAGCCAGCCGACATGTCCATCTCGCCGGCAAAGACCCCGCAGCCGCGTCACACTATCGATCCCGACAGCACGGCATCCTTCAGCATTCTCGACGTGCCCTCGCAGGGTGCCCAGGCGCCTGCGCCCACACATCGCCCCGACCTGGCTCGCGAGGAGGACGCGGGCCGTCGCTCTCCGCTCGGCCCCATCCTCATCGCCTTCATGGCCGGCGTTATCGCATGCTCGGTAATTGGAAACGTCTGGAGCCATGTTGAACAACAACGAAAAGACGCCGCCAAGGTCGAGATGTCCGTCGAACAATCGCTCAGCCGCACGCGCTCGGTGCATGTATCGGTCGAGGTCAAGGACGGCGCGACGTGGGACACCGCGCGCGGCGACAGCCAGATGCTCGTCCATATCGTGGGTCGCACGCTCAAGGGGCAAGCGATCGACGAGTACCAATACGTCAATTCCGAAGGTGACGGCATCGAGCTCAAGCCCGGCGACTACGAGCTCACGGTCGATGAGCCGCCCGTCGCCACCGACGGCACGCGTTACCGTGCCTCAAAGCGCATGGTTCCGGTGAGTTTTAATTCACAGGCGCCCGATACGGTCGATAGCACGCCGCAGGGCGGGTTTGACCTTTACGCTATTGCTCAATAACTGCACCTGTCGCTCAACCCCGCCGCCAAGAGTGGGACAATAGCCCTCGACACCGTTGTTTACTATTGGAGGAAGTAGCATGTCCACCGTCACTACCATCAAGCGCGGCGGCCTCACCGCGGCCATCGATTCCATGGGTGCCCAGCTCACGAGCCTTGCCCTCAACGGCAACGAGTATCTGTGGCAGGGCGATCCCACCTTTTGGGGCAAGCATGCGCCCATCCTGTTCCCCATTGTGGGCTCGCTGCGCAACAACACGGCAACGTCTGCGGCCGGCACCTGCGAGATGCCGCGCCACGGACTCGCGCGCATCGTCGAGCACAAGCTGGTCGAGGTTTCGGAGGACGGCTCCTCGGTAACGTACGAGATCACCGATACGCCCGAGTCGCTCAAGGCCTTTCCGTTTCACTTTAAGCTCAACATGACCTATGCCCTGACCGGCGACGCCACGCTTACCCAGACCTTTGCCGTTACGAACACCGGCGACGTGGACCTGCCGTTCTCGGTGGGCGGCCACCCCGCATTTAACGTGCCCGCCCCCGGTGCCGAGGACGAGGTATTCGAGGATTACGAGCTGGCGTTTACCGAGGCCTGGACGAACGAGGCTCCCATCATCACGCCCGACGGTCTCATGACGTTCGAGGGTAGCTACAAGGCTCCCGATAACTCGGACGTGCTGCCCATCACGCACCGCAGCTTCGATAACGATGCCATCATGTTCACCGATACTCCGGGCTCCACGCTCACGCTGCGCGGCCGCAAGTCGGGCCACGGCGTCAAGATCGACTTTGAGGGCTTTAAGTACATCGGCGTGTGGTCTGCCGCCAACGACGCTCCGTTTATGGCGCTCGAGCCCTGGACCGGCCACACCACCATGGACACCGAGGACGATGTCTTTGAGCACAAGGTCAACACCATCACGTTGGCACCGGGCGCTACCGACATCCGTTCCTTTAGCGTCACCCTGCTCTAGAGGTTCCGCCGTTCTAACGAACGACGGACCGGTCGACGCTGCGCGCCACCCAGAGCGACAATTTGTCATTCAAAAGGCAAGGCATGACCAGAAGGTCTATGCCTTGCCTTTTTCATGCCAAGTGGTACATGGGGCAGGCTGCTTTGCGCCAATCGTCCTCGTGTGTCTATTAATTTTTCGCGCACATGCCGCGCTGCTGGTTGCGGGCGTATATCCTGTCTTATTGTCAGCAAAACGAAATTGGGAAGGCACCAGATGCAATCTCGACAACAGCGCGACGCGCATCCACAGCCGGTATGCAGCCGTCGCATCTTTTTGGGTAGCGCTCTCGCTGCGAGCGCTTCTGTCGTCGCCGGCGCACTTGCCGGCTGCCAGCGTCCCTCCACGCTGGAAGTAGTTCAGTCCACGACGGGCGGCGGTCGCGACGACCTGTCCGATTCTGTGATCGGCAAGGATAAGATCCGCATCGGCATGGAGGCGGCCTACGCCCCGTACAACTGGCAGGTTTCCGAGGCCAGCGAGTTCACGATCCCCATCGACAACGTGCAGGGCGCCTATGCCGATGGCTACGACGTGCAGATCGCCAAGATCGTCTGCAAGGCTCTCGGCGGCGAGCCCGTTGCCGTCAAGCAGAGCTTCTCGGGCCTTATCGACTCGCTCAACAACGGCCAGATTGACCTCATCATCGCCGGCATGAGCGCCACGCCCGAGCGCGAGGAGTCCGTCGGCTTTTCCGACCCGTACTTCATTGGCTACTTTGGCCTGTTCGTAAAAGAGGGCTCGCCCTACCAAAACGCCACCAAGCTCAGCGACTTCAGCGGTGCCACGGTGCTCGGCCAAAAGGACACCATGCTCGATACCGTCATCGACGAGATTCCGGGCGTTGTGCACAAGAACCCGGTCGATTCGGTCCCCACGGTGTTCTCGAATCTGCTGCAGGGCACGTGCGACGCCGTGACCTACAACACTGAGAACGAAAAGGGCTATATGGCCCAAAATCCCGGTATCGTCCCCATCCACTTTGCCGAGGGCGAGGGCTTTAAGCAGGAGGTCACGGCAAATGTCGGTTGCCGCAAGGGCTCGGACAAACTGCTTAAGCTCATCGACAAGACACTCAAGGGCATTAGCCAAGAGGAGCGCGACCAAATGTGGGACGCGTGCCTCGACCGTCAGCCGGCATAGGGAGGCAGCATGAAAGCCATCAACCGTCTGGCCTCCTTTATCAAGGCCGACCACCGTTATGTATACCTGGGCACGAGCGTCATCGCGGCGCTCGGCCTGGCGTTTAGCCAGCGCAACCCCACACCGCTGAGCTTCTTAGCCCCCACCGGTATCTTCCAGGATTGCCTTTGGGCGATTCTTTGGGCCTGGATTGTCGTGTCGGCAGCGGCGCTTGTCACCAAGCTTATGCACTGGAGTGACTATCGCGAAAAGTCGCCGTTCGCATCCGAGCGTTTCCGCCGCGGCGCGCGCCTGGGTAGCTATGTTGTGGTCGCTATCGCGGCGATCTTCTTTATCGACCGCTGCGTCATGTCGTTTATCGACCTGGTGCAGGTGAGCATTGTCTCGGATTCCAACCCCAGCGACTTTTTGTCGAGCCTGGTCTACATGACCTACAAGAGTGGCGACTTCTTTATCCGCGGTATCGAGATCACCATCGCGCTTGCGACCTTCGGTACCGTCATCGCATTCTTCCTGGCGCTGCTCTTTGTGTTCCTGCGTATTCAGACCTTTGACCGCGTGGACAACGACCTGGTGCGCTTCTTTAAGAGTATCGGCCGCGGCTTTGCGACCATCTACTCCACCATCGTGCGCGGCACGCCCATGATGGTCCAGGGCCTGCTCATCTATTACGCGGGCTTTACCGTTTTGCGCGGCATGGGCTTCGAGACCGCTCAGGCCAACCAGATCTGGAGTACCTTCACCGCCGGCCTCGTCACCATCTCGCTCAACTCCACCGCCTACATGATGGAGGTCCTGCGCGGCGGCATCGAGTCCATCGATCCCGGCCAGGCCGAGGCAGCGCGCTCGCTGGGCCTGTCGCAGTGGCAGGCCATGCGCAAAGTCGTGTTCCCCCAAGGCATTAAAAACGCGATTCCGGCGCTCACCAACGAGCTCATCATCAACATTAAGGACTCGTCGGTGCTCTCGGTCATCGGCGTGTTCGACCTTATGTACGCTACTACCACGGTCGCCGGCGTGTACTACCGCCAGATGGAGGTCTACTGCGTGGCGCTCGTGGTCTACCTGATCCTGACACTCGTGGCGAGCCGCCTGCTCGAAGCCTTTGGCAAAAAGCTGGGCGCCGAGGCCCCTGCCACGCTGCCCAGCTCCAACTAGGCGCAAGACGAGGAGAATCATCATGGCAGATACCGCCACTACCGGCACTGCGGCAGCCGTGCAAAACCAAGAGCCGCTTATCCGCGTCGAGGGCCTGCGCAAGAGCTTTGGCTCACTCGAGGTACTCAAGGGCATCGACCTGTCCGTCAATTCCGGTGAGGTTGTCACCATCATCGGCGCCTCGGGCTCGGGCAAATCGACCTTCCTGCGCTGCCTCAACCTGCTCGAGACCCCGGACGCGGGCCACATCTGGTTCCACGGCCAGGACCTCACGGCCGAGCGCTGCAACATCAACAAATTGCGCGAGGACATCGGCATGGTGTTCCAGGGCTTTAACCTGTTCAACAACATGGATGTGCTCGACAACTGCACGCTCGCGCCCGTCACGCTCAAAAAGATGAGCAAGGCCGAGGCCGAGAAGGTCGCGATGGAGCATCTGACGAGCGTGGGACTCGAAAAGTTCGCGCACGCCGCCGTTGGCCGCCTGTCCGGTGGTCAAAAACAGCGCGTGGCCATCGCTCGTGCCCTATGTATGAATCCGCAGATCATGCTGTTCGACGAGCCGACCTCCGCGCTCGACCCCGAGATCGTGGGCGAGGTGCTCGAGGTCATGCGCAAGCTCGCCGCCGACGGCATGACCATGGTCGTCGTCACGCACGAGATGGCCTTTGCCCGCACGGTGTCCGACCGCGTGGTCTTTATGGACAAGGGCGTGGTGCTCGAGGATGCCGCGCCGGCCGAGCTCTTCGGCAACCCCAAACACCAGCGCACTCGTGAGTTCCTCTCTCGCTATCTCGAGGACAAATAACCGACCGCAAACGCTTACGTTGCAGGGCCGCTCCCGTGGGGCGGCCTTTGTCGTCACAATCGAAAGGATGTCATGGCCGAGGTTTGGCGCTTCTTTGCGCATGAGGACGATTTTGCCGATATAGACGAGGTCAGCGCGTGCGAGCGCTTGGGCCGCGTGCTGTCGTTTCCGACCATTTCGAGCATGGATGCCGAGGCGGTGGACTGGCAGCCCTTCGACGACCTGCGCGCCTATATGCAGCAGGCCTGGCCGCGCGTGTTTGCGGCGGGCGAGGTCGAGCTTATCGACCACTCGCTGTTGGTGACGCTTGTCGGCTCCGACCCTGCTCTCAATCCTGTTATGCTCATGGGCCACATGGACGTGGTCCCCGTGGTGCCGGGTACCGAGGCCGACTGGACGCACGCCCCCTTTAGCGGGCACGTGGACGACACCTACATTTGGGGCCGCGGCGCTATCGACATGAAGGATCAGGTCGCAGGCATTCTCGAGGCGGTTGAGTATGCATTGGCGCACGGTTGGGAGCACAAGCGTTCGCTGTTGCTCGCCTTTGGCCAGGACGAGGAAACCACGCAGTACGGCGCTGGAGCTATCGGCCGCGTGCTCGAGGAGCGCGGTGTTGAGCTCGAGTTCCTGATCGACGAGGGCGACTACCGCATCGTTCCGGCTGCCGAGTACGGCGCGGGCGAGGGCTGGCTTATGCATGCCGACCTGGCCGAAAAGGGCTATGCCGATATCGTGCTCAAGACGAAGAGCGCGGGCGGGCATTCGTCTAACCCCTACGGCGGCACGTCGCTCGAGGTGCTCAGCCGTGCCATCGCCGCAATCTGCGATATCGAGTGGCCGACGCGCGTGACCGATCTGCTTGCCGCGCAGCTTGTCGAGCTGGGGCTCTACACGGCGGATGAGATTGCCGCCAACGGGGGCGCCATTGTCCGCGATTGCCTCGCCAGCAAGAAGCTCTATCCGCTGGTGACGACCACCTGCGCGCCCACGCAGATCGAGGGAGGCAGCGCCGGCGCCAACGTGATGCCGCAGGATATGTGGGCCAACATTAACTTCCGCATGCTCGAGGGCACGGGCGTGGCCGACGTTGTGGCGCGCTGCCGTGAGGCGGTTGCCGGGGCGGACCTTGCCGGTCGTGTCGAAGTGGAGCTGGGCCCCGGCAGCTCCGAGCCCTCGCCGTCCCCGCGCATCGGTGGTCCCGGCCTCGAGGCGGTTCGCTCCATCGCCGCCCGCTATTTCTGCGATCCAAAGGGGACGGAGGAAAACGGATCATCCGAGCCGTTGGCGATTGTCCCCTCGACCGTGATCGGCGCGACCGACGCTGCCAACTACCAGCACATTTGCTCCGAATGCATTCGTTTTTCGGCGTTTGTGGTCGACGATGACGAGTGCGACCGCGGCGTCCACGGCACCAACGAGCGCATCACCCGCCGCGCCTACCTCCAGGGTGTTCGCTTCCTCATCGCCCTGCTCCATACGCTCTAGAATCCGACAAAGGGACTCTCCCTTTGTCGGATTCCGTGCGGGTTGTATGCAGGTTTGCCTGCGCACGCTATCATGTATGGGTTAGACCGCAACTATGTACCCCCATACGCGAAGGGATGCGCATGTATCTGAAGATCGACATGTTCTAGCCGGGCTTTACCCCCGCAGCGGCGCCCCGCGCCCCATCAATTCTGCCGATTTTCACCTTCACGCATATAAAAGGAGTCCGTCATGCGCGACAAGCTCGAAAAGATCATCAAGGCCTACGAGGAGCTCGAGAAGAAGCTTTCCGACCCAGCCGTCGCCTCCGATATCAAGGAGTTCACGCGTCTCAACAAGGAGTACGCGCACCAGTCCGACCTCATCGCTGCCTCGCGCGAGTACATCGGCGCGCTCGATGACATCGAGGCTGCCAAGGAAATGCTCCACGATACTACCGATGCCGATGAGAAGGAGATGCTCCAGATGGACATCTCCGAAAACGAGGCCAAGCTTCCCCAGCTCGAGGAAGACATCAAGTACATGCTCATCCCGAGCGACCCCAACGACGACAAGAACACCATCGTCGAGATTCGCTCCGCCGCCGGTGGCGACGAGGCGGCCATCTTCGCCGGCGACCTGTACAAGATGTATCAGCGCTTCTGCGAGTCGCGCGGCTGGAAGACCACCGTGCTCGACTCCAGCCCCAGCGAGGCCGGCGGCTTTAAGTCCATCGAGTTCAAGGTCGAGGGCGACCGCGTCTACTCCGTCATGAAGTTCGAGTCCGGCGTGCACCGCGTCCAGCGCGTTCCCAAGACCGAGTCCCAGGGTCGCATCCAGACCTCCACGGCAACCGTCGCCGTGCTTCCCGAGGCCGAGGAGATCGACGTTCAGATCAACCAGTCCGACCTGCGCATCGATACCTACTGCGCCTCCGGTCCTGGCGGTCAGTGCGTTAACACCACGTATTCCGCCGTGCGCATCACCCACCTGCCCACCAACACCGTGGTGCAGTCGCAGGAACAGCGCTCCCAGATCCAGAACCGCGAAGTCTGCATGCAGATGCTGCGCGCCCGTCTGTACGAGATGGAGCTCGAGAAGCAGCAGGCAGAGCTCGGTGCCGAGCGCCAGAGCCAGATCGGCCACGGCAACCGTTCCGAGAAGATCCGTACCTACAACCAGCCCCAGGACCGCGTGACCGATCACCGCATCGGCTTCAACTCCACCTACAACGGCGTCCTTCTGGGCGACCAGCTCGGCACCGTCATCGAGGCACTCGCCGCCGCCGAGCGAGCCGAGAAGCTGGCACAGGCTGTGTAACGGGTTACGCGGTTTTACCAAACCGCGTAACGGCTCGACGCTGCAAGCGCCCCTAAGCGGCAATCTGACGTTCAATCGTCGGTCGCGTACCAAAGTACGCTTCCCTCCTCTTTCACGTCACCTTGCTCGCTTAGGGGCGTTTTCGCTGACTTATGCTCAACCTGCGGCGCCTTAGATGTAGTCATTGGGGACGTTCTTAAATGACTAGGTTGGGTACATTGCTTTGAGATGTTATTCAGTCGGCTGTTATGGCATTTGAGCTGCTTACCTGCTTAAGGTAATTGACGGCATAAGTCCGCTATCGAAAATATTGCTCAAAATATCGTTCAAGAAGTCGCGGAGCGATTTTTGATGGGTCGTGCGTCAAGCGATGTGGCAAGTTCTTGGTTAGATATTGGTCAGTTTTGGGGCAACCTTGCCAAAAGCTTGACGAATGCAAATCTAGACGTCGACGAACGAACACTTTGAGCGAGCTCGGTACAAAATTCTGGGCTGATTCTCGATAATCGCCTTCAATCGTCCCTTGCCAAGCGCTGGCCTCGCTTACAATCTGCTCCGACATTCGCGCGCCGCCCGGCGCTTAAGAGGGGAGGACCCCATGGCAAACGAGATCTGGACCATCAAGCGTTGTCTCGAGTGGACCAAGGAGTACCTGGCCGAGCGCGGCGAGGAGCACCCCCGTCTTTCTGCCGAGTGGCTGCTGTGCGCCGCCACGGGCCTGGCGCGCATTGACCTATATATGCGTATGGACGAGACGCTTAACGCGGCCCAGCTCGAGACCATGCATGCGGCCGTCGTTCGTCGCGCCAAAGGCGAGCCGCTACAGTACATTACCGGCAGCACGCAGTTTCGCATGATTGACGTCGCGTGCGCTCCCGGTGTGCTCATTCCGCGCCCCGAAACCGAGATGCTCGTCGAGGAAGTCCTCAATTATCTGGATGCCGAGGTGCTGAGCCCCGAGGCTGCTGCCCGTCAGCGTGTTGAGCTGCCTTGGAACGATGAGGTCGAGGAGGCACGCAAGGCCGAGGCCGCGCTGGCAGACGAACGGGCGACTGCCGAGCGCCGTGCCGCTAACCTGACGGCTGCCGATGAGGCGGCGCTAGGCGGCGACGTACTGGGCAGCCGTGCCTATGCCGAGGAACTGGCCGATCGCGAGGCCGAGGAAGCCGCCGCGCAAGCAGCAGAAGCCGAAGCCGCGGAAGCCGCCGAGCCCGAGCTCGACGAATGCGGCATCGCCATCGAGGGTGCCGACCAGGAGACGGTTTCAGCTCAGGATGCCGCTGCGCCTGCCCCAGCCGAGCCCCGCACTGCCCGCGTTCTCGAGGTCGGCTGCGGCACGGGCTGTATCTCGCTCTCGATCGCCTGGGAGCGTCGCGGCCACGTCACCTGCACTGCTACCGATATCGAGCCGCGCGCCATCGACCTTGCTACCAAAAACCGCGATGCGCTTGGCCTCACGTCCGATGAGGTCGCCTTCAGCCTCACGAACCTGGTGAGCTCCATTCCCCGTGAAGAGTGGGGCACCTTTGACGTACTCGTCTCCAACCCGCCCTACATCCCCACCGATGTCATGCGCTCGCTGCCGCACGAGGTCAAGGACTTTGAGCCCGATCTGGCGCTCGAGGGTGGCGCCGACGGCCTCGATATCTTCCGTCGCCTGCTCAACGCGGCGCCCTACATGTTGCGCGCCGGCGGCCTCTTTGCCTGCGAGCTCTACGAGGGCGCGCTCGACGCTGCGGCCGAGCTCTGCCGCCAAGCGGGTCTGTCGGACGTGCGCATCGTCCACGACCTCACCGATCGCCCCCGCATCGTCCGAGCCATCGTCACCGAGCCCAAACAGCGCCAGTAATATTTATTAACTGGTTAGCAAAAATTATAAATTAGTTTATAATTAGGACGGCTGAAAGAGGTCGGCCCATGCAACCTCCTACCTTTCGGGAAATCATTGCCCTACTCAAGCACGATGGATTCGTGAAGGTCGCGCAAGTCGGTAGTCATGCTAAGTATGTTTCTGGTGACCGTGTTGTCACCGTGAACGGCTCTGGTGGTGATCGACCAAAGAAGGGCACGTGGGCAAGTATTCGTCGCCAAGCTGGATGGTAGTTGGAGGCAAAATGAGGCAGCGATTTACCTATGACTGCGTTCTCATAAAAGAAGACGACGGTTACTGCGCTAGCTTCCCGCAGATTCCCGGCGCCTTTGCCGATGGCGATACGCGCGAAGAAGCGATTGCCCATGCTACCGAGGCACTGATGGCGTTTTTGGCCGACGACCTCAACAACGGTTTGACTCCGGCAGGGTACGAACGCTCGGCCGAGGTCGTGGCCCTTTCAGTCGAAATCGACCACGAGGACGCTCGGGAAGCGGCGTGCCGAACATTTAAAGACGCAGCGCTGGACCTCAAAGTCTCCGCTCCGCGGATTACCGCGCTGGTCAAAGCCGGCAAACTCGATGTTGAACTCGTCGACGGCCGTCGGATGATAACGATAGACAGTATCGAGCGTTACGCCGCCCAAGAACGTCACGCCGGAAGACCAAAGAAGTTCGTAGCCGTCCAATAACCCCCTTACTTTCACCGACTACTAGAGCCGCTCACCAAACCAACATGCGCTCTGGGCAAATAGATTGAACGTTTCGTGCGAGAATGCCCCACAGTAAACAAACTTGCACCAGAGCGTAAGGGGCTGGCATACACATGCAGACGGTCTATCGGGTATACGAGGGAGCGCGCGAGCCGCATCGGCTTGCCGTCGAGCACACGGCCGAGGTGCTCGGCTGTGGCGGTCTGGCCCTGATCCCGACCGAGACCGTCTATGGTGTCGCTGTGGCAGTTAACGCCTTTTCGGACGCCGCACCCCAAGACACAAGCGAATCCCCCTCGTGGCCGCGCGACCCGCAAGCCACCGTCAATGGCGCCGCGGTCCCTGCGCTCGGTACCGGCTACCGCCGCATCTTCACTCTCAAGCAACGTGAACTCACGCAAACCGTCGCTTGGCTGGTCGATGGCGTCGAAGCGCTCGACCGCTATGGCGTGGATATCCCTAACGAGGCCCGCGTGCTCGCCCGACGATGCTGGCCGGGCGCCCTGACTATCGTGGTCAAGGCGGCCCCCTGCGTGCCGACCTTTATGCGCGCCGCCGACGACACGGTGGCACTTCGCGCTTCGGCCTCGCCCGTGGTGCAGGCGCTCATTCGCGCCTGTGGCAGCCCCCTTGCCTGCACCAGCGCCAACACGCACGGTGCGCCCTCGCCGGCAAGCTTTGCCGCCGTCGAGGGTCGCATCCTGGAGGGGGTCGATGTTGCCGTCGACGCCGGTGAGACCCCGTGTCGCGACGCCTCGACCATCGTGTCGTTCCAGCACGGCGGGCTCCAGATCCTGCGCCAAGGCGCACTTCCCGCATCAGAGATCGAACGGGTCCTGTCCGACCCGATGCAATAGAAAGGTGTAAGCGATGTCGTTGAATCTGGGCAGCCTGGGCATGGAAGATGCCTCGTTTAACTTTGGCGGTTCCTACATCATGGCGCTCGACTGCGGCACCACCTCGGTACTTGCGACCATCGTCGACGAGTACGGATGCATCGTCGCGCAGGCACGTCGCAGCGTCAAAACCAGCTTCCCACGTCCCGGTTGGGTAGAGCAAGACCCCATGGCGGTCCTTGCCAGCCAGATCGCCGTCATGATGGAAGTCCAGTTTAAGAGCGGTATCCACTCCGACCGCATTGCCGCCATCGGCATCTCCAACCAGCGCGAGACCACGGTGGTCTGGGACCGCGTGAGCGGTCAGCCGATCTATAACGCCATCGTATGGCAGTGCCGCCGTACCGCGCCGGCAATCGACGCGTTGGTTGAACAGGGTTGCGAGGAGCTGGTGCGCTCCCGCACGGGACTCACGCTCGACCCGTATTTCTCGGCCTCCAAGGTACAGTGGATTCTCGACAACGTCGACGGCGCACGCGAGAGCGCGGCGGCGGGCGACCTCATGCTTGGCACCATCGACACCTGGCTCATCTACAACCTCACCGGCGGCCAGGTCTTTGCCACCGACTACACCAATGCCAGCCGCACGGCACTCTTTAATATCTATACGCTCGATTGGGACGACGACCTGCTGGCGCTCTTTGACGTTCCACGTTCCATGATGCCCGAGGTTCGCTGGAGCTCGGGTGACTACGGCCGCGTCGCGAGCGACATCATGACCAACATGCCGCCCATCATGGGTGTGGCGGGCGACCAGCAGGCGTCGCTGTTCGGTCACTGCTGCTTCCATCCCGGCCAGACCAAAAACACCTATGGCACGGGCTGCTTTATGCTCATGAACACCGGCGACGAGATCGTCGAATCCAAGAACGGTCTGGTCTCCACCATCGGTATCGCTGCGAACGGGAAGATCAGCTATGCGCTCGAGGGCTCCATCTTTGCTGCCGGTTCCACCATGAACTGGCTTCGCAACAACATGGGCATCATCTCGAGCGTGAGCGAGTCGGCACAACTCGCCGCTTCGATTAGCGACAACGAGGGCTGCTACTTCGTTTCCGCCTTTGCGGGTCTGGGCGCTCCCTGGTGGGACCCGCATGCCCGCGGTATCGTGTGCGGTCTGACCGGCGCCTCGAGCCGTGCGACCATCGTACGTGCCGCCTGCGAATCCATGGCATATCAGAGCTACGACGTGCTGCGCGCCATGGAGCAGGACGTGGGGCTTTCGATCGAGCGCCTGTCTGTCGATGGCGGTGCCTCGCGCAACGAGTTCATCATGCAATTCCAGGCCGACCTGCTGGATATTCCCGTGCTGCAATGCGAGACGGTGGAGACCACGGCAATCGGTGCCGCGTACTTGGCGGGTCTTGCCGTCGGCTATTGGGAAGACCTGGAAGAGCTGGAGCAAAATGCCCAGATCGTTAGGACCTTCCTTCCCCACATGTCCGCCGAGCGCCGCGAACAAAACCTTGCGGGCTGGTGTGATGCAGTCAGGCGCTCGCTCAGTACCGCACAGTAGGGCTGCGATGGGCTGCTCGATACAACAAACCGCTAAACTAATGCATGGCGTGCGGCGGCAACATTGCTGCGCGCCTTGTCAGCAAGGCCGTTTTGCGGCCGCAACGAAAGGGGCAATCAACCCATGACCGTCACCTACGATGCGTCCCGTGTGACGCTTGTCGATCACCCGCTCGTCCAGCACAAGCTGTCGATCCTGCGCGACAAAAACACCGGCACCAACCAGTTCCGTCAGCTCGTGCGCGAACTCGCGCTTTTTGACGGCTACGAGGCCATGCGCGACCTGCCTATGGAAGACGTCGAGGTCGAGACCCCTATCACCACCGCAACGTTTAAGCAGCTCGCCGGCAAGAAACTCGCCATCGTGCCCATCCTGCGTGCGGGCCTTGGCATGGTCGACGGCATCCTCGACCTGGTGCCCTCCGCTCGCGTGGGCCACATCGGCATGGAGCGCGACGAGGTCACCCACGAGCCGCACGAGTATTACTGCAAGATGCCCAAGGATATCGACCAGCGCATCTGCCTGGTCGTCGACCCCATGCTCGCCACGGGCGGTTCGGCCGAGATGGCCATCAGCTACCTGCGCGGGCGCGGTGTCAAGGACATCCGCATGCTGTGCATCGTCGCGGCCCCCGAGGGCCTCAAGTCGCTGACCGAGAAGGATCCCGATGTACATATCTATACCTGCGCCATCGACGACCATCTCAACGAGGCTGCCTACATCGTTCCCGGCCTCGGCGACGCCGGCGACCGCATCTACGGCACGCTCTAGTCGCTGGGCTAAACGGCCGCGGCTGCAAATACGAAGAAACGGTGCGCGCGGACGAACAAAAGGCGACCGCGCGCACTCCTGTTAACGGACGTTTTGCCCTGCAGGGTTCGAGAAAAACGTATTACCGTACCTGCGGCATAAAGAAGGTCTTAAGAAAACGAACAGGTGCGTATTAACCGATGCTTTTTCGGTTGTACTTTAGCGATTGGCTCGTACAATAGTCACCAATGTTTGGCGGGAACTGTTCTGTGAAGCGTTAAAAAGGAAAGTGAGGACGCCAGTGTTTCAGATAGCCGATCTGCTCGCTATCGTTGCAGGCGCCATCGCGGGCGCAATTGCCTTCCTTCCCTTTGTCTTTACGCTCAAGCCGGTTCTTGACGATAAACAGAATGCGGACATGCTCAAGGGTATGGTGAGTCTTGCGGTCTCGGCAATCGCCCTGCTCGTCTTTACCTTGGTTGTGTTTGTGTTGTTCGGAGAGGCATTTCGCATGTTCCTCCTGGGCGAGGCGATCGGCTTCGTGGCCTTTATGGCTGCCTGCACGGTTCGTGTCGTCAAGGCGCTGCGAGATCCTCATGAGGTCGAAAGGTAAGTCGTGGAAATTTTTGAAAAGCTGCCTGATGAGATTAATCATCTGGTCAGCGAGTTCAGCTCCACCCCTGTCGTGGGCGATCTGAGCTGCGGCATCACGCAGTACTCGTTTTGGCTGATCGTCTCCACGATCGTGCTCCTGATCGTCCTGGCCGTGTTCAAGAAGAAGCAGACCCTGGTCCCCAAGGGCTTCTTCGTCAACGGTTTCGAGTACATCATCGAGTACGTCGAGAACGATATCGGCAAGGGCGTCGTGGGTGAGAACTGGAAGAAGCACTTCCCGTTCCTGTGCTCGCTTTTCCTGTTCATCCTGATCAATAACATGATCGGCCTGATTCCGGGAATGAAGCCCGGCACCGGCGCAATCGGCTCCACCGCCGCGCTCGCCATCTTCGCCTTCGTGTATTTCATCTACTACGGATGCAAGGCTCACGGCGTGATCGGCTACATCAAGAGCCTCGCCCCGCAGGGCGTAAGCTTCCCGATGAACGTGCTTGTGTGGGTCGTCGAGCTTTTCTCGACCTTCCTGCGTCTCATCACGCTTGCCGTCCGTCTGTTCTGCAACATGTTCGCAGGACACGTGGTCATGGGCTCGTTCGCCATCATGGCGAGCATGTTCATGCAGCCGCTGCTTCAGCAGGTTTCCGCGGCCCACGCCGTTGGCGCCCTGCCTTCGCTAGCCTGGCTTGCCATCCTCATCCTGATCTATGCGATCGAGCTTGTGGTCGGCGCCATCCAGGCTTACGTCTTCACGGTCCTTACCGCCGTGTATGTCTCCGAGGCAGAGGAGGTCGCGGAGGAGGAGTAGCCTTCCGCTCGCGCCTTAAAGGTAAGCAATTCGTTAAACCGCCGGTGCCCGTACCCATGGAGCCCGGCAGTTATAAAAAAGGTTATCCTGCGTGAAATAAGACACGCACGACAAAGGAGGAATCGTGGGAGTTATCGGTTACGGTCTCGGTGTTATCGGCGCTGGTCTTGCTATCGGCCTGTCTGCTCTGGGTGCTACGGGTGCTATGGCCCGTCAGCCTGAGGTCCAGGGCCGCGTGTTCACCGTCTTCATCATGGGCTCCGCCTTCGGCGAGGCTCTGGCTCTGATCGGCTTCGTTGTCGCGCTGATCGTTAAATAGCACGGAGCGTCAAGTATGAATCTTTCATCCCAGAAGAGCGCGATCGCACTCTCCGCGTCCGCGGCCGCGCTGCTCATGCCGGTTTCCGCGTTCGCCGAGGACGGCGCTGCCGGTGCGGACATCCTCATCCCTAAGATGGCGGAGTTCATCCCGGCGCTTATCGCCTTCCTGATCATCTGGATCGTGCTGGCCAAGGTCGCCCTGCCGGGCATCATGAAAACCATGGAGGAGCGCGGCAAGAAGATCGAGGAGAGCCTCGACGAGGCCGAGAAGACCAAGCAGGAGGCTATCGCCAAGCGCGCTGAGTCCGACTCGATCGTTACCGACGCCCGTCGTCAGGCTGCCGACATCGTTCTCGAGGCCCGTAAGGACGCCGAGTCCGAGCGCGCCCGTATCATCGAGGCTGCTCACAAGGAGGCCGAGGAGATCATCGCCAAGGCCCACACGACCGTCGAGGACGAGCGCAAGTCCATCTACGCCGGTGCCGCGAGCTCTATCGCCGACCTGTCCGTTGCCGTCGCCACCAAGATCGTGGGCGAGGCACTCGAGGACGAGGCCGAGCAGAAGAAGCTCATCGAGCGCTACATCCAGGAAGCAGGTAGCCTGAATGCCGACTAGCCGCTATCAGGACAAGGTGCTCGAGACCTACGCGCGCTTCCTTTTGGAAGCCGCCAAGGCCGAGAACCATGTATTCGAGGACCTCGAGATGATCGAGCGTCTGGCTAGCGCCAGCCCCGAGATCATCGCTGTGCTCGACACCATGTCCAAGCGCGACCAGCTCGACCTTCTTCCCAAGGTGGCAGCTGCCTTTAAGTATGTTGCCGAGGAAGACGAGGATGTAGTGGGCGTGACCGTCACCACGGCGATCCCGCTCGACGACGAGCTGCGTCAAACCATCACTAAGAAATGCGAGCAGGACTTCGGCCGCAAGGTATTCCTTATCGAGCAGGTCGACCCGTCTATCGTGGGCGGCCTGGTGCTCGAGGCCCGCGGCGAGCGTCGTGACATTTCCGTCAAGACGCAGCTGCGCATCGCGCAGGAGACCCTCGCAAACTCTGCTAATTCGTACGGAGGTGAAGCCTAATGTCCGAAACCCTCAATGCCCAGGATATCGCCAAGAAACTGCAGGAGCAGCTCACGAGCCTCTCCGCGACGGTCGATACGCATGAGGTTTCAACGGTCGACGAGGTAGGCGACGGCATCGCGCGCGTCTCCGGCCTCAAGAGCGCCATGGCAGGCGAGCTTCTGGAGTTCAAGAGCTCCGATACCGGTGAGACCGTCTTCGGCCTTGCCCAGAACCTTGACCGTGACGAGGTCGGCGCCGTTCTGTTCGGTGCCGTCGACGCCATCAAGGAAGGCGACGAGTGCCGCACCACTGGCCGCATTATGGATATCCCTGTGAGCCGCGCCATGCTCGGCCGCGTCGTCAATCCGCTCGGCCAGCCTATCGACGGTTTGGGTGACATCGTCGCCACGCACCGTCGCCCCATCGAGTTCAAGGCCCCCGGTGTCATCGACCGTACCCCGGTGTGCGAGCCGGTTCAGACCGGCCTGCTGGCCATCGACTCCATGGTGCCTATCGGCCGCGGTCAGCGTGAGCTCATCATCGGCGACCGTAAGACCGGTAAGACCGCCATCGCCATCGACGCTATCCTCAACCAGCGCGGCAAGGGCATGGTCTGCATCTATGTCGCCATCGGCCAGAAGGCCTCCACGGTTGCCAACATCCGCGAGACCCTCGCTCAGCACGGTGCGCTCGACTACACCATCATCGTTTCGGCCACCGCTGCCGATTCCGCCCCTATGCAGTACATCGCGCCTATGGCCGGTGCCGCTATCGGCGAGTTCTTCATGTACAACGGCGAGGACGGCAAGCCCGCCAGCGAGACCAACCCCGGCGGCCACGTGCTCGTCATCTACGACGACCTGTCCAAGCAGGCTGTGGCCTACCGTCAGATGTCGCTGACGCTGCATCGTCCGCCCGGACGCGAGGCCTATCCTGGCGACATCTTCTACCTGCACTCTCGTCTGCTCGAGCGTGCCGTCAAGATGTCCAAGAAGAACGGTTACGGCTCCATGACGGCACTGCCGATCATCGAGACCCAGGACGGCGACGTCTCGGCCTACATTCCGACCAACGTCATTTCCATTACCGATGGTCAGATCTACCTGCAGTCCGAGCTCTTCTTCCAGGGTCAGCGCCCGGCAGTCGACGTGGGCATCTCCGTGTCCCGCGTCGGTGGCGATGCGCAGACCAAGGCCATGAAGCAGGTCGCCGGCAACCTCCGTCTGGACCTCGCTTCGTACCAGGAGCTCGCTGGCTTTACGCAGTTCGGCTCCGACCTCGACGAGGCTACTCAGAAGCAGCTGACCCATGGTGCTCGCATGACCGAGCTCCTGAAGCAGCCGCGTTACAAGCCGTTTGAGGTTGGCGAGCAGATCGTTACGCTGTTCGCTGGCAACGAGGGCTTCCTGGATGACCTGGAGATCGCCGACGTGCTGCCCTTCCGTGCCGAGCTCATCGAGTACATGGACAATGGCTTTGGCTCGCTGCTCGACAAGGTTCGCGCCAAGAAGATCGATGATGACACCAAGGCTGAGCTCTTGCGCGTCATCGGCGACTTCAAGCAGCAGTTCATGGCCAAGCACCATTCGGATGTTTCTGGATCAGAGGAGAACTAAGCCCCATGGCCAACCTTCGCGACATTAAGAAGCGAATCTCCTCGGTTACCACGACCAAGCAGATCACGCGCACGATGGAGATGGTCTCTACGGCCAAGATCCGTCGTGCCCTCGATCGCTCCAAGCAGGCCGAGCCCTATAAGGAGGCGCTGACCGACGTCATGTTGACGGTCGCCGGCGACGCCTCCTGTTCGGGCACCGATCCCATGCTGCAGAAGCATGAGAGCGTCAAGCATGGCCTGATTGTCGTTATTGCCTCGGACCGCGGCCTTGCCGGCGGTTTCAATACGACGGTGGAGCGCACGGCCGAAAAGCTCGCCGCTTCTTGGGCGAACGACGGCATCGAGTGCGAGATCATCGCGTGCGGGCGTAAGCCGGTCACGTATTTCCGTGACCGCGCAAACGTTGTCATGCACTTTGAGGGCAACTCCTCTGAGCCCGATTTCAATCAGGCCCGCATGATTTCCTCTCATATCTGCGATGCGTATCGTGCCGGTGAGCTTGACCGTGTCGAGCTTGTCTACCACCACGCCAAGAACCGCGTGGATCAGGAGCTTCGCGTCGAGCATCTGTTGCCGCTCGACCCCGAGATGATCGCTATGGCCCACGGTCCGCGTAAGAACGAGACCGACGCCCCTAAGCGCATCTCGTCCACGTTCGAGTTCGTGCCCTCTCCCGAGCATGTTCTCGGCAAGCTTGTGCCGTCTTATATCCTGACGGTCATCTACCAGGCCCTGATCGATTCGGCGGCTGCCGAGCAGGGTGCACGCCGCAAGGCCATGCACTCCGCGACGGAAAACGCCACCGCGATCATCTCGACCCTTACCCGCACGTATAGTCGCGTGCGCCAGGCTTCGATCACGACCGAGATCAACGAGATCGTCGGCGGAGCCTCAGCATTGGAGGAACAGTAATGGCTAATAACACCGTAAAGCTTGCGGTCGAGGAAGCCACCAAGAAGACGACTGCCGGTGATGGTCGCATCGTGCGAATCATCGGCCCTGTCGTCGACGTCAAGTTTGACGGCGCGGTGCCCCCGATCTACAACGCGCTCACGGTCGAGGCCGAGACCCCGATCGGTCATCTGAGCACGATCCTTGAGGTCGAGAGCCAGCTTCCGGGCGGCGTCGTCCGCACGGTCGCCATGTCCTCGACCGACGGCCTGCAGCGCGGCCTCATCGCCACCGATACCGGTGAGCCCATGAAGATGCCCGTTGGTCCCAAGACGCTCGGTCGCATTTGGAACGTCATGGGCAAGCCCGTCGACGGCAAGCCCATGCCCGAGGTGGAGGAGTTCTACCCCATCCACCATGCAGCGCCCCGCTTTGACGAGCTCACCACCAAGACCGAGATCTTCGAGACCGGCATCAAGGCCGTCGACCTGCT
>CAJMMF010000004.1:0-100579 GCA_905214385.1 uncultured bacterium
TCTCGGAAGGCACGTGCAGACCTTTCGTCATGGCCTCCTACCTTTCTTTCGGGCCTTTCGGCCGAATCTCTCAGCACCCTTCCGTAACGGGTGCTGCTTGCTGACAGCTCTAGTTATATCCAAATTCCAACCGCAATTCCACCTCGCCCCCGAACGGTCAACAAAGTTCGATGAACGGTATATCGAATATGATTCTCCCATAATGCACTTCGGCGTTCTAAAGTAGCTTTTCTAAGGTAAATGCTCTTTTTTCTTAAAAATCATTCGCAATTACAACTCCAATCTTTCGATTAAGAATTGCATATCTAAAACGGTTTTATGTATATAAATGACGCTTGTTCGTGTTTCTGTCTGTATTCGATGATATTCAGCTACCTATCATTCTTATTCACACATACTCACCAGTTGAGTGAGGATATAGACCGTTTTTCACAACGCGAAGGGCGTCAGCTCTATGGCTTGTCAGCGTAAGAAGTAGGTAAAGATACCGTTCACGCGATACGTCCGTGCCATAGGCCGACTAAATTGAGACAATAGTGAATAGTGTTAGGCAACCGTCCCCCACGGGGACTGAACGGACAGATGCATATGCCGAGCAAAATCGAAAAAAAGCAAGCCGCTGCAAAGCTGCGTAAGCCGCCGCGCGACTTCTCGTACACGCAGAACCGAGAGCTCAGCTGGCTGCGCTTTGACAACCGTGTGCTTGACGAAGCCTTCGACGAGACCGTTCCGCTGTTCGAGCGGCTAAAGTTCGTGTCGATTTTCGAGTCTAACCTCGATGAGTTTCTCATGGTGCGCGTGGGCGGCCTGTCCGATCTGGCAGAGCTCAAAAAACAGCCTGTCGACAACAAGAGCAATATGACCGCCTCCGAACAAGTCGATGCTGTCATGGCCGAAATGCCCGGGCTCCTTACCCGATGGGAGTCCATCTTTAAGAGCATCGAGGGCAAGCTCGACACCCTGGGCGTTCACCGCGCCCGCATCGATTCGCTTACGCCCGAGGAGCGCACCTTTGTAACCCGTTACTTCCAGGCCTACGTGTCGCCGGTCATCTCACCGCTGGTGATTGACCCGCGCCACCCCTTCCCCAACCTGCGCAACGGCGCACTCTACCTGGCCTGCGGCCTGGACGGCGTCACCGACGAGGAGAGTCTGCTGGGCCTTATCGAGATTCCCACCTCGATGAACCGCGTGGTCGAGATCCCCTCGCCCACCGGCACCTACTCCTACATCTTGCTCGAGGACGTCATCCTCGCCTGCCTGGACAGCTGCTTTGGCTCCTATAAGCCGCTCGACCGCGCGCTCATCCGCGTCACCCGCAACGCCGACATCGACCCGGACGGCGAGGGCGTCGAGGAGGAAGAGGATTACCGTCAGCACATGAAGCGCATCCTCAAGAAACGCTTGCGCCTGCAGCCGGTGGTGCTCGCGGTCTCGGGGTCGCTCGAGAAGGCGACGCTCAAGACCATCCGCAAGGCGCTCGAGCTTTCGCACCGCTCTGTCTTTACCTGCGATATCCCGCTCGACCTAGGCTACGTCTTTGGCATTGAGGGCAAGATTCCCGAGCACCTGCGCAACGAGCTGCTCTTTACACCGTTTAAGCCGCAGCCCAACCCCACCATCGATATGACCCGCTCCATCCGCGAGCAGGTACTTCAGCACGACAAGCTGCTCTTTTATCCCTATGAGGCCATGAACCCCTTCCTGGATCTGGTGCACGAGGCCGCCTACGACCCCGAGTGCATCTCACTGCGCATCACGCTCTACCGCGTGGCCAAGCAGAGCCGCCTGTGCGAGTCACTGATCGATGCCGCCGAGAACGGCAAAGAGGTCACGGTGCTCATGGAGCTCCGCGCGCGCTTTGACGAGCAGAACAACATCGAGTGGGCCGAGCGCCTGGAAGAGGCCGGCTGCACCGTCATCTACGGCTCCGAGGGCTTTAAGTGCCACTCCAAGATCTGCCAGCTCACCTATCGCGAGGGCATGGCGCTTACACGCCTGACGCTGTTGGGCACCGGCAACTTTAACGAGAAGACGGCCAAGCTCTACAGCGACTTTATGCTCATGACCGCCCACCCCGGCATCGGCGAGGACGCCAACTTGTTCTTCCGCAACCTGTCGCTGGGCAACCTGCGCGGCGATTACCGCTTCCTGGGCGTGGCGCCCGTGGGCCTCAAGCCGCTCATCATGCGCGGCCTGGATCGCGAGATCCAGCGCGCCCTCGCTGGCGAGCCCGCCCGTGTGTTCTTTAAGCTCAACTCGCTCACCGACCGCGAGGTCATCGACAAGATCGCCGAGGCATCGTGTGCAGGAGTCCGCGTGGACATGATCATCCGCGGCATCTCATGCCTCAAGCCCGGCGTTCCGGGCAAGACCGAGAACGTGCATGTCCGTTCTATCGTCGGACGCTTTTTGGAGCATGCGCGCGTTTACGCCTTTGGCGTGGACTCGGACATGATCTATCTGAGCTCGGCCGACATGATGACGCGCAACACCGAGCACCGCGTGGAAATCGCCTTCCCCGTGCTCGACCCCACCTGCCGCGCCCTGGTGCACGAATACATGAGTATGCAGCTGCGCGACAACGTGAAGGCCCGCAGCCTCACGAGCGACGGCACCTGGGTCCCCGTGGAGCGCGCAGAGGGTGAGAAGCCCTTCAACTCACAGGAAGCCCTGCTGGAGCGTGCCTATCACAACGCCGAGGCCGCGCCCGAGCCCGTCATTGAGGCAAAACCCGCCCCCGAGCCCGAGCCGCAGCCGGTAGCACCCAAGGTCCAAGAGGTCCAGGCGACCGTCATTGAGCCCGAGCCTGCACCTGCACCTCAGCCCGAGCCGCAGGTCACCAAGCCCGCACCCGAGACGAGTGCCCGTCGCAAGAAGCCCGCCGGCAAGACCAAGGCCATCGAGCGCCATCGCCCCGGTCGCGTGCGCATGGGCCTGGGCCTGATCGGCCTGGGTCTTAAGACACTCATTACCGGCAAGACGAAATAGTCGTTTGTAGAAGCAGTTTGTAGAAGCGCCCCGCATTTGAGGAAAGCCTCGGATGCGGGGCGCTTTTCCCTGCTACCATGGTGCGAGCAACAACACGAATGACAGGCAGGGATATGAAGCTCACTATAGAATCGATGACCTACGGCGCCGACGGGCTGGCGCACGCCGACAACGGCAAAGCCGTCTTTGTGCAGGGTGCCGTGGCAGGCGACACCGTCGAGGCCGAGGTCGTACAGGACGGCAAGTCGTTCATGCGCGCCCGCACCACCGAGATTCTGGAGCCGAGCCCCGATCGCATTCAGCCCCCCTGCCCCTACGTGGGCATCTGCGGCGGCTGCTCGTGGGGCAATCTCTCACGCACGGCACAGCTCGCCGCCAAGGAGCAAAACCTGCGCTCCACGCTCGAGCGCATCGGCAAGTTCGCTCCTGAGCAGGTCGATGAGTTGGTGCAGCCCATCTGCCACACCAAGGACGACTGGGGCTACCGCAATAAAATCGAGCTCGAACCGACCGTCGTCAACGGTCGCGTGCGCCTTGGCATGCACGGTGTCGACCCCAGCAAAATCGTGACCGTCGATGCGTGCCCGCTGTTCGATAAGCGTTTTCCCAAGGCGCTCAAATCGGTCGTCGGCGCACTCAACTATCTAAGCGGCAGCCATGACTTAGGGCTCGAACGCGTGGGCATTCGCGCATCGCGCCGCACCAAGGCGCTCGAGGTTGCACTCTGGACGCCCACGGGCTCTTTTCCGCGCTCGCAAGTCTCCCGCGTGCTGGCGGTCGCCGCTCATCCCACGAGCATCGTGCGTGTGATGAGCAAGGGCGAAAAGAAGGCCCGCCGTGTCTCCAAGGTCGAAATGCTCGCCGGAGAGGGCTCATGGACCGAGAATATCGCCGAGGGTCAGATGCGCTTGTCTGCCCCGTCTTTTTTCCAAGTCAACACCAAGGGTGCTGAGATTTTGATCGAGCTTGTCATGGAAGCGCTCGACCCGCAAGAAGACGAGCTTGCCGTGGACCTGTACTGCGGCGCCGGAACCTTTACCCTGCCGCTCGCCCGCCGCTGCGACTTCGTCGCCGCCGTCGAGGCCTACGGCCCGGCCGTGCGCGACCTGCGCCGTAACCTGGAAATCAACAAGCTTGATAACGTCGACGTCATTGGCGGAGACGCGGTGCGCGAGTTCCCCGACCAGGATGCCGACGTCTTGGTGGTCGACCCGCCGCGCGCAGGCCTCGCCCCCGAGGCGATCGACCTTATCGCCAGCACGAGCGCTCGCGATGTCGCCTACGTGAGCTGCGACCCCGCCACCCTGGCACGCGACCTTAAGCGCTTTGTCGAGGAAGGTACCTTCTCCCCCGTCAAGATCACGCCGGTCGATCTGTTCCCGCAAACCTTCCACTGCGAAACCGTCGTCCACCTCAAGCGCAACTAGACTGTTTGCCCCAGACCACGCCCGATGATTTTTCTGGCACGGGGATAAAAATAGATTTGCTCCGAATGATTATTTAATCCCCGTCCCGAAATTGAACCGCCCCTCATTTCTTGAACATTAGAAATGGGGGCTTCTTTATGGACGGGAGAGTCAGGCACGACGCCACGCTGAGGACTCTTGCAGCAGAGCTTTGCGACAGGGGGTGCGGGCGCGCCGAAGGCCAGCGGGAGGCCGAAGGGTGCCCGGACCCGGCCGGGGCCGGCGGCGTGCGAGGGCAAGCTCATGCGACGGAGCTGCTGCCCGGGCGCCTGAAGGACGAATTCTACAGGAGCCGAACGTGGCGGAGCTTCGAGGAGTTCAAGCGGGACCTCGAAGCCTATACCGTTCACTGGAACAAGAGGAGGCGGGTTAAGCAAAAGGGACTGACCCCGGAGGAGTTCCGAAATCAGTCCCCATGTGCGGCATAGGCCGCTAATTGACCCGTCCAAGTATCGGGGCGCAGTTCATTTCAGCGCCGCCCGAGAAAGCTAAACGCCTTCTGGCAGGTTGTCCCGGGCCGAGGGCGGCCACCTTGATCGCCCTCGGCCCTCACCCACCTCAACTGCCCCTCAATTACATAGAGCTGATTGAGGAGGGCGCAGGCTAGCGGGTGCCTTCCTCATCGTCGTTGGGCCGGTAGGTGATGAACTCGATAACAAAGGCCAGGACGGCAGAGACGAGCGAGGCGATGATCGCGAAGATCATGTGGGAGATCCCGGCGCCACCAGGGGTCCCGTCGATAAAGTTGAGCAGGTTGAAGACGCCGAGGCCGCCCGAGATGTACATGAGAGCGCCAGTCATTCCCACGATGGCGCCGCCCACGGCGGAGCTCAGGCATGCCACGACGAACGCGCGCTTGTTGGGGAGGGCGATGCCGTAGATGCCCGGCTCGGTGACGCCGAAGAAGAAGGCGGAGATCATCGCGGGAAGGGCGATGCCGCGGAAGCGCTCGTCCTTGTTTCTGAGGTACATGGCAAAGATGACCGCTCCGAGCGCGAACCCGTGGCCGATGGTGGCGGCGAGCACGCTGTCGTGGCCGAGGGTGTTCAGATTCATGATGGAGATGGGGATGAGGCTCCAGTGGAAGCCAAAGATGACGAGGCACATCCACAGTCCGCCAACCAGGGCGCTGCCCAGGACGGAACCAACCACGGGGAGCTGGAAGATGAACGAGAATGCCGCGCTCAGCAGGTTGGTGATGAGGGTGGCCACCGGGCCGATGATGAGGTAGCCCAAGACGATGGAGACCGTCATCGTGGCGAGCGGGACAAGGAACATCTTGAGCGCAGCCGGCATCCAGCTCTTGAGCCAGCGCTCAAGGATAGAGCCGAACCACACCATGAGAAGGACGGGGATCACCGAGCTCACGTAGCCGGACACGGGCATGATGATGGGGATCCCGAGGGCGGTGGCGTACCACGAGAACGTGCCGGCCACGCCGAGGTCGATGCTGCCGAGCGCCTCGCCCGAGGTCAGGGCGACCATCGTCGGGTAGAGGAGCGCCACGCCGATTGCCACACCGGTGAACTCGTTCATGCGGAACTTGCGCGCGGCACTGAACGCCAGGGCGACGGGAAGGAAGTAGAAGAAGCCGTCAGCCACGGTGTAGAGCAGCGTGTAGAGGCCGTCGTTTGCAAAGTCCGGGACGAAGTAGGTGATGAGGGCAAGCAGTCCCTTCATGATGCCTGCGGCGGCAAGCGGTCCCAGGATGGGCTGGAAGATGCCAGAGATGAGGTCGATGATGGCGGAGGCAACGGTCTTATCGCCCTGGGGCTCGTCGTCGGCGCTTGCGCCGCCCGAGAAGTTGCCGGCCTCCAGGACCGCGTCGTAGACGTCCTCGACGATGTTGCCCACGACCACCTGGTACTGGCCGTTGGCCTGGATGACCTGGATGACGCCCTTGAGGGCCTCGATCTTGGCCGTGTTGGCGCGGGACTCGTCCTTGAGTTTGAAGCGCACGCGCGTGATGCAGTGCGCGACGCTGGCGACGTTCTCGGCGCCGCCTACGTTCTCGAGTATGGATCTGGCAAGGTCGTCGTATTTTTCTGCCATTATTTTCTCCTTAGTGATATTGCCCGGGTGGTTAGCCCAGGTCGCCTCCGTTGGTGGCGATGGCCTGTTGATACCAGTAGAAGCTCTTCTTGCGCCTGCGCTCGAGCGTGCCGTTGCCCAGGTTGTCGCGGTCCACGTAGATGAAGCCGTAGCGCTTCTCCATCTCGCCGGAGCCCGCGCTCACGAGGTCGATCGGCCCCCAGGTGGTGTAGCCGAGCATCTCGACGCCGTCCTGCTCGATAGCGTCGCGCATGGCCTCGATGTGCTCGCGCAGGTAGGCGATGCGGTAGTCATCCTCGATCGTGCCGTCGGGAAGCACCTCGTCATAGGCGCCGAGGCCGTTCTCCACCACAAAGAGCGGCTTCTGGTAGCGGTCCCAGAGGTCGTTGATCGTGATGCGGAACCCCAGCGGGTCGATGACCCAGCCCCAGTCGCTCGTGCGCACGTAGGGGTTCTCTACGCCGGCGAAGGCGTTGCCCTCGGCGACGCCGCCCACGGAATCGGGGTCGCCCGCGGTACAGCGCGAGGAGTAGTAGCTAAACGAGATGAAGTCGACGGTGTTCTCCGCAAGGATGCGCTCGTCCTCGGCGGTCATACCCACGTCGATGCCCTCGCGCTCGAGCATCTTGAGCGCGTAGCCGGGGTAGTGCCCGCGTGCCTGCACGTCCACGAAGAAGAGGTCCTCCTGGTTCTTGACCTGCGCTGCACGGACGTCCTCGGGACGACAGGAGTAGGGGTAGTAGCTTCCCGCGGCGAGCATGCAGCCCACCTTGTTCTCCGGGTCGACCTCGTGGGCGATCTTGGTGGCCCAGGCGCTCGCCACGAGCTCGTTGTGCGCGGCGCGGTACTCGGCCTCGCGGGCATTCTCCCCGGGCTCGAGGACGATGCCGGCACCCATGAAGGGACGGTGCAAGATCATGTTCATCTCGTTGAACGTGATCCACCAATGCACGAGGCCGCGGTAGCGGTTGAAGAGCACCTTCACCAGCCGCTTGTAGAGCTCGATGAGGGCGCGGTTTCGCCAGGCGCCGTACTTCTTGACGAGGTGGATGGGGCAGTCGAAGTGCGTGATGGTCACGAGGGGCTCGATCCTGTGCTCGCGGCAGCAGCGGAACACGTCCTCGTAGAAGGCGAGCCCGGCCTCGTTGGGCTCCTCCTCGTCGCCATTGGGGAAGATGCGGCTCCAGGCGATGGAGAGGCGAAAGACCTTAAAGCCCATCTCCGCGAAGAGGGCTATGTCCTCGCGGTAGTGGTGGTAGAAGTCGATGCCCGTCTGGGCCGGGTAGTAGTACCCGGGCTCAAAGTCGAGCATGCGCCTCAGGCCGCGACTTACGTCGTTGCGCTCCGACCCGTGTGGGATGACGTCGACATTGGCAAGACCGCGGCCGCCCTCGTCATAACCTCCCTCGCATTGGTTAGCAGCGGTGGCTCCTCCCCAAAGGAACCCTTTTGGAAATGGCATGGTGCCTCCTTCTCTCTGGCGCCCCCACCTCTGCGGGGACGCTTTATAACGTCCTTGCGACCTCACGCGCCGGGCCCGTGGCCCTTTCCCTGATGCGCGCGGGCCGCCCGTGAAGGGGTGACTAGCTGATGGCTTGTCCTGCGGCGGCGCGACGTGCCTCCCGGCCTCCAAGCAGGGAGGGGACCTGTGCCAGGCACACGCCGGCGAGGATGATGGCAACGCCCAGCCACTCGACGACGCCGAGCGGCTCGCCGAGGACGATCATGGCGATGAGCAGGCCGGCGGGGAGTTCCGCGGCGGCCATGACAGTGGAGAGACCCGCGGGCAGGTGCGGAGAGCCCATGCCGAAGAGCAAGACCGGGCAGAGCATGCCAAAGAAGCCGGCGATGACGGCAAAGGGCAGGATGCCCTGGGCGAGAACGCCCGAGACAACGTAGTCCGGGCACACCGTGAGCGACATGACCACGGAGCCCGCGCACACGATGACGCCACGCTGCTCGGACGAGCAGGGGGCCTCGACCTTGCCGGAGAGGGTGACAAAGAGGGAGCAGGACACGGCCGCCCCCAGCGCGCAGAGCAGGGCCACGGGGTCGTACCCGGTGATGCCGGTCTTGTAGACGCCGCTGGCGAACACCGTTCCGAAGACGATGACCAGGGCGGAGGCCACTTGGAGGAGCCTCGGCGGCCGGCGCGTCATGACGGTCTGCCACACGAGCCCCAGCCACGTGAACTGGAAGAGGAGCGTGAGTGCCACCGGGGCGGGCAGCACGCTCATGGCGTAGCAGTAGAGGATTGAGGTGAGGCAGGTGAGGGCTCCCAGGCCCATGAGCTTGAGGGCGAGCTTCCAGCCCACGCGCTGCCAGCGGTGCCCGAGTGCGTGCCCTGCGAGCGTGGCGAGGGCGAAGAAGAGGCAGCCGAACCACGCCTGGCTCGCCACCACCTGCGCTGAGGTGAAGCCCGCGGCGTAGGCGAGCTTGTAGGTCGTGGCCATCGCGCCGTAGCAGGCGCCGCCCGCAAAGACCTGGAGCGCCGCCTTGACCTGCCCCGTGCCCGCGGCTCCCGCCTCGGCGGTCTGTTGCTTGATTGTGTTTGTTTCTGCCATTAGGCTCCCTTCCGTCTGCTGTCTTGCAGATGCGCGTCTCGTGCGTCTGTTCCCTGCAGTCGGAAGGTGGGCTCGTGCGGTCTTCTGGCGGTGCATGTGGTACCTGCTGCCAAGACGAAAAAAGCCACGCAACCGACTGCTCGGTTGCGTGGCAAAAAGGTGGCTAGCGCCCAGAAAAGTCCACGCGTTTTTAGACTGGGACAAAGTACTACAACAGGTGAGATTCCGTCAAGAAAAACCGAAGAAAAAAGTGAGCCTCTGCCCGCCGTACCTGTAGCGGTCGTTTCCCCGAACGGGGCGGTGCTGTTGGGGACTGTCTCGATCTGTAACAGTTGGGGCTAGTTTTGGTCGATGGATGTTACAGATTGAGATTGTTGAGGATGGGTGGGGTAGCTAATTCGGACGGGGCTATTTTAAACATTGGGAAATCGAGCGTGGCAAGCGGAGGTCTTCGGGGTATAAGACGGCTAATTGTATGCCGCCCATGAAAGGAGCCCTCATGCCCAGCGTTGCCGTTCTCGCCGCCGATGGCTTTGAAACTATTGAATGCTTGACCATGGTCGATGTCATGCGTCGCGGCGGCGTGCGTGCCACGCTCGTCTCGATCATGCCCACGCGTGAGGTCGTAAGCTCGCTGCAGATCCCCGTGACCTGCGATGCGCTCTTTGATGAGATCAACTTTGACGAGTACGACTGCGTCGTGCTGCCCGGCGGCCTGCCCGGTGCCACCAACCTGCGCGCCGATCAGCGCGTCTGCGACGTGGTCTGCGAGTTCGCCGCGACCAAGCACGTTGCCGCCATCTGCGCCGCCCCGTTTATCCTGGGCGAGCTCGACCTACTCGAGGGGCGCCAGGCCACGTGCTTCCCTGGCTTTGAGAAAAGCTTCCCCGAAGGCGCCTATACCGGCGAGAAGGTTACGCAAGACGGCAACATCATCACCGCCAGCGGCATGGCCCAGTCGCTCCCCTTTGCGCTTGAGCTGCTGCGCACACTCGCCGGCGACAAGGCCGTCGAGAAGGTCGCCGAGGGCATTCAGCTATGATTTTGGCTTCGCAATCACCGCGCCGCATCGAGTTGATGCGCGAGGCGGGCTATGACATTCACGTGATTCCCGCAGATATCGACGAAACGCCTTTTGATGGCGAGGCCCCGCTTACGCTCGTTGAACGCTTAGCACGCGCCAAAGCCGCCTCCGTTGCCGCCGAGCATGCCGAGCCCAACGAACTGACCATCGCGGCCGATACTATTGTCACCTTCGATGGCAAGATTCTGGGCAAGCCGGCAACCGAGGACGAGGCGCGCACCATGCTCCGCGAGCTTTCGGGCCGCACGCACCAGGTCGCAACCGGCGTCTGCATCGTTAAGGCAGGCGACACGGCCGCTCCGCATGCCGCCGAGAGCCTGTCGTTTGTCGATGTGACCGACGTGACGTTCTATGAGTTCACCGACGAGCAGATTGAGCGCTACGTCGCCTCGGGCGAGCCCATGGACAAAGCCGGCGCCTACGGCATCCAGGGCACAGGCGGGCGCATGCTCGTGCATGATATTTCGGGCGACTTCTACAACGTGGTGGGCCTGCCCATCGCTCGCGTCGCGCGTGCGATTCAAAAACTATCGTAATTGCATCTGGCGCTGGGTATCCCCCAGCGCCTACAATTTCGGCGTACCGTACGGATCCCGACCGGGCATAAGGCCCGGCGGAAAACCGATAGGAGTAAAACATGGATACACTGCTTGAGGCCATTGACGTTTGCGATGTCGATGGCTTTTGCTTTGGCAACTACACGGACGAGGAGGCCGGCACCGGTTGCACCGTAATCGTGGCACCCGAGGGCGCCACCGGCGGCGTTGACGTTCGCGGCGGTGCCCCGGCATCGCGCGAAACCGACCTGCTGCGTCCCGAGAACACCGTCGACAAGGTCCACGCCGTCTGCCTTTCGGGCGGATCGGCCTTTGGCCTGGAGGCCGCAAGCGGCGTCGCTCGCGAGCTTGAGAGCCGCGGCATCGGCCTTCCCGTCGGCCCCACGCAGGTGCCTATCGTGTGCTCCAGCTGCATCTTCGACCTCGCCTTTGGCGACCCCGCCGTACGCCCCGACATTGAGGCTGGCATCTCCGCCGTGCGCGAGGCGCTCGACAACACCCCCACCACGCTCGAGCAGGGCAATGTAGGTGCCGGCACCGGTGCCACCGTGGGCAAGCTCATGGGCCCCGCCACCTGCATGAAGGCCGGCCTAGGCGCTGCCGCCGTGGCACTCGGCCCTGTTAAGGTGGGTGCCGTGGTCTCGGTCAACGCCTGCGGCAATGTCGTCGACCCCTTCACCGGCGAATGGGTCGCTGGTATGCGCGCCGCAGCAGATAGCGACCAGATCGTCGACATGGAGCTCGCAGCCTTTGCCGCCGCCGGCTCCATGCAAATGCCGCTCGACCGCACCAACACCACCATCAGCTGCATCGTCACCAACGTTGAGCTCACCAAGGCTCAGGCCACCAAGGTCTCCCAGATGGCCGCAGACGCCTATGCACACGCCATCCGTCCCACGCACACCACGAACGACGGCGACACCATCTACACCCTCGCCAGCGGCAAGCTAGACGCTCAGACAAGCGCCACCGTTCCCCTAGACCTACTGGGCATGCTCGCCGTAAGGGCTTTGCAAACCGCCATCGTAAACGGAGCAAAAACCGCCAAAACCTCCCACGGCATCCCCGGCGCCGCGAAGTAGCCTAACCTGACCGGTTGCCCGGTGGGGCTTGGTTATGTTTGCTGCTCTACAGTCCTGGCTCGCACGAAGAGCACATTAAGTGCTCTTCGGCTCGTGCGGAACTCGCGACAAACATAACCAAGACCCACCGGGCAACCTACCAACCAAAATCTTTTCAGCCCAGGCCCCTGTGTACCGCGCGTCCAAGATCTTCAAATTCAGCTGTCTGACATAAAGCGAGACATAGCAGAGGACCCCTGGTCCTTAACTTGATACGAGTTCCGCACGCAAAGGAGGCGCCAGTGGCGCCTCCGTCTTGCGCAGGACTGTCCGAAGTAGCAAGTTAAGGACCAGGGGTCCCCGTTACCCGAGCGTTTCTGTACTAGTTGAATTTGAAGATCTTTGAGGCAAGACGGTATAGGCCGAGTGTGGTTTTGTCTCCGGCACGACCGCGGAGGTTAGTGAAGAAGCCGACCACACCGTAACGTGCACGACGATACATACGCTCGTCGTAGGCCTTTAAATCGCTCCATAGCGTCTTCAGGCGCTCGTCGGCGCAATCCTCGTCGGAAAGCTTGGTGAGCACCGAACAGATCGCCATCATCATGGTGAAGTAGCCCATCATGTACGAACGCAGACGCGACGACTCGACATCGCTGTACAGGTGGTACGACTCCATCATGATACGCGTAACACGGAACTGCTGGTCCAGACGCTTGACCATCGTGGCCTCGTTGACACTCTGGCCCTCGCGACCGATAAAGTAGCGATAGAGGTCGATGTCGGCGTAGTACATGGTCTTGCAGCGCGGCAGCGGCACGTATGCGTAGATATTATCCACGTAGAACGTGTGTGCCGGCATAGGCAGATTGGACTCGCGCAGTACGTCGGTGCGATAGCACAGGCTGTGCATGAGCAGGTTCTGATCGGGACGGAAGTGTCCGATCTGGTCCCAAGAGAAAATCTTTTTGCGCGGCAGGGCAAACTTGTAGCCAATAGCGGTATGCGTGCCCTCGTAAACCTTCTCGTACACGTAGTTCGAGATAAACAGGTCGACGCGCTGGTCGCGCTCCTCAAAGCCACGCAGAATCGACAGCATGGTCGAAAGCGCCGCACCGTCGAGCCAGTCGTCCGAGTCAACGACCTTATAGTACGTACCATGCGCCTCACACAGGCCCGAGAGGACGGCGATACCGTGGCCGCCATTCTCCTGGTGCACCGCGCGGATGATTCCAGGATAACGGGCCTCCCACTCGTCGGCCTTGGCGGCCGTCTCGTCCTTGGAGCCGTCGTCCACCACGATAATCTCGATATCGGTGGCGTAATTGCTCCCCTCCAAGATGGAGGTGATGCAATGGTCCATATCCTTGGCGGCGTTATACGAGGGAATACCGAATGTTATGACTTTATGCATGGCAGGCGATAATCTCATCCGAAAGATCGAGGGCAGAATTGGTCACGGCGTCCATATCGTAGTAACGATACTCGGCCAGACGACCCACCGGGTGGAAGTTCGTCAGGTTCTGGACGCGCTCAAGGTAGCGCTCATAGAGCTCACGGTTCTCGGGCTCCAGAATAGCGTAGTACGGCGTCTCGCCCGAGCCGGGCGTATAGGCCTTGGAGTACTCCTTCATGATGGTGGTCTTGCCGGGCAGGACCTGACCAGTCATGTTCTTGAACTCGGTGATGCGCGTATAGTCCTCGCTCGTGGTGTAGTTGACGGTGCCCACGGGCTGGAACTGGTCCATATCGAGCGTCTCGAACTTCATATCGAGCGTGCGGTACGGCAGCGCGCCCAGGTCGAGGTTGAATAGCTCGTCGAGCGGACCGGTGTAGACGATCTCGCCGCCATAGACCTTGCCGTCGATCTTGACGGTGGTCTCGTCGATTTCAAAGAGGTCACGGGCGTCTACGTCACAGAATACGTCGATCAGATCGTGATCGAGCATATGCTCGAACAGCGCGGTATAGCCGTCCTGCGGCATGCCCTGGAAAGGAGCCTGCGGGAAGTAGCGATCGTCATCGCCCACAAAGACGGGAACGCGGCCGGTGATCGAGGGGTCGATCTGGTCGGGCGTCTGGCCCCACTGCTTCATGGTGTAATGCAAAAAGACGTTCTCATAGACATAATCGGCGACCTCGGCAAGATCCGGGTCGTTCTTCTTGCGCAGCTCCATAATGGGCACCTTGACGTCCTTGCCAAAGGTCTCCACGAGCTTCTGATACAGCTCCTCGCCGCGCTCATCGCCAAAGGCGAGCTTGAGGCTCGCATGGTTAAAGGGTACGGGCATGAGGGTGCCGTTGATGTTGGCGAGCACCTTGTGCTGGTAGTCCGTCCACTTGGTAAAGCGCGACAGGAAGTTATGGACGCGCTCATTAAAAGTGTGATAGATGTGCGGACCGTACTCGTGGACCAGGATTCCGGCCTCGTCAGTGCAGTCGTAGGCATTACCCGCGATGTGGCCGCGACGTTCCAAAACGGCAACACGATAGCCGATAGTTTCGGCAAGACGGCGGGCGCAAACGGCACCGGCATAACCGGCGCCGACAACGATCATGTCGTACGCACCGGCATTAAAGCCTTCAGGCAGGCCTGAGGTAATCTGCATCGATACTCCTTGTCAAAAGCCACACGCTTTTTAACTGGGCTTTTTCTCGAACATACGTCGAGACATATTTATCAGAGCGATTATAGCGCTAATGCGTCCTATAATGAGCTTGCCACACAAGGAAAGCTCAAGCACCGCGGCGTACATTATTGAAAGGTAAACCCGCTAGCAGCGGGTTTATTCGTGTACAGCCGAGGGCCTGGAGCTTAGCGAAACGCTTGTAAGGAGTATCATGAGCGATTTCCTGAACCGTATGAAGTCTGCCGCCAAGGCCGACCTTAAGACGATCGTCCTGCCCGAGGGCGAGGATCCGCGTACCATCGTCGCGGCAAACAAGATCATCGAAGAAGGCCTGGCCAACATCGTCATCCTGGGCGATCCCAACGAGATCAACGTTCCCGGCGCCACCGTCATCGACCCGCGCAATGCCGAGAAGCACGAGGAGTACGCACAGAAGTTTGCCGAGCTCCGCGCCAAGAAGGGCGTTACCATCGAGCAGGCTCGTGCCCAGGTGATGGACGCCACCTACTTTGGCACCATGATGGTCAAGATGGGCGATGCCGACGGTCTGGTCTCCGGTGCCTGCCACTCCACCGCCGACACCCTGCGCCCCGCGCTGCAGATCCTCAAGACTGCCCCGGGCACCAAGCTGGTCTCGGCCTTCTTCGTGATGTGCACCGACACCCCGCAATTCGGCACCGACGGTACGCTGATCTTCGCCGACTGCGGCCTCAACATCAACCCGTCCTCTGACGAGCTCTCCGAGATCGCCATCGCCTCGGCCCACTCCTGGTCCACCTTTATGGGCAATGTTGAGCCGCACGTGGCCATGCTCTCCTACTCCACCATGGGCTCCGCCGGTGGCGAGGTCGCCAAGAAGGTCCAGGAGGCCGTGAAGTTCTGCAAGGAGAAGGCACCCGAGCTCGCCATCGACGGCGACCTGCAGCTCGATGCTGCTATCGTCCCCACCGTCGCCCAGCTCAAGGCTCCCGGCTCCTCCGTCGCCGGTAAGGCCAACGTGCTCGTGTTCCCCGACCTCGAGGCCGGCAACATCGGCTACAAGCTGGTCCAGCGCTTCGCCGGCGCCGACGCTTACGGCCCCATCCTGCAGGGCATCGCCAAGCCGGTTAACGACCTTTCGCGCGGCTGCTCTGCCGACGACATCGTGGGTGTCGTAGCCATCACCGCCGTCCAGGCTCAGATGGCTGAGTAGCGGACGCACTCGCCCGAAGGCCGTACGGGCTAACCCCTGAAAACGTCCTCGACCAATGAAACGCCCCCGTTCTGCTCCTTCGGAGCTACGAACGGGGGCGTTTCTGGTCTGCGGAATGTTTTCAGGGGTTAGCCCGTACGGCCTTCTACTGCTACGAAGCATTCAGAGCATCTGGAGTGGACGGCGGCTTGGCTACGAGCTGGGGCTGAGGATCTGAATGGATGGGTGTCGTTGCTGGGAGCGCAGGCGTTACTGGTGATGATCACTTTGGGACTGGAATTTCCGCCTGCTAGCAAAAAGGCCTCCTGAGCTGCTGCTCAGGAGGCCTTTCGTTCAATCGCAAGCGAACGCACTAGTTATTCGCGGTCAGACGCTCGACGTCGTGGGCGATCATGTATTCCTCGTCGGTGGGGATGACCATGACCGTGACGGCGGAACCGGCGGCGCTGATGACCTGCGGACCGTTGCCCACGGCCTCGCGGTTCTTGTTGTTGTCGATGCGCACGCCCAGCCACTCGAAGCAGTCGCAGAAGGCCTTGCGGATCGACCAGTCATTCTCGCCGATGCCGGCGGTAAAGGTAATGGTGTCGACGCCCGCCATGGAAGCGATCATGGAGCCGGCCTGCTGCATGGCCTTGTAGGCGAACATATCGAAGGCGAGCAGGCAGCGCTCGTCGCCCTCGGAGGCGCGCGTACGGACGTCACGGGCGTCGTTGGAGATGCCCGAGATGGCAAGCAGACCAGACTGCTTGTTCATCATGTCATCGACTTCCTGGTAGCTGTAGCCGCCCTCGCGCTGCAGGTAGCACACGGTAGCCGGGTCAATGGAACCACAACGGGTGCCCATCATCAGGCCGTCGAGCGGCGTGAGGCCCATCGTGGTATCGCGGCATACACCGTCCTCGATGGCGGCAAGCGAGGCGCCGTTGCCCAAATGGCACGAGAGCAGGCGGTGGCAGCGCGAGCCCAGGATCTCCTTGGCCATCATCCACTCATAGCGGTGACTCGTGCCGTGGGCACCGTACTTGCGCACGTGGTACTTGTCGCACACGTCCTTGGGCAGCGCGTAGGTGTAGGCGACCTCGGGCATGGTCATGTGGAACGAGGTGTCGAAGACGGCCACGTTGGGCAGCTCCGGATACTTCTCGCGGCAATATTCGATTGCCGCGGCCTCGCCGTAATTGTGCAGCGGGGCGAGCGGAGCAACCTCGAGGATCTTAGCCATGACCTCATCGTCGACGACCGCGGAATCATCGAAGTGCCAGCCACCCTGAACGATACGGTGGCCGATGCCATCGATCGTAAAGTCGGTCTTCTCGAGCTCCTCGAGCACGCGCGCAATGGCGCAGCGATGATCGGGAAAAGGAATCTCCTCGGTCTGCTTGGCACCACCGTTCTCGGAGTGGCCAAAGATGCCCATCTCCGAGCCGATACGCTCGCAGTTGCCCTTGGCGAAAACCTCGCGGGTATCGGTATCCAAAAGCTGATATTTAAGGCTCGAGCTGCCGGCGTTGACAACAAGTACGTTCATGAGACTCCTTTGCAGTGCGATACGGTCGGCGCAGACCCCTTAAGGCGGCCGCATGTTAATAAGAAGTTATCACAACTTGATAAATAGCTATCAGGCATATCGCCCAACGAGTACAAAAGAGGAGCTGAACGGCGCTCGGTCGTCCAGCCCCTCCCCTCTTGCAATTACTTGCCGTTGACGATGCGCTCGACGTCGGAAGCGATCATGAACTCCTCGTCCGTGGGGATGACAAAGATTTTGACCTTGGAATCCTTGGCAGACAGGCACCATGCGCCGTCACCACGCAGGGCGTTGCGGGCATGATCCATCTTGACGCCCATAAAGGCCAGGCGGTCGGCCACGCCGGCGCGGACGGCAGGAGCGTGCTCACCGATGCCGGCAGTGAAGACCAGGGTGTCCATACCGCACATGGAGGTGGCCATCTCGGCAGCCTTGGCGGCAATCTTGTAGACGAACATATCGAAGGCGAGCTGGGCCTCGGGGTCACCGGCAGCGGCGAGCTCCTCGACGTTGCGGCAGTCGTTGGTCTTGCCGCCGGTCACAGCCAAAAGGCCGGACTTCTTGTTCATCATCTCGTCGACCTCGTCGAAGGTGTAGCCGCCCTCGCGCTGCAGGTAGCACACGGTAGCCGGGTCGATGGAGCCGCAGCGGGTGCCCATCATGACGCCGTCGAGCGGCGTCAAGCCCATGGTGGTGTCCATGCACTTGCCGTCCTCGATGGCGCACAGGGAAGCGCCGGAGCCGATATGGCACACGACGACCTTGCGGGCCTCGCCGTTGGTCATCTCGGCGACCTTCTTGGAGATGTAGCGGTAGCTGGTGCCGTGGGCGCCGTACTTACGGATGTGCAGCTTGTCGCAGACGTCCTTGGGCAGGGCGTAAGTCTTGGCGACCTCGGGCATGTTGAAGTGGAAAGCGGTGTCGTAAACCGTGACGTTGGGCAGGTCGGGATACTGCTCCAGGCAGTACTCGATAACGTTGGCCTCGGGGTTGTTGTGCAGCGGGGCGAGCGGAGCGACCTCGCGGATCTTGGCGAGGACATCCTCGTCGACGAGGGAGGAATCGCCAAAGTACCAACCGCCCTGAACGATACGGTGGCCGATACCCTCAATCTTGACGCCGTTGGCCTCGAGGTCCTTCAGGACAACCTCGATGGCGACCTTGTGGTCGGGGAACTCGATGTTCTCGGTCACCTTCTTGGAGCCGTTGGCAGCATGGGTGAAAGTGCCGCCGGTAAAGCAGACGCGCTCGCAGGAGCCCTTTGCGGACACCTTATGGGACTTGGTATCGATGACCTGATACTTAAGGGTCGAAGATCCTGCGTTGACGACCAGAACGTTCATGTGTCTCCCTACTAACAGGCGGTGTGGCGCCGCCAGGTTACATACGCTTCAATAATAAACCCAAACGCCCTCGCGCTCGGGTTTATTGCGTTGATATATAAGTTATCGGTGCCCAAATACTCATGTCCTTTGGCTTGTAAGACGAAAGAGCGCGGGGATATACACCAAAGAAGAGGTTCCGAGTGCGACAAGCAATATGACTCGAATGCCCGCGATGCTGCTCAACACAGCATTGAACAGATAGAAAAGGATGGCGCCCACCGCCACCATCTGGCTTTGAACCGAAATCAGTGAACAGCGCATCGAAGAATCGGCTACTTTTTGAAAAATTGAGTATTTAATTGGAGCAAATAACGAGTACGCAACCGTCTGCAGCACATAGAACACGGGCAGCAAATTAGCCGGAGTAAGGGGAATCAAAAACAAAGCTGTCAGGAAAAGGCGCACGATGCCGCAAATACGCGCAAAGCGGCCCTTGTCGACATGAGCAATCGCGCAGGGCACAATAAGTCCCATGGAGGCCGAGGCAAGGAGCTGGACCGCAATGGTGACACCCGAAGCGACGGCATTCATTCCGCGACCCGCAAGCAGCAGTGAGAAAAAGTCTTCCAGGGCGACAAAAGCAAATGCCTGAGAACAGTCCATGATGAACGCTGAACGAAGAATGCCATTACCCGCAATAGCGGCACCGATCATCTTCGGGCTAATCCCATGTTCAGGTGTCGTCGCAATGCCCCCTCTTCGCATCTCAGGAATGCAGACAACGACAACCAACGTCAACACCATTGCGATGATATCTGCCGAAAGACCAATGAGATATGCACCGACGGACGAAATGAAACCGCCCACGCAAGCGGAGATGGCACAAGAGGCATAGAAAACAAATCGCTCAACGACATTAAGTCTTACGAGCTTGTCCTGAGAGACGCTGTCAATGTAAATCGCTTCGATGGATCCGCTCACACACGCAACGGCAAAACCTTTGAGAGCGAACGCACCGACTAAAAGCAGGGGAGAACGGACGAGAAGCAGGGCGGCGTAGTATCCAAGCATCCCCACGACGCCAACGAGACCGCTTGTCTTTCGTCCAAACCTATCAGCAATATAGCCAGTGGGAACTTCAAGGATGAACTTGCTCACTTGATATGCAATCATCATGCTAGAAATCGATACCATCGAAAGTCCGACGAACTCAAGGTAGACAGTTAGAAAATACAAGATGGTGCTGAAGTTCGACAGAAAAACGAACGTCATATAAAGCAAAACCGTACGGTTTTTCATGCTCCGCCCTCCAAGAGTCAGCAATCTAAATCGGAATCTTGGAAAAGCATGAGGGCAAAGCTGTCAGCTATGTGTTACAAGGCGTCAATAATCACTTGATGCCTCGAAGCCAATTAATCTCACGAAGCAAGATGACGCAATAGGTGCAGAAAAACCGTCTGGTGTCGATCAGTCCAGGAATTTTGCCGATAGCAAAAGTAGATGGGCAAGGTTACATCACGCGAACCTTCGATGGAGCACTCACTCACTTCTGACCCATCCGATGCGAGAGAAGAGCCAGAAAAACCCAATATCAATCCCCCGGCTTGAAGAAACTCAGTCTGAGCCCTGCTTCCGTATTCAACATCACGGAAGCGAAAATTGACGAGCTGGGCTTCGGGACATTGATTGATTGCATTGAGACAGGGTGACAAATTAATGGGAACAGCGAGCCTGCCGCCCAGTAACTCGCGAATGGTCATGGCGCCCACAGATTGATGACCCGCTGGGCATGAAAGAACCTTGAGCTCCTTTTCACCCAAATATTTTGAAGAAAGGACGCTGTCCCGTGGTTCCTCGAATGAGATAGCCGCATCCGAAATGCCAAGCACAAGTGATTCAAAGCATGTAGCCGTTGGCTGATGCCACACATCAAGGTGAATCTGAGGGTGCGAGCGTTCAAACGAGTCATACCAGCTTTCGGCAAAAAGGCGCCCCCGCCCATGAAGGCAGGGGGCGTAAAGACGAAAGTGGCCATCGGGCGAAACGCCGTCGCCCCTCGATTGAGCGTACTTTTTGAGATCGTCGACTTGTGCCAGGATCACGCGTGCACGACGCGCAAATTCTCTGCCCGCCGGAGACAAAACAGCCTCCCCCGCCGATCGGTCAAGCAAAACAATCTGATACTCAGATTCCAACTTTTTGATTGCCGACGAAACGGCCTGCGGACTCACATGAACGGCGCGAGCTGCTTTGCGCACGCCGCCATAGTTCGCCACCGCTTGAAGGTATTCGAGTTGAGAAAGCTGCATAGATTACTCCAAAGGCAGCCAAGTCGACGGACCAAGCGCCCTCAGATGAGGTTCTCGCCCAGGTTTTTGCCGCCGAGGACGTGCATGTGGAAGTGCATGACGGTCTGGCCGGCGTTGACGCCCTTGTTGGAGATGACGCGGAAACCGTCCTCCAGACCCTTGGCCTTGGCGACCTCTTGGATGGCGTGAGCCATGGCGCCCATGGTCTCGGCAGGCACGTTGTCGGCGATGTCGCTGTAGTGCTTCTTGGGGATCACGAGCGTGTGGACCGGCGCCTGGGGGTTGAGGTCATCGAAGGCGATGACCTGGTCGTCCTCATAGACAACGGTCGAGGGGATCTCGTGGTTGGCAATTTTACAGAAGATGCAATCACACATAGCTGGTTCCTTTCTCACAGACCAAGGTAATTATATTTGGTCGAGATGCTTAGAACGAGAGGTTGTCGTCCGTGTTGGCGGCTTCGCCGTCGGCGAGCACGTCGTTGCCGTCGACGTCCTTAAGGAGCACCGAGACCTTCTGCTCGGCATCGGACAGGCGGGTGCGCAGGCTTTTGAGGAGCTCGACGCCGCGGGTGTAGCTCTCGAGCGACTCCTCAAGCTCCATATCGCCCGACTCCAGGCTGCGGATGATGAGCTCCAGCTCCTGCGAGGCCTGCTTGTACGTAAGCTGCTCTACCGGGGTCTTCTCTGCCATATCTGTTTCCTTTCCTAAGGGTCTATCACTGCGAAACGCGGTCTACTCGACTGCATCGACCGTTGCTGCCACGTTGCCGTCTGCCATGCGCACGCGAATGGCGTCGCCAGGCTTAAAGGTCTTGACACTCGTAGCCACACCATCATCGCTGTACGCGATGGAATAGCCGCGAGCAAGCACTTTGAGCGGCGACAGGGCATCGAGCGACGCTGCCGCACGGCTCAGGTCGGACGCTGGCTTGCTGAGCATCGTGCGCCCTTGATGCTCTAGGCGGGAACTCGCAAGCGTGAGCGCATGGCGCTTACCATCGAGCCCCGAGGTGCTTGTAATCAGACGCTCGGGCAAGCGCTCAAAGTTGGAGCGGAATGTCCCGACCGAGCGTACTATGGCGCCCGACAGGCGATCGGCAGTCAGTGCAAGCTCCGATTCGCGACGCTCGACCATAAATGTGGGGTCGTTGAGGCACGGGCGACACGCAGCGGCATCGAGCGCATCACCCAAGCGAGCCGTATAGGTATCCCAGGCACGGCGACCGCGCTGATCGAGCATCTCCAGGTCGACCTGGGCCGACCCAATCATCGATGCCATCGCGGCACCCAGACGCTGATGGCGCGCCTCGAGCACATCGGCCAACTCCGTCATAGCCGGCGCCACCGATTCTGCCGCCGCCGTGGGCGTGGAGGCGCGTCGGTCGCTCACCATGTCGCAAATCGAGGTATCGGGCTCATGGCCAATGCCGGTCACCACGGGCACAGGACAAGCCGCCACCGCGCGGGCAAGCTCCTCGTCATTAAAGGTCATGAGGTCCTCAAAGGAGCCGCCGCCGCGCACCAGCAAAATACAGTCGGGCGCCGGCGTAATGGAAGCGGCGCGGCGCAAGCCATCAATGAGCTCGGCCGGCGCACCCTCGCCTTGAACCTTGGCACCCACGCAAACGAGCTCGACAAGTGGGTTTCGACGGCGCAGCGTACGCTTGACGTCGTCGATCACGGCACCCGAAAGCGAGGTGACGACCGCCACGCGCGAGCAAAACACCGGAATGCGACGTTTGCGGGACTCGTCCATCAGCCCCTCGCGGCGCAGCTTTTCGGCTAACTGTGCCACCTGTTGACGCAGCAGGCCCTCCCCCGCCAGCGAGAACGAACGGGCGACAAAGCTCATACGGCCCGTGGGCTTATAGAGATTGAAGCTGCCCTTAAAGCTCACCTGCATACCGTCGCGCAAGTCGAAGGTGCGCTTGAGATAGGCGCCCTTCCAGATGATGCAATCGACGGCGGCCGAGTCGTCCTTGATCTGGAAGTAGCAGTGGCCGCTTCGGGCATTGGGGCCACGAAAGCCCGTGACCTCGCCCAGGACGCTCAGCTGCGGAATGGCATCGAGCGCGCCGGCGGCGATCTCCACCGCCTGGCTCACGCTGAGCTCTTTGCGCTCCCGCTCGTCCGAACCGTCGAACTCGGCGGAAACGGCATTGCCGGTTAGATTCCAGCCTGCCACGCAGCCTCCTTTCGTCATCGTGCACACGGGCTCCGGCCCTGTGCAAATTCAAGTCCCACACATAGTACAGCGCCGCGGGGACACAAATCCCCGCGGCGCCTGTCAGTCCAAGTTCTTATCGGTTGGAGTTTCTGTTGTAGCGAGCCATAAGGTAGAGCAGCTGAATAATCGAGGTGAGCGCCGCTGCCACATAGGTAAGCGCAGCTGCCGTCAGCACCTTCTTGGCACCGTTGACCTGCTTGGAGCTCATGCCCGACTGCTCAATGTAGGCCACAGCGCGGCGGCTGGCATCGATCTCGACCGGCAGCGTAACCAGCTGGAACAACACGCTAAACGAGAAGAAGATCAGCGCGAGGGTCGTGAGCCCCGCGATGTTCATGAACAAGCCCATAAGCAGCACGATGGTCCAGGTGTTCTGAGTAAAGTTGACGACCGGGACCAGGGCAGTACGCACCTTCATCATGGCGTAACCACTTTGACGCTGCGCAGCGTGGCCCGCCTCGTGACAGGCGACGGCAACGCTTGCGACCGATCCACCCGAACGGTTGGCGTCCGAGAGATACAGATTGTTATCCTGCGGGTTGTAGTGATCGGTGAGCTCGCCGGCAACGCCCTTGATGCCCACAGCGTTGCAACCGTTGGCGTCGAGCATGCGGCGAGCGACCGTAGCGCCCGTGTCGCCGTCCGAGCGAACCTTGGACCACGTCTTGTACGTCGAGTTGATATAGCTCTGCGCGGCAAGACCGAGCACCGTGCAGACAAGAACAACCAACAGGTACAGTGGGTCGATGCCAAAGCCGTATCCATAGTAATAAGGCATGCGAATTCCTCCGAATCGAGTTACACGTTGGAGGCATTCTACCCACTCAACCGGAAAGCAAGTCAGCATCGAAGTTTTGGCATCGTCAGCGAAAACGGCCGAGAGCGAGCAAGGTGACGTGAAAGAGAAGCGACGCGTACTTTGGTACGCGAGCGACGATTGAACGTCAGATTGCCGCTCTCGGCCGTTTGCAGCGTCGAGCTGTTACGCGGTTTGGTAAAACCGCGTAACTATAAGAGTTCGATTTTTCCGTCCTTCACGGTGAGCCCCATGTTGCCCGAAAGCAAATCGTCCAGGCGCGAGCCCACGAGCTCAAAGCGCCAGCCTTCGCGCAAGGGACTCTGCTCGGGATGCTCGATATAGTCGGCCAGGTCATCGCGCGAGGCAATGACCGAGGTCGCCACGCCCGAGCGCTCGGCAACCAGGCGAATAAGCGCGTACATGAGGTCAGTCACGCTCTCCAGTTCCGGCGAGATCTGACGATGTCCGCGCACCATAAGCGGAAGACGGTCGTGCGGGCAGCTTGCGCCACGTTTGATGGCCATGAGCGCGCCGTCCACGTCGCGCTCCCCCAGCTGGTCGGTGCCACGAATGCTGCGGAACTCCTCGACGCGCACGGGGTTGCGCTTCACAAGCGCCAGCAGCGTATCATCAGACATGACCCACTTGCGCGGGATGTTGCGGCGCTCGGCGCGGTCCTCGCGCCAGGCGGCGAGCTCGCGCGCGATGCCCAGCTGATGGCGACTGCACGAGCTGATGCGCTTGACCTTGCGGAACGCCTCGTGGCGATCGGCGCGATAATGCGACTCGTCGGCCAGCGGGCGCAGCTCGTCGATCACCCAGTCCACGCGGCCCAGCTCGCGCAGACGGCTCATCATCTCGGTATAGGCCACGATCAGGTACTTGACGTCATCGATCGCGTACTCAATTTGTTTGTCGGTCAGCGGGCGGCGCGACCAGTCGGTCAGCGACTCGGTCTTGGGCAGAGAGACGCCACAAAACGTCTGCACGAGCGCGCCGTAGGAAATCTGCTGGCGCTCGCCCAAAAAGGCGGCGGCGACCTGCGTATCAAAAATAGGACGCGGCAGCACGCCCACAGTATGGAGCATGACCTCCATATCCTGCGAACAGGCGTGGAACACCTTGGTCACGCTCTCGTCGGCCATAAGCTCGGCGAGCGGCGACAGGTCATCGATCACTAGGGGGTCGACCGCGACGCTCTCGGCAGGGGTGGCAATCTGAACCAGGCACAGACGCGGATGGAACGTGCGCTCGCGCAAAAACTCGGTATCGACGGCAATCGCGTCGAACTCGCAGGCGCGCTGGCAAAAGTCGAGTAGAGCCTGATGTGTGGAAATGTACATATCAACCCATCGAATAAGGTTAGGCCCGAAAAACACGGGTAGGATATCGGCATTGCCTTACAACTATACTCGGTTAGTCACAGAACGGGAACGTAAGTATGCGCTGCCTTATCATCCACAACCCGGCATCGGGCCCCAGCTCAGATGAAATCTTCGCATTCACGCACGCCCTCTCGCAGGGCGGCGACGAGGTCGTGATGCGCTTTATCGGCGACGGTATGGAGCCCGAAGACGCCGTGGCAGATGTGCGCGAGTTTGATCGCGTGGTGGTCTCGGGCGGCGACGGCACCGTCTCCAACGTGCTCGACCAGATGCGCGGATGCGGCGTCCCCACGCTCGTCTTTCCCTCCGGCACGGCCTGTCTGTTCTTCAACAACATCGGCAATGCCCCCGAGGCCGCGGCGCTCGCCAAGGCCTGCCGCGTCGGCCGTACCGTCAAGGCGGATATGGGTGAGCTCTTTTGGCTCGACGAGAACGGCAACGAAAAGCGCCACGGCTTCATCATCATCGCCGGCTCGGGCTACGACGCCGAGATCATGATGAAGGCCGCCCCCACCAAAAACGACATCGGCGAGATCGCCTACTTCCTATCCGCGCTCGCTACGCCCAACCCCACGGTGGCGCACTTTACGATTGAACATGACGGCATTGTCGAGGAGCTCGATGGCATCTGCTGCATGGCCGGCAACACCTCGGTCATCCAAAACGACATCAACCTGTTCCCCAACTGCCGCATGAACGACGGCATGGTCGGCATTGCGGTCATCGAACCCGTGCGCACCGTGCAGCTGCTGCCTACCGTGATCACCGCTGCGCTTGACCCCGCCGGCAAGGTACTCGGGCGCCCACAGTTCAAGATCATCCAGACCAAGGAAGCCAAGATCACCTGCACCCCGTCACTGGGCATGCAGTTCGATGGCGAGATTATCTCCAGCAATTCGGGCGTCTTTGGAGCCCGCGCGCTTCCGCAATGCCTCGACCTCATCGTCGACGAATTCTCCCCGCTCGGAAAATAGGAGGACCCTATGAACGACAATCCCCTGATCGGCTTTATTGTCATCGTCTTGGCCATGCTCGTCGGTTACGCCATCAACGTGATTCACCGCCGAAAGAAGTAAATCAACATTGGTATGATATTCATCCAGTTATCGACTCTCCCGCTGTTTATGCAAATCCTAAACAGCGGGAGAGTTTTCTTTTTGACCGCCGTCTAATGCTTTATTCAGCTACAGTAAATGCAGGGTGCCTTTATTTAACTAAAGCCATAAAATGAGTATTATTATCCGTTCATCGTATATTTCTTCACGCTCATCGAGCAAAGGCTGTTGTCGAGTGAATACTCTTTACACTTCCTTTAGGCTAGTAGATGTATTTATTAGCTGAAACTCCGTACGGTTTCGCGGGGTTTCAACAGTTGGGAGGGATTATGAGGTTTACTCATCCTGTCAACACGCTCAAGAAGCTCGGCTGCGGCCTTGCGTTTGGAGCAGCGGCTATCATGGCCATGCCGACTTCGGCACTCGCCTGCACCCAGATCTACATGGGCAGCAAGCTCACGGCAGACGGCAACACGTACTACGGCCGTTCCGAGGACTTCGGTCCGCGCTACATCAAGCACTTTGGCATTGAGCCCGCACACAAGGACGGCAACGAGTACACCTCGGTCGAGTCCGGTTTTGAGTACAAGTCCAAGGGCGCAACCTACCGCTACACCTTCGTTCGCGACAACCCCTCGCAGTGGGAAGATCGCTACGACGCATATTCCGAGGCAGGCATCAACGAGAAGGGTGTCTCCTGCTCTGCCACGTTGAGCACCTCCTATAACGAGAAGGCCGAAGAGGCCGACCCCATCACCGAGGAGACTGGCATTGGCGAATACAACTACGCCAGCGTCATTCTGGGCGAGAGTGCCACGGCCCGCGAGGGTGTCGAGCTCCTCGGCAGCCTGATTGACGAGCAGGGCGTCTGCTCCAACGACCAGATCATCATTGCCGACAACAACGAGACCTGGTTGTTTGCAGCGCTTTCCGGCCATCAGTGGATCGCCATGAGGCTCACTGACGATATCGCCTCGCTCAACCCCAACATCGGCAACCTCACCTATGACGTCGACCTCGACGACACCGAGAACTGCCTCCACTCCGAGGGCATCGAGTCTATGCCTAAGGAGAAGGGCTTTGCCGAGTACACCGACGGCAAGTTCGACGTCGCCAAGACCTACGGCGAGGAGATTGGCGAGGCCGGCATGCACCAGTGGTCGCGCTATATCCAGGGCCGCGATTACTTCATGGCTCCGCTTGCTGAGGGCACCGACTACGAGATCGTCAAGGACGAGCGCGAAGACGCTCGCGCGACGACCGGCGCCCTGGTCCACGAAATGCAGCCGTTGTTCTTTACGCCCGGCAAGTCCGACTGGAACACCTTTGAGATGATTCGTTCCTTCGCCGCTCGCGGCGAGAATGTCGCCGGCCTCAACGCCAACACCGACGGCGCGTATGCCATCGGCTCCAACCGCAACACCGAAATCCACACCTTCCAGATCCGTCACGGCATGGACCCCGAGATCGCGACCATCCAGTGGGAGATGCTCTCCAACGCCGAGTTCTCCGTCGCTATCCCCCTCTATTCCGCACTGCTCACCGAGGTCAGCCCCTACTTCAGCGATCAGGATGTCTCCTTCGATCACTGCGAAGAGGAAGACGTCGTGAACAACGAGGAGCCCAAGAACTCCATCAACTACGTCCTCATGGACATCAACACGCTCGCCTATGAGAACCGCGACCACTGCGCCACCGGCGTCCGCGCCTATCTCGACGCCCTGCAGAAGGAGCTCATCGAGCAGAACCTGACCGTCGACGAGGCCATGCAGGCCGAAGAAGGCACCGAAGCCCGCACCGCCCTGGCCAACAAGGCCGGCAAGGCTGCAACCAAGAACACCTATGTTAAGTGCAAGGCCATGCTCGAGGAGATGCGCGACTACCTCCAGGAGGGCGATTTCTCCGAGGAGTTCGTCCCGAGTGACTACGATGCTGACAACGACTGCCTGGTCGAGTCCATCACCTACGCCGACGAGGCCCTTTCCGATGAGGACGTGGCCGAGCCCGAGGCCGAAGAGGAAGAGGTCACCGAGGAGAAGTCCGAGGGCAACAACATGGCCGCCATGGCCGTTGGTGCCGTCGTCATCATCGGTGTCTGCGCCTACGTGATCTATCGTCGCAAGAAGGCCTAAAGCCCTCATGTCTTAGCTGAGCGGACAAGGCAGCAATGGCAGCCTCGCCCGCTTAGCCCGCTCTTTTGACCGACGGGAAACCCGCCTGAAATCTTTTTAAAAAAGATTTCCCCGCATACACTTCGCTGTGCTATAGTGCAGCGCAACAGCAACTAGGTGCGACCGCGCCACGGCATCACGAAAGGAGCCACCAACATGAAGAACACGATGACGTCTCTCAACAACTGGTGGTGGCGTGATGCGAATACGATCGGTCGACAGTGAGTCCCTCACGCCTGTTTTTGCGCTCTAGGTGATTGGAAGGCCTCCGGTTTCGACCGGGGGCTTTTTTCTATCTCGAGCCCGATCGCATTCGCATCACGCGCCTCCGCTTTTCTCTTGCAATCCCCTTTTCGAAAGGATTTTCACCATGTCTCAGAACACCACCGCCACCCAGCCCCGCACCGTCCAGACCGCCGATCGCGGCAAACTCGATGTCCGCGCCCTCGTCCTGCTCGCCATCCTGCTCGCCGCCGGCTTCATCCTCAACTTTACCGTCGGCAAGGCAATCTCGGGCATCTCGGGCGGCATGATCAGCCCCGAGTTCATCATCTCGGCCTTCTGCCTCACCATCCTGGTCGTTCGCCCCAACATCGGCCAGGCGCTCGTCATTGGCCTCATCTCGGCTGCCGTGATCCAGATTACCACCACTTCGCCGTTCGTCGATTTTGCCGCCGAGGGCATCGCCGCCATGCTCATGGCCGGCATCGTCAACGCCGCCGGCAAGAACGGTCAGGTCAAGCCTGCCGTCGCCATCGTCGCTACCTTCGTGACCACCTTTGTCTCCGGCGTCATCTTCATGGTTATCAAGATGGCCATGCTTGGCGTGGTCGGCGAGCTCGCCGCCGCTATGCTGCCCGTCGTCGCCATGACCGCCGTCTTTAACGCCATTCTGGTCGGCGCCCTCTATCTGCCCATTCAGAAGGCCCTGAAGCTCAACTAACCTGCTCGGCTTTACGAGCCACCCCATCTTGGCGTTCATTCGTCGCTCGCGTACCCAAGTACGCTTCGCTCCTCTTTCGCGCCAACCTGGGGCCCCTCGTAAAGCCGTCTCCGTGCTCCACCGGCAAAGACTGTCCCAAACAGTTAACTCTTGGGGACGTTCTTAAACGACTAGTCATTAAAGAACGTCCCCAATGACTATGAAAGGTATCCATGGAAACGATCATCAACGTCGACGATGTCTCGTTCTCCTATGGCACGCAGACCGAGCGGGCGCTCAGCCACATCTCGCTCAGCGTGAACAAGGGAGATTTCATCGGCATCATCGGGCCCTCGGGCGCCGGCAAGTCCACGCTTGCCGCCTGCCTGTCGGGTGCCGTGCCCCACCACTACACCGGCACGTTCTTTGGGGCCGTCATGGTAGACGGCCACGACACCTGCGAAGCCTCGCTCACCGACGTGTCGCAAATCGTCGGCAGTGTGCTGCAGGATATCGACACGCAGATGGTCGCTTCGGTCGTCGAGGACGAGATGCTCTTTGGCCTCGAGAACTTTGGCGTTCCCCACGACCAGATCGAGCGGCGCGTGAGTGAAACGCTCGAGACCGTCGGCATCAGCGACCTGCGTGACCGCGAGATCGCCACCCTCTCGGGCGGACAGAAGCAAAAGGTGGCCATCGCCGCCATCCTCGCCATGCGTCCGCGCGTCTTGGTTCTCGACGAGCCCACCGCGGCACTCGACCCCGCCAGCTCCACGCTGGTCTTCGAGACCCTGCGTGAAGCCAACCGTGCACTCGGCATCACCATCGTCGTCGTTGAGCAAAAGGTCGCCCTGCTCTCGGAGTACTGCAACCGCGTGCTCGTGCTCAACCATGGCGAAATCGCGCTGCAGGGCGAGCCACACGAGGTCTTCGCGCATACCGACGAGCTCCGTACCATCGGCGTCGACTGCCCTCGCGTCACGCGTATCTTCAATAGCCTCCAGGCCGATGGCCTGGTAAGCGGTACCCCTTGCTTGGATGTCGATGAGGCCGAGCGCCTGATTTCGGGCATCGTCGACCCCGCACACGCAAGCAGCGACATTCAGGCGCCCGCTGGTTCCCCGCATGCACCGTCGTTGCGCCCTCATGCCAAGGACGCCGAACCCGTACTCACCTTCGACCATGTTGAGTTTGCCTATCCCAATGGCGGAGCCGCCGTACACGACCTTAGCCTGACGCTCTATCCTGGCGAGCTCGTGGGCATCGTCGGTCAAAACGGCGCCGGCAAGACCACGCTCACCAAGCTGCTCACAGGCCTGCTTAAGCCCGCCTCGGGCAGCGTGCGCGTTACGGGGCTGGATACCGCCGCGGTCCCCACGAGCCGCATTGCCCGCGAGGTCGCAACGCTCTTCCAAAACCCCGACCGCCAGATCTGCAAGGATACCGTACTCGACGAGGTCGCTTTTGGCCTGGAACTTGGCGGCATGGACCGCGCCGAGGCTCTGCGTCGTGCTCAACTTGTTATCGACCGCTTTGGCCTGCCTGCCGATGAGGCACCTTTCTCGCTTTCGCGCGGCCAGCGACAAATGGTGGCGCTTGCCTCCGTCGTAGTGGTTGAGCCCAAGATCGTCGTGCTCGACGAGCCCACGAGCGGCCTTGATTACCGCGAGTGCATGACCGTCATGGAAACAGTGCGCACCATGGCCGAGCGCGGTTGCGCCGTGATTATGGTCTGCCACGATATGGAAGTTGTTTCCGACTTTGCCGAGCGTATCGTAGTAATGGCCGACGGTCACATCCTCGACCGCGGCCGCACGCACGAGCTATTCTCGAACATCGATCTCATGCGGCGTGCCTACGTGGAGCCTCCCCAGGTTATTGAACTCTCGCGCCGTCTGGCATCCTCCGTCTCTCCCGTCTTTGCACAGGTGAGCGAGGTCACCGATATCGTTCGCATTACCGAGGAGATGGTCCACCGTGGTTAACGTCATCGACTATATGCCGGGCGACACACTGCTGCACCGCTTGAACCCGGTCGTCAAACTGGGCCTTGCCGCCGCCATCATCATCGGCATCTTCCTGTCCGACACCTACGTGGCGCTGTTGGGCTTTTTGGCACTCACCCTCGCACTGGGCGCCTATGCCGGTGTCGTCGACCGTCTGCTCTCGCTACTCAAGCTGCTGATTCCGCTCGCGCTTATCATGCTGGTGCTCCAGCTGGCCTTTATGCGCGACGGCAACATAGTGTGGGGCTTTATCACCGACACGGGCCTCATTACCGGATCGAAGGCCTGCCTACGCCTGTTGGGCGTGGCGCTGCCACTCATCCTCATGCTTATGGTGACCAAGCTCAACGACCTCGCCAACGCCTGCGTCGAGGTGCTGCACGTGCCGTATCGCTATGCCTTCACCTTTACCACGGCGCTGCGCTTTGTGCCGGTGTTTGGTCAGGAGATGAACGCCATCATGGAAGCGCAGACCGCACGCGGCGTCGAGTACGACACCAAGAACCCCATCAAGAAGCTTAAGCTCATGCTGCCACTGTGCGTGCCACTGCTCATCTCGAGCGTGAGCAAGACCGATGCCACAGCCTTGGCGGCAGAACAGCGCGGCTTCTATCTGCGTACACGCGCCAGCTCGTACAAGCGCTACCCCATCAAGGGCCTGGACATCGCCGTGCTCATCGTCAGCATCGCCCTCATCGCCATCGGCTTCCTGTTCTAGTTCGCCACCGGCAGCAACCGCCCAACGCAAAAGACCTCGGCTCGCACCAAACGAGCCGAGGCCTTTACTGTTTCACCAGATAAAACCTACCAAAATTAACCTGTCCCTTTTTGACAGGTCGGAAGCTAGAGGCGGTAGGGGGCGCCGCTGCGGATGATGGATTCGCGCACCAGGACATCCATGGCATCGAGGGTGATCTCGGGCATCTCTCGATACTTCTGCAGCACCGATAGCTCGGTGCAGGCCAGAATGACACGGTCGCAGCCGCTACGGGCGAACTCCCACATCACGCGGTCGAACTTATCCATATCGGGCTCACGTCCGGCCTTCACATCATCGTAGATAAGCGACATCACATCGTTCTGACGTTTCTCGCTGGGATAGACAACCTCAACACCCGCGGCCTCGCATTCGCGGCCGTAGACGCCCGCGCCCACGGTTCCGTCGGTGCCCATGATGCCAATCTTGCGCACCGGCTCGGCCGGCATACTCAGGTTGGGGTCGAACTCGCACTCCCCCATCACCGCACCCGCAAGGGCATAGCGCACCGACTCACGCGGCATGTGGATAATCGGCACCTTCGTAAACGACTGGATCTGGTCGTAGAAGTAGTGTGACGTGTTGCAGGGAATGGCAATGTGCGCACAGCCCAGCGACTCGAGTGCCTGGGCACACTCTTTCATGGTCGCCAGCAGCTTGGCATGCTCGCCGGTCTTAATGGCCAGCGTGCGGTCGGGCATGGTCGACTTGGAGAGCACCACCATGTCGATATGTTCCTGATCGCAGGCAGCAGCCGTATGACGCACCACCTGGTCGTAGTAATATGACGTGGCCTCGGCGCCCATGCCGCCGATAACTCCCAGCTTTTCCATCGCCGCCTCCTTGGTGACGCTTGCGCAATTGCGCGTATCATACCCGCGCCCGCCCGATGTAAACCGGACGGGCGCCGCACTCATCTACTTGTAATACGTCTTGAACAGCTTAAAGTGGCGCAGCTTGGTGTGCCACATGCGCAGCCAGCGGTTAAAGACAAAGTCGCCCTTCATAAACGAAGGGTCGGCGCCCTTGCCTTCCTTGTCCAGGCGATGCACCTTAGCGCGCAGCTCGGGATCCTTGACGTACTTGTCGACGACCCCCATGGGGACGACCATCCACAGCGCCTCGTCCTGCGCCGTCACAAACTCCGGCTCAAACGGGCGGTTGAACACATACTCGTCCACCACATACTTGGCAACGTTAAAGCCGCTGTTAGTGACGTAGTAGTTGCTGCGACCTTGGCGCGTGTTGAAATCGAAGAACTTAAACGAGCCGTCGCGCTCGTCGTACTTAACGTCAAAGTTGGAATAGCCCACAAAGTGAAGGTCCTCGAGCAACTTGCGCACGCCGCCCATGAGCTCGTCATTGGGCTCGGTGATGATACAGGCGTGGTTGCCGACACCGTGAGGCTGATGCTCCTCGAGCAGCACGTGACCCAGGCACATCATGCGCACCTTGCCGTTGCGGTCGGAATAACTGGTGAGCACGCGCATGTACTCGTCATTGCCGGGCACGCGATCCTGCAAGATCAGGTCGTCGGTGTAGCCGCTGGCATACGAGTCACGAATGACCTGTTCCAGCTCGGCACGGTCGGCAATCTCATAGGCCTTTTTCTGGCCCTCGAACTCGTGCTGCCACCACATGATGCCGTCAGAAGGCTTCAGAATCATCGGGTAGGGAAAATCGATCTGGTCGAGCACTTCGGCAGGCGCCTCGCCTTGGGCGTTCAGCATCGCCATGGTGAAGGTAAAGGTATGCGGATAGGGCACGCCGTGCTTCTCGCACAGCTCGTAGAAGATCTCCTTCTTCTGACACTGCTCAAGCATGCTATAGGGAGCGTAAGGCGCGACGATGTTATCCGCCAACTCATGGGCATCCTTGGCCTGAGCCACGAGGGCAACATAGTTATCGCCACAGCCCACAAGGACAATCGTCTTATCGGCATGCGCTTGGGCAATGCCGTTGACGGTCCTGAGCATCACGGGCATGGTATCGATATCCACGTTGGGCGTGTAGTCGATAATCTGGCTGCGGTACGCGGGACCCGTCTGATACTTGCCAAAGACCAGACTCTTGACCTGGTACTCCTCATAGAAGGCGCGCGCCACCGAATAGGCGTTGATGTCGCCACCGAGCAGCACGGGAATGAACTCGCGCTCTGTAAACTGCAATGCCATGGAAACTTCCTATCATGAACTGCCCACACAACGGGGCGGTCTTTGCGCAACTGATTTATTCTAGCGTGCCAAGCCGCCGGCGCCCAAAGCTCCACCGTATCTATGGCAATCGACGTAATCGTCCAGCATGAAATCCGCCCTCGCCGTGATGGGGCCTTGTAGCTGCAAACCCCCTGTTGAGATAGCTTTCACGACCGAAAGCCCGTCCGCAAACAGGCCCCGTAACGTTAAAGTTGAACTCTATGGTTTCTCAACAATTCATCATAACTGCAGGTCAAAGCCAAAGCCTCAAGTTCAACTTGACCCTTTGGAACCTTTAAGGTTCAAGTTGAGGTCGAAAGCAGTAGTAGAATACCGTTCGAACCATAACCTACGATTGATTGCAGAGGGACTGGATGCAGCATTCGAATCATCGCACCGCAGCGCTCATCGCGTCGAAGCCGGCTCGTATCATCACGAGCGCCGCGCTCGCCGTTGCGCTGACGGCCACACCGATGCTCTCCCCCGTTACGGCGTGTGCCGCCTCGCAGGCAACGCAGGACCAGCTTTCCGCAGCCCAGCAGAAGATCGAAGCCGCCACGAGCGCCTACAACGACGCCCGCACCAAACTCGATGACCTGCAAAAGCAGATTGACTCCAATGAGGCGAGCATCGAGGAAATCGAGGCTAAGCTTCCCGAGCAGCAGGCCAAGGCAAGCTCTGCCATGCGCGATCTGTACAAGTATCAGAAGGGCACCAATCCCATCGTGAGCTTCCTGGTCAACGCGCAGAGCCTGGGTGAGTTCATCACGACCTGCAAATACACCAACCAGATCACGAGCTCGAGCGTCGACGAGATCGAAGAGCTCAATAACATGCAAACCGAACTCGAGCAGAACAAGGCCGAGCTCCAGCAGGCCAAGTCTCAGCTTGAGGCGGAGCAGAAAAACGCCGAGGATGCGCTGGCGCAGGCCCAGCAGCTCCGCAGCGAGGCACAGGCAAAAGCCGAGCAGGAAAATGCCGCCGAGCTTGCCAAGCTTGAGGCCGATAAGGCCGCTGCCGCCGAGAAGCTCTCGGGCGAGGGCGTAAGCGGCAGCAATTCCAGCAGCCAGGCCACCAACACCAACACCACCATCGACACCACGGTGAACAACTCCAATACCGGCAACTCCGATTACGATTCGTTCATTAATGAGTGGACGAGCCGCATCGACAATTATCTCGCCGGCTCCCCCATGGCAGGCCAGGGCTATAACTTTGCCGTCGCCGCTTGGAATACCGGTGTCGACCCCCGCTGGTCCCCCGCCATCGCCTGCATCGAGAGCACCAAGGGCGCTTATTGCGCCAATTCTTACAACGCCTGGGGCTGGAGTGCACGTGGCGGCGGTTGGCGCAGCTTTGGCAGCTGGAGCGAGGGCATCTCCGCTCACGTTGCCTATCTGGGCGCCAACTACGGCTCCACCCTTACCCCGGCAGCGGCCAAAAAGTACTGCCCGCCCACGTGGCAGGACTGGTACAACAAAGTCGCCGCTCAGATGAACCGCATCTAAGTGCAACTGCAAAGGGCCCCAATGGGGCCCTTTTCTTTTAGGTAGCGGAGATATCGACGACGCCGGTCGCATTGGCAACCGCGACTATGACGATCATGCATAGGAGCAGCACACCCAATGCCTTGAGCCAGAGTTTCGCGAGCTTCTTGCCGCGATAGCTGTCGAGCAGTGCGAATCGCCGACGAAGACGGCGCTTATCGAGCAGCGCAAAATGCATAAGCACCATAAGGCCATCGACAAAGAAAAAATACTCGATTATGAGAAGCCACGTCGGGTAGCTTTGGTTTGCTCCCGTGGGGTGAAAGACGGCAAAGTGACTTCCGGCAAAGAACACAAGCAGTGAGAAGCAGACGAGCGTATTCCAAATACGCCCCAGAGACTCCGGAACGCGAGAGAGCAGACCGCATGCAGCGGAGGCGGCAGGCCTAGGAAGCCCTGCGGGGTTCTGGAACCCTTGGGACGTCAACGCCGTCTCCGAGGCCGGAGCACGGACAAGCACAGGCGCAGGAGGCCGCACGGGGCGACTTAGATCGTATGCCGCGCGCGTCGCCCGTCCCAACGCTTCCGCGCTCGCAAAACGCTTGGCCGGGTCGAGCGCCATCGACATGCAGACGGCATCGGCAAGTGGAGTGGGAATGCCGCGCGCCTCGCATTGCTCGCGCATGTCGAGCCCTGGTTTAGGGTCGACTCCCGTCAAGCAGAAGAACAACAGGGCGCCAAGTGCGTAGACGTCGCTTCGCACGCTCGTCTGCCCGAACCCATACTGCTCGGGCGGCGCATAGGGCCGTGTCCCAAACTTGACGGTATCGGCATCGGCGCCATCGCGCCATACGCGCGCGATCCCCAAGTCGATAATCACCAGCGATGAAAACGTCAGGCCGTCATCAGGCGTATAGTTGGCACCTGTCACGATGATATTCGACGGCTTGAGGTCGCGATGGATCACCGGCGCCGACGTCTCCCCCGCTATTGCAAAACCGGTGTGGAGCTCGCCCACGGCATCGCATAGGGCAGGATACAATTCACGCGCATAATCGGGGGTGGCTCCCAGACGGTACACCAGCGCCCCGAGCGTCTCCCCTTCGATGTATTCCATAACCACGTTGAGCTCGTCGCCCACACGACGACAATCGACGATTCTGGGCAGGTGCTCAAAACGCCTGCCTGCCCGCTGAGCGGCAAACAGACGCTCGTATGCCCCGCCGATTTGAGCCGAAGCATCGATGCGTTTACGGACAAAGGGGCCGAGCGAACCACCGCCGGTTCCTTCAAAGTACACGAGCTCGGTTGTTTCAACGGACGAGCGCTTAAGCACTCGCTCCACGCGATAGCTGTCGTCGCGATCGAGCGACGCCAGGTGCTCGGCAAGCGCTGCGGTCAGCTCGTCATCGGAATATGTTGGGGTCTGAGTATCCATAGCCTCCATCATAGCGCAGGGCGCAGACACCCCATGGCATCCGCGCCCCGTTCGTTTGCATCGTTGTTCGACAGCTCCGCCGGTTCAGATATCAGCCGCTAACTCACCGTCTCCTCGCCAAAGCGATACAGCTCCTCGTTGACTTTTTGGAGGCTGCACCCGCGATCGATGCAAAAGATGATAATCGCATTACGGCGGTCCTTGCAGTTGAGGACGCTGGCGCCTGCCGCCGTCAAAGCGCGATTGGCTTCCTTGAGCGTCAGCGCCATGGCAAAGGCAATCTGCAGCACCTTATTGCGACTCGGGTGACGCGCACCGGTAAAGATCTGATAGCCGAAGGTCTCATTGAGATCGGCCATACGAACCACGCGCGAGCGCTCCAAGCCCTTTTCCTGCAGCAGCTGCTTCAGGTAGTCCGAAAGCGACGGGGCGGCAAAGTCGTGCTCCCTGATATAGCCATCGATGTTCGGCGCATCGAGAAGCTCATTGAGCAGCTCCTCGGTCAGCTTTTTATCGGGCATACGACTTCACCTCCCCCCAGTGCATGCAACATGCTAAAAACCGCTTACATCCGAACGCTCCCAGCTAGCAACCTGGTCAGGAGACACCGTACCCAGCGCCTCGAACTTCCAGGAGCCGCCCGCCTTCAGATGATTGGTGTTTGCAAGAGCCGTTCCAACCTGGTTGCCATCGGCATCATACAGAACATACTCAATCTGAATGTAGCTCTTTTCCTTGTCCGTGTTATTGGTCAGCGTGCCCGTGATCTTATAGGTAAACTGATTGGAAGTGTCTTCAGCCTCGTCAGCAATGGTATACGGTTCTTGCGGTTCTTTTTGCTCCTCAGCCTGCTGTGCCGTCTCGGCAGGTTTTGCCGAATCGCTCGCAGACGAATCGGTTGAGTTGCCGCCCATAGAGCCCACGGCACCGACAATAACCAGCACCACGATGATGCCTAGGACAATCTTGCCGATCGGCTTCTTTCCCTCTTTTGCCATTATTCATCCTTCCTACGATCCGGCTACCGTGCCGGCACACAGCACATCGTAGGAAGGATTGAACTTGAATTCATTAGCTGTGAGCTAAGGTTGCGGTAAACGGCCCATGCAGTTATCCAAACGCCGAGCAAACGCACTTTGCGCGACCGTCCGCTGGCAGTACATCAACCCACCGTGACGGATTCCCCGGTAAAGGTGCTAATGAGCAGCAGGATAAAGAACGCCAGGTAACTGATGCTCAGCAGATAGGCAATAACCAAAAAGATGGTCCATCCAACATTGCTCTTGCCTTCGGCACGACGCTGTTCGCGAGAACGACACAGCCAGATCGTCACGCCAATGGCCACAATCAACAGCACGAGTGCCGCTGCTGCCAACCCGGCAAGCGCAAACATCACGCCAATGCTCACGGCAATAACCGGAAGCAATAACAAGCCGCATCCACACCCACCGGGACTATAAACGGCAGATTGTCGGCGTCGCCCCATCGTCACTCCAACCTCAACATCTTTGAACACTACAATGCTATAGCCTGCTGAACAGGGACGATCTTATCCAGTTCCGGTTCGATGCGCCTCTTCTCCGCCTCGAGATCAAACGCTATCTGGGCGCGCAGCCAATAACCATCCGTCAGGCCAAAGTAGCGGCAAAGGCGAAGGTCGGTGTCGGCCGTCACGCGACGCCTTCCCAAGATAATCTGCCCAATGCGCTGGGCCGGAATCCCGGTCTCCTTAGCAAGGCGATATTGCGAAATGCCCATGGGGACAAGAAAATCCTCTTTGAGAAGCTCACCAGGAGTCACCGGCGGCAGCAAATCGGACGCAGTCTCATCACTTGTGATAATCGACGATTTCGACATTCCAAGCCATCCCCTGTCTCCACTCAAAACAGACCCGATAGCGCTCGTTAACACGGATGCTATATTGACCGGCACGATCGCCCTTCAAAGCTTCCAGGCGGTTGCCCGGCGGAACGCGAAGATCATCAAGCGAAGCACAAACCTGCAGTTGGCGAATCTTCCTCAACGCAACACGCTCAAAGGGCACGAACCTCCTGACCCGCGCACCCATCGCAAAACGTTCGGTATCCTCATCTTTGTACGATGCAATCATAGTATCGCCTTACGTTAATAACGTCAAACGTTTCTATAGACTTACATCTCTATTATAGCGTACATCTGTTCGTATTTTCGAGAAGATGCGTCCCCGTCGACTAGCCAAGCAAAAGCAATCGTTTGTAGACATCGAGACCTTTGAGCAGGATTTCCTCATCAAAGAGCATGGTATCAGTATGCAGGGCGCTCGTGGCATAGGCCGGACAACCATCCGAATCGATCGGGTTGTCCAGGCACTCCGGCATACCCGTGCCCAACAGGAAGAAAACGCCCGGCAAATGACGCTGATAGAAGGCAAAGTCCTCGGCAATTAACAGCGGCTCATCCACAAGCTGCAGCTCGGGCAAGACAGGCAAGACGCTGGCAAACAGCTCGGGGTCGTTATCAACTGGCGGATACCCTTCAGCAAAGTCAAGATCGTACGTACAGCCTGTTGCGGCGCAGGCCTCGTCCAACACGCGGCGCACGCCCTCGCGCGCACGGTCGAACATACCGTCCGTAAATACGCGGAGGCTGCCAGCCACATGGGCCTCCCCCGCCACCGCATTGCAGACGGTGCCAGCCTGCAGCAGGCCGAACTTACCAATGCAGGGCTCGTCGGCACCTAACTCGTCCATGAGCTCGCGCTCGGAAACCAAGAACTTGGCCGCTGCCAGCGCGGCATCATGCGATTCCTCGACTGGAACGCCGTAGGTCTTGGCGATATGGATGCTCGCGCCATGGATATGAATGTGCGTCTCGCTTGAGCGCGCCAGCAGCGGACCGGAACAGCTCGCCAACGTGCCGGCGGGCAAATCGGGCCATACGTGGAACCCGAAGATACGGTCCGCCCCGTAGCGCTCAAACACGCCGCTCTCGCATACCGTCTTGGCACCACCGGTCGTTTCCTCGGCAGGCTGGAACACAAAGAGCACGTTGCGCTTGATGGCACCCGGCTGCTCACGAATCGTGCGATCGACAAAGGTTGCCGCCGCAAGCGCCATAGCCATGTGTCCATCGTGGCCGCAAGCGTGCATCTTGCCAGGATGAGACGAGGCGAACACCGCCTCCGTCGCCTCCGCAATGGGCAGCGCGTCCATATCGGCGCGAATCGCCGTGGCATGCACGGCGCCCGTGCCAGCGTCGAAGAAAGCACAAACACAGCTGGGGCAGGGATGGATCACTTCACAGGCAAGCGAGGCGAGCACGCCCTCGATATAGGCTATGGTTTGAGGAAGATCGAAATCGAGCTCCGGAATGCGATGCAGGTCGCGGCGATAGCGACGGAGTTCTTGGAGCTCGGTCATAGAGGTTCCTTTCATGGGTGCGCGTCGGTTGCCATCTATTGTGCCGCAAGATTGCTACACCCTTATTTCCAGCATATCCTTGCATTTTTTAAACGTTATATACGAATACTCTTGTTTGGTAAAGTGCAACGTGGTAGGGTCTTTACCACTTGATAGAGGCGCGGGCACGAAGAACCGCGGGCGAGCCGGCAGGCTTTGACCCCGTGGGGAGGCGAAACCCGCCGAACTGGGTTTTTCGGGCACGAACAACCTGGTGGGCCTGCGGGAAACACCCGCAGGACTGTCTGCAGCAATGCGGGAGCGCTATCCGGACATTGGGTCCACGCTATGCGGATTCGATGCGCAGGTAGCGCCGTCTGGATAGCGAGGTTTACGGGACATGTCACTGACTCCCAACGAGGCATATGCGGCAAAGCAGCCGTTTGTGGACAAGGAGACGCTCGAGCATATCGTCGAGCAATTCTCCACGCCGTTTCATCTATATGACGAGGCGGGCATCCGCCGCAACATGCAAGAAGTGCGCGACGCCTTTGCCTGGAACCCGGGCTTTAAGGAATACTTTGCCGTCAAGGCCAACCCCAACCCAGCGCTCATCTCCATTCTCAACGAATACGGCTGCGGCTGCGATTGCTCGAGCTATACCGAGCTCATGATCGCCCGCTCGCTGGGCATCACGGGGCACGACATCATGTTCTCGTCCAACGACACGCCCGCGGCGGACTTTGAGCTCGCCGACAAGCTGGGCGCTATCGTCAACTTCGACGACGTCAGCCACATTGAATTCTTTGAGCGCGTTGCGGGGCCCATTCCCAAGACGGTCAGTTGCCGCTTTAATCCGGGCGGCCTGTTCCAGCTCTCCAACGGCATCATGGACAACCCGGGCGACTCCAAATATGGCATGACCACCGAGCAGCTCTTCGAGGCCTTCCGCATGCTCAAGGTCAAGGGCGCTGAGGACTTTGGCATCCACGCATTCCTTGCCAGCAACACCGTCACCAACGACTACTATCCCAAACTCGCGCGCATTCTCTTTGAGCTTGCCGTGCGCCTGGAGCGCGAGACCGGTGCACACGTCGCCTTCATCAACTTATCCGGCGGCGTCGGCATCCCCTACCTGCCCGAGCAGCAGGCTAACGACATCCATGCCATCGGCGAGGGAGTGCACACGGCATACGACGAGATCCTGGTTCCCGCCGACATGGGCGATGTGGCCATCTGCACCGAGATGGGCCGCTTTATGATGGGCCCCTACGGCTGCCTGGTCACCAAGGCCATCCACGAGAAGCAAATCTACAAGGACTATATCGGTGTCGACGCAAGCGCCGTCGATCTGATCCGCCCTGCCATGTATGGCGCCTACCACCACATTACGGTGATGGGCCAGCCTGGCGGCGCCGACAAGACTGCGGCACCCGTCACGGACACCTACGACATCACGGGCAATCTGTGCGAGAACAACGATAAGTTCGCCATCGACCGCGAGCTGCCGCAGATCGACATGGGCGACCTGCTTGTGATCCACGATACCGGCGCGCATGGCTACTCCATGGGCTACAACTACAACGGACGCCTGCGCTCCGCCGAGGTGCTGCTGCGCCCCGACGGCTCGGCCGACCTCATCCGCCGCGCCGAGCGCCCGGGCGATTACTTTGCCACGCTCGACGTGCTGCCGTACGGCCGAGAGTTACTGGCCAAGTCGCGCGCCGATGCCGCCCGCCGTCGCGCCCAGGACGAGCGCCTGGCCGTCGCTGCCCAATGGAACAAACGCATCCAGATCGCGGAAGCGAAGGAGAAGAACATGGATATCCGCAACCTCGAGGGTTCGATCGTCGCCCTTGTCACGCCGTTTAAAAAGGACGGCAGCGTCGACTTTGATGCACTCGAGCGCCTTATCGATTTCCACCTGCAAAATGGCACTGACGCCATCCTCACCCTGGGCACCACCGGAGAGAGTGCCACGATGACCGACGACGAGGACAACTCCGTTGTCGCCGCAGTGGTCAAGCAGGTTGCGGGCCGCGTCCCCGTCATCGCCGGCTCGGGCTCCAACTCCACGCAGACCATGCTCACCAAGTCGCTCACCTACCAGGGCCTGGGTGCCGATGGTCTGCTGCTCATTACCCCCTACTACAACAAGTCTAACGAAGAGGGCATCTACCAGCACTTTAAGACCGTGGCCGACGCCGTGGACATCCCCTGCATTCTGTACAACATCCCCGGCCGCTGTGGCTGCGGTATCAGCGAGCACAACGTAGAGCGCTTGGCCGCGCACCCCAACATCATGGGCATCAAGGAGGCCTCGGGCAACGTCGCCTACGCGGCCAAGATCGCCCATCTGCTGTCCGATGACTTCCGCATGTACTCGGGCGAGGATGCACTCACCGTGCCGCTCATGAGCCTAGGCGCTTCGGGTACCATCAGCGTGTGGGCCGACGTACAGCCGCAGCTCGTGCACGACATGTGCCGCGCTTATCTGGACGGCGACGTAGCGCGCGCCCGCGATATCCAGATTGCCGGCCAGCCGCTCATCAACGCCCTCTTTAGCGAGGTCAACCCCATCCCCGTCAAGGAAGCACTCGCCCAGATGGGTATGATCGAAGCCAACTACCGCATGCCGCTGTGCCCCATGGCCAACGACACTCGTTCCGCACTTACCGATGCTCTGAAGGGAGCTGGTCTGCTTGATTAAGACCGTCATTATGGGAACGGGCCGCATGGGCTCGCTCATCCGCACTACCGCCGAAGGCATTGCCGACGCCTCCGGGCAGCCCGTTTTTGATATCGTGGCCCAGATCGGTTTTGACCTGTCCGAGCTCGAGAGCGCCCCGGCAGCCGACGTCATCATCGACTTCTCGAACGTCGTGACCTTCGATGCCGTCGTCGCCTATGTCGAGCGCACGGGCGCGGCGTTGGTCTCGGGCACCACAGGCTACACCCCCGAGCAGATGGATCGCTTGCGCGAGCTGGGACAGAACGCCCGTGTCATGCACTCGGGCAATTACTCCATCGGCATCGCTGCCCTGCGTCATCTAGTGGCCCAGGCCACGCGTGAGCTGCCCGGCTTTGACTGCGAGATTGTCGAGACGCACCACAACCAAAAGGTCGACGCCCCCAGCGGCACCGCCAAGCTGCTGCTCGACGCCGTAGTCGAGGCCGAGCCCGAGGCAGGATACCACCCCGTCTACGGACGCGAGGGCATGTGCGGCGCGCGCGACCCCAAGGAAATCGGTATGCACTCGCTGCGCGGCGGCACCGTCGCCGGCGTGCACGAGGTGAGCTTCTTTGGCCAGGACGAGGAGGTCACGCTTAGCCATCGCGCCACGAGCCGCCAGATCTTCGTCAACGGCGCCCTAGCCGCCGCCCAGAAGCTCGTCGTCCACGACCCTGGCTTCTACACCTTCGACCAGGTCATGTTTGCCTAACCAAATATCAACCGTATCCACGCAAAGGAGAGACAGCATATGAGCAACGCAGCCGAGATGGATGCCCAGGAGATTATCAACTACATCGCCACCGCGCCCAAAAAGACGCCTGTCAAGCTGTACGTGCGCGAGAAGCCCGGCATGAAGGTTGCCTGGGGCGACGCGCATGTCTACGGCGGTCGTCGCGGCAAGACCGTCTTTGGCGACTGGGATGAGCTCAAGGCAATCCTCGACGCCAACGCCGACTCCATCGACTACTACGACGTAGAGAACGACTGCCGCAACTCCGCCGTGCCCATGCTCGACCTTAAGGGCATCAACGCCCGCATCGAGCCGGGCGCGATCATCCGTGACCGCGTCGAGATCGGCGACCGCGCCGTCATCATGATGGGTGCCATCATCAACATCGGCTCCGTCATTGGCGAAGGCTCCATGATCGACATGGGCGCCGTGCTGGGCGGCCGCGCCACCGTGGGTAAGAACTGCCACATCGGCGCCGGTACCGTGCTGGCAGGCGTCGTGGAGCCCGCTAGCGCCACCCCTGTCATTATCGAGGACGATGTCATGATCGGTGCCAACGCCGTAGTCCTGGAGGGCGTACACGTGGGCAAGGGCGCTGTTGTCGCCGCCGGCGCTGTGTGCGTCGAGGACGTCCCTGCCGGCGCCGTCGTGGCCGGTGTCCCCGCCCGCGTCATCAAGATGCGCGACGCCCAGACCGACAGCAAGACCGGTCTCGAGGAAGGACTACGTCAACTTTAATAGTTACGCGGTTATGACGAAAAGGCCGAAGTCCCAAAGGGCTTCGGCCTTTTCGTTACGGTCAATCCGCTCGATCCCTTATCGATTCTCGATGCTGCCGATGTTCTTGAGCTCGATGGAGATGAGGCCGTTGGGTTCGTTGACGAACTCGATGTACTCGGAGTTCGAGCCCATCTCGGCCGGGAAGCTGATCTCGATGCCCGTGTCGGTACGGATCTTGTGATTACGCACGGCCGCACGCTCAACTTGCTTGCGCTCCACGGGAACGCGCTCAGGCACCTTCTCCTCGGTCAGCGCCGCACGCACGCTCTCCTTGATGACCGGCTCGTCCTCAAAGACCTCATCGACAATATCCCAAGGCGGCAGCTCCTCGTCATCCTCAACCTTCTCGGCAACGGCAGCCTTAACCTTGGCGAGCGCTACGGCCGTATTGGCACCGTGCTCCTCGGCGACCTCCTCGACCACACGCGTCACGGTGTCGATGACCTCCTTGCCCGATACGCCCGTGTCGCACTGAAGCAGGCCATCGGGGATAAGCATACGGTCCTCGCCGGCAATCTTGCGCTTCTTGTCCACATAGCCGATCTCCATGGTGCTCGCGCGCACGATGGCATAGCTCGGCACCTTTTGCGAGGGGTTCGGCAGAATGGCGTAATGGCGCGCGATATCGTTGCGCACCTCCCCCTCCTCGCGGCCCACTTCGTGCATAAAAGCCTGCTTGGAGCCCAGCAGCATCACGGCAAACCAGCGGGCATCCTCATCATCGTCAAAGTCCGCCACAAGCACGTCAGTGGACTCGGCTTTCTCGGCCTTAGTAAGTTCGGAAGAGATGAACTCCGCAATCTGCTGAGACAGGTCCACGAACTCACGCTCACCAAAGAAATAGCCCTTGAGCTCGCCGCCGAATGCGGAGTTCTCGGCAAACGTGGCACGCTTGTTATCAGCCGAGGTACGAGCGCGCCGCAGGTGCGTGGTCACGAAGTTGCGCACGGTACGGCTCTCGATATCGAGCTCGCGCTGGCTCATGACGTTGACGGCAGAGTCAAAGTCCAGGATATGCAGAATCGCGTGATTGATTTTCATATACGGCATTCCGTTCTAGATCGATTTCGGCACGAACAAGTATAGCGGTCGAGCCCTCCCCGAGCGCATCGAAGATTGGTGCATCGGGGACAGGTTGCTTTGCACCAATGGCTAGCGCAGGAGCTCGGACTGCCAAGCCTCGAGCTGTTCTGCCAGACTCTTACCGGCAGCGGACATGTCGATCTGGGGTCGTTTGGGCAGCAGTGCGCATTTAAGGATTGCCACTATGGTCTGCGAGACAAAGCGGCGTGTATCCTTGTCAAAGCCTTGCGCAGTCTGGAGCATCACGGGCAGGCACTCGCGCAGATCCCCAGCGATATCCGCAAACCGCTCAGCACCCGTAGCCTCAAACACGGAGAACAACGCATCTACAAAACGCTCGCGCTCGCTAGGCGACACTGCAAGCAGCATCTCGCGAATGGAACCATCAACGTATCGAGCACCGGCGGACAGGCGCTCACAGTACACGAAGTCGTGACCATCAACCACCCAGCTAAAGGGATTGTGCTGCAGCAGGCTGAACTCGGTGCTCTCAACGATGGCATAGTCCTCCTGTGTCTCGAACATCATGCCAAAGATCGACGACCGAGGTAGCGTCTTGTCGATTCGGCCGGAAAGACCGGCAAAGGCGCTGCCGCTCAGAAACTCCTCGACGAAGCCCGGACCATCATGGGAATACGCCCGTTCGATTCGCTCACGGGCAACATCGGAGCACATCGCCGCACCGTACACCGCAAGGTTTCCACCCTTGGAATGACCTCCGCACAAAAGCGGCCCGTCAATCGCATCCGCCGCCTCGTCCACATAACATGCCGCGGATTCCTGGGCCGGCACAGGACACCGGAACGCCATGTTAAAGTCCTCTTTCCAGCCCACAATCGTACTGTCGGTCCCCCGGAAGGAAAGATAGCTAAACCCCGCCGGAAATCGGAACGTCATAGCCGCAAACTGCTCCGTCGCCACCACATCGCTCACGGCACGATAGCCGCAAACGTGCACGCCACGGTAGCGAGGGCTTGCTGTCGCGGCCTCCAACAAGGCTCTGCTCCCCTCTGGGTCCCACAAGTCGTCAATCATGTCCCGGTAGCACTCGGCACGCAGCAGCTCACGCACGTCTAGGCCCTGCCAGTTCGTCAGCTCCGCCATATCACCCGGCAAACGCAAATAGGACAACCACGCAAAGACCAAGCTATCCACCGCGCAGAACGGCCGCTCCTCAAACGGATCAAACGCCGTCTGGGCATAGGTCAAAAAATTAGGCGAATCCGACATGGCCCTCCCATCAACTATGGTGCATTGGGATGGTGCAAAGTTACCTGACCCCCTTGCACCAAAAAGGCGCCCGGGCCGTGTGGACCCGGACGCCTTCATTGTAGCTTTTCGCTCTAGCGAGCTTGATTTAGCAGGAGAAGTCGACGCTGTCGATGATGTCCTTGAGGGCCTTGGCGGAGGCGGTGAGCTCATGCTGCTCGTCATCGTTCAGCGGCACGGGGACGCGACAGACGACGCCGTCGCGGCCAACGACCGTCGGCATGGAGATGGCAAGATCGGACAGGCCATACTCGCCCACCATGAGCGAGGAGACGGGCAGAACGGTCTGCTCATCGCGCATGACGGCGGTGCAGATGCGCTTGACGGCCATGGCGACGCCATAGTAGGTGGCGTGCTTCTTCTCGATGATGGTGTAGGCGGAGTTCTTGACGTCCTCGGCGATGCGCTTCTCGGCAGCCTCATGCTCCAGGTGGCCGTGAAGCTCGCAGAAGGTGTTCAGCGGCACGCCGGCAACCTGGGCGCTGGACCAAGCGACAAACTCGGAGTCGCCGTGCTCGCCCATGACATAGGCCTGGACATCGCGCGGGTCAACCTCAACGTGGGCACCAAGCATCTGCTGCAGACGGCCGGTGTCGAGCACGGTGCCGGAACCGATGACGTGGCCCTCGGGCAGGCCGGACATCTTGATGGCGGCGTAGGTCAGAACATCGACCGGGTTGGAGACGATGAGCAGAATGCCGTCGAAGCCAGACTTCTTAATCTCGGGGATAATGGACTTAAAGATGTTGACGTTCTTGTTGACCAGGTCCAGGCGGGTCTCACCGGGCTTCTGAGCAGCACCAGCGGTGACGACGATCATGGCAGCGTCGGCAACATCGGAATAATCGCCAGCGTAGATCTTCATCGGCTCGGCAAACGTCATGCCGTGCGCGATATCCAGGGCCTCGCCCTCGGCGCGGTTCTTGTCCACGTCGATGAGGACCATCTCGGAGAACAGACCACTCTGCATCAGCGCGAACGCCGAAGACGAACCGACGAAACCGCAGCCGACAATAGCGACCTTCTTCTCGTTAACCATTAGAAACTCCCATCTCTCTCCACAAGCAAGCCGCCCGGGAACGACCCGAGCGGCTTGCCGTAATCCCAATACATCCAATCGGGACTTTGATTATGCTCCTATTCGCAGCCAAAAATCGACCGTTTACCTAAATTGTTTGCAGGATTCGTAAAATAACTGCACGAAATCGGTTTCGAGCTATTGACGAGGCGAAATAGCTTTCTAATACAGGCCCGCCTCGCGAATGGCCTCGACAGCCAAAGCAATCTGATCGGGCGGCAGGACCAGCGCCATGCGCACGTGTCCCTCGCCCGAAGGACCAAAGCTCGCGCCCGGCGTCACCACAACGCCGGCCTTCTCCATAAGCTCCTCGCAAAACGCCATGGAATCGGTGCGACCACCGGGAAGCTTGGCCCACACAAACATAGAGCCATGCGCGTTAGGACGCTCCCAGCCCAAGTTCTCAAGACCGTCGCACAGGGCATCACGGCGCTCCTGGTACTTCAGACGCTGCGCCTCGACCTCATCGCGCGGACCGTTCAGACAGGCGATAGCAGCCTTCTGGATCGGGAAGAACATGCCAAAGTCGATCTGGCCGCGCAGTTTGGCAAAGGCAGAGACCACGTCCTCACGGCCGACCAAAAAGCCGATGCGGGCACCAGTGACGTTAAACGACTTGGAGAGCGAGAAAAACTCCACGCCCACCTCGAGCGCACCGGGATACTGCAAGAAGCTGCCGCCCGGCTCACCGTCAAACACGATGTCGGAGTATGCGTTGTCGTGAACGATCAGCAGGTCGTGCTCGCGGGCGAAAGCGATGATCTCCTCGTAGACCTCGGGCGTGCCCACCGAGCCGACCGGGTTGGCGGGCAACGACACGATCATATACTTGGCACGATCGGCCACCTCGGGATCGATGCCCGCCACATAGGGCAGGTAATTATGCTCGGCGACCAACGGATAGTACTCGAGCTTGGCATCGGCAATCTTGGCGCCCGCCTCAAAGACCGGGTAGCACGGATCGGGAACCAAAATGGTGTCACCCGGATCGAGCAGGGCCAGGCCCAAATGGCCCACGCCCTCCTGCGTGCCGTTGCACGACTGCACCATAGACGGCGTAATGCCCGAAACGCCAAAGCGGCGCTCATAGTAATCGCACACGGCTTGCTTGAGTTCGGGCAGGTCGCGCAGGGCATACTTCCACATCTCGGGGTCCTGGGCCGCTTGCGTGAGCGCCTCGACCACGTGGTCGTACGGCTTAAAGTCGGGCGTGCCCACGCTCATGTTGTAAATGGTCTTGCCCTGAGCCTTCAGCGCAAGCAGTTTGTTGTTGAGCGAGGCGAAGACCTCCGCGCCAAAGCGGTCGAGACGCTGCGATGCCTGCATGGTGCCACCTTTCGATATGAAAAACGCGGCGCTCCGACAAGAGCGCCGCGCGATACGGGCCATCAGATTGCAAAAGTGTAACGCTTGCACCCGCTGTTTTGGTTCAATTTGGCAACCTTAGTCCATCGGATTGAGCGCGTCAATCTGGGCGAGCCACAGGCGCGAGCTGGCGTCACTCGGCATACGCCAATCGCCGCGCGGACTGAGCGTCACCGAGCCCACCTTGGGACCATCGGGCAGGCAGCTGCGCTTAAACTGCTGGGCAAAGAAGCGACGATAGAACGTACGCAGCCACGTGTGAACGGTCTTGGCATCGTAGACGCCCTCGAAGCTCTTGAGCGCCATGCGGTAGATCTTGCCCGGCTCAAAGCCAAAACGCAGTAGGTAGTAGAGGAAGTAGTCGTGCAGCTCGTACGGGCCCACCAAATCCTCGGTCTTCTGCGCAATCTCGCCGTCGCCCGTGGGCGGCAGAAGCTCGGGGGACACCGGCGTATCGAGGATGTCGAGCAGCGTCTCGGCAATACGCCCGCCAAAGACATCAGCCGCATAACGCACCAGATGACGCACAAGCGTCTTGGGCACGCTCGCATTGACGGCATACATGCTCATGTGGTCTCCGTTATAGGTAGCCCAGCCGAGCGCCAGCTCCGACAGGTCACCGGTGCCGATGACAAAGCCGCCAGCCTGGTTGGCCAAGTCCATCAGAATCTGCGTACGCTCGCGGGCTTGGCTGTTCTCGTAAGTCACGTCCTGCACGGCCGGATCGTGCTCAATGTCCTTGAAGTGCTGCTCCACGGCCGCGTGGATCGAAACCTCGCGGAAGCTCACGCCAAGGTCGCGAGCGAGCGACTCGGCATTCGACTTGGTACGATGCGTCGTGCCAAAGCCGGGCATGGACACGGCAGTGATGCCTGTGCGCGGCAGCCCCAGCGCATCAAAGGCACGCACGGTCACAAGCAGTGCCAACGTGGAGTCCAGGCCGCCCGAAAGACCGATGACAGCCGCCTTGGTACCCGTATGGGCAAGGCGGGTCTTGAGGCCCGCAGTCTGCAGGTCGAGGATGGTCTCGCAGCGCTCGGCCAGGTCGCCATGGTCGGCCGGCACAAAGGGCGCGCGCGGGAAAACGCGGTCGATATCGCAGGCATCGCGCAGGACAGGCTCTTCGGCCAACACACCCTCAAACGAAAACTCAACGGTCGTGTCCTCCGGCGCATCGTCCGCGCGTGTCCACGTCGTCGAGCGGCGGCGCTCGGCAACCAGGCGGTCAAGGTCAACATCGGCGACGGCCATGTCGCAGGTAAGCAGTTTGGTGGCGGCCAGCTTAGAGCCGTTTTCGTAGATCAGGTTCTCGCCCGCAAAGACCATGTCGGTCGTGGACTCGCCCTCGCTCGCATCGGCGTAGACATAGGCGCAGTACAGGCGCGCACTCTGATTGGAGATAAGGCTGCGGCGGTAATCCGCCTTGCCGATAATCTCGTCCGAGGCCGACGGGTTGAGAATCACCGTCGCACCGGCAAGCGCCATCTCGGTCGAAGGGGGTGCCGGCACCCACAGGTCCTCACAGACTTCAACGCCCAGCACCAGGTCCTCGGCGCCTTCATCACAGCAACGGTAGACAAGCCCCGAACCCAGCGGGACCGGACCCTGACCGGCAAATTCAACCCACACGGGATCCGCAGGCGCCGGAGCAAACCAACGGCGCTCATAGAACTCGCCATAGTTGGGCAGATACTTCTTGGCCGTGAGGCCCAAAAGCTCGCCCGCGCAGCACACGGCGGCGCAGTTGTAGATATTCTCGGCAACTGCAACGGGAAGACCGATGGTAAAGACGACCGGCAACTCACGGGTTTCATCAAGGATGTGCACAAGTGCCGCCTCGCAGGCATGCAGCAGTGTGCGGTTATGGAACAGATCGGCCGCGGTATAGCCGCACAGATTAAGCTCGGGCAACACCAACGCGCGAATGCCGCGCTCGGCAGCTCTGCGAACAGCTGCCAGCGCAACCTCGGCATTACCCTCGACATCGGCCACGCGAATCTGCGGCGACGCCGCCGCCACACGCAAAAAGCCATCGTTCTTATTAGCCGAAACGCAGCATTGCCTTGTTGATCTGGACACTGGAGGCCCCTTCTACCCTGAGATTCAGTCTAACGGACGTTCACATATCTCTAACTAGCCAAAGCAACCTCTCAGTTTACTGAGACGCCAACCTGTGCTAAGAGCATGTATTCCAAAAATATCTTTAATTAAAAAAGGAGAAATCGATAATCGACTTCTCCTTTAAGCGAGGCAAGTTAATTCCGAAACTAATGGCAGAATTTATCCATGTAGTCCTCAAAGTCGAACACTTCTACCACGACGCCCTCTTCCTGAGACTCTTTCAGTTGCTCCAAGAGATCTTTGTTAATAACGTCCATGCAGAAACCTCCTCTATCTAATCAATTGTAGTATATCTGCTTTCATGCAATTATCAACCAACTTGTTTAATTGCTCCTCGTTTGTCGATAGTCCCTCTTTTTTCAAAATGTCGCGCACCTCGTTCTTAGTAATCGGCTTTTCAAACAACGAAAGCAAAGCGAACGAAAAATCATTAACCGCACACATTCTATGGGTGGCACAACTCAGCAGTACTCTTAACCCCTCTTTTGAGCGTCCGACTTCTTTAACAAACGAACTTTTAACCAATTGAAAACCGTTATCGTGCATTACATAATCGGCATCGATATTTGTATTCAGCAATCCATAATGCAACAGTTCTTCTATCGCCCTTGTCAGCTCGAGGTCGCCCTGATCAAGAATAAGAGAAATGCTACAATCGGCCTCCAATAAACGGGCCAACTTAAGGTATACCAACTGGGAAACAGCATAGACATGATGGTATTCAGAATTATAGAAGTAGGCAAATGGCTCAACGAGCACGACAGAGGTCTTGGAATCCAGCCAGATTCGATCAGCTGGATTTAGACTAGTTAGCCGTCGCTTTACTTTGGTCAAATGTCCCTTATACCTGACAGCGTGAATAGAATCTAGGATCCAGGTCACCTCTGAAATATGAAGCCGCTGGGGCAAGTCAATTGTGTCGCTACCGTTTATGACCTCTTGCATATAAAAATCAATATGATGCTCATCAGATAAGGATTTTGCTTCATTTAAAGTTAAACCAGTGCCTGAAACATAATCCACTTCGAGGCGCAAATCCTCATATTGGGACTTCGGCATTACAGAGACACCATACTTATCGGGATGATTCCAAACATCCGACCCCATAACGAGACCAAAATTCGTAAATCCTCTCGTGGAATATGGAACACCACATACCTGTTTTGAATAATTCAAAACATTCTCTGTATAAGCTAAGGTGTTCAGAGCCTCTTCTTTAGTTTCGGTCGGAAAGCCAATCATAAAAAATAGATGAACAGGAATACCCGCATTGAGACAATCATGGACATTGCGATCAATCCAATCAACTCTCGTGTTCTTCTTCATTAGATCAAGAACTCTTTGGTTGTATGACTCGAGGCCAAACTGAATCTGCCTACATCCACTTTGGTATATCTTGTTAAAAACTTCTGTACTTAGGGTTGGAGAGAACCTCGTTTCTCCATGCCAGAAAAACGTTTTTCCCGATGCGTTTATTTCATCCGCGAGTTGCTCCATTCTTTTGCCTTCGAATGTTTCATCCACAAAAGAGAAAACTCTCGTGCCGTATTTTTCATTTAACCGACACATTATTTCAAATACTCTCGATATAGGCATCTTTCGGTAACAACCACCGGTGGCACCGGGAATGGTGCAGAAGGCGCAATGATTAAAACACTGCCTAGAGGAATAAACCGGCAATATTAACTCAGGCATGAAGTATTTAGAAAGGGCGAAGCCATCGAAATCGGGAACTGTATCGTTGATAAATGTTTGCTCAATCCGATGGTTTTTATATATCTTTCCACCTTTAGCATGGCAAAGGTTTGGAACACAGTCGAGATTGTCATCACCAGAGTCAAGAGCCTCAAGAAGACGTGCAAGCGGCTCTTCGCCGTCATACATCATTATCGAATCAATGTATTCAAAAAAGGGATGCCATTCTTTCATGCAGTCATCTGCTAAACGAGTAATGTAATTGCCGCCCAATGAGACGTGTTTAACAGATGGACATTCTTCCTTAATCAGTTTCGCTAACGTAACTGCAGAAATCAATTGGAAACAGCCGCTCACCGAAATCCCAATAAACTCGAATTTTTCCCTCTGAATACGCTTAAGAAAGGCAGTTTCATAGAAGGAAATAAACGGATTATGCAAGGTATCCGCAAGCGATTTCATTATTTCTGGTGTCGAATAATAATCATAGGGCAGATCTATGGAGTTGAACGTGTATTTAACTCCATATGAGACGTGATTTATGATATAGAGTGCATTTCTAAAAATGTTTTCAGCATATTGTCTTTCTTTTAGATTAAAGTATCTCTTCGATCTGAAAATATCTTTTGCCTCGTCAACATTAAGTGCCGACTTTTGTATCAACTCGATTGTTAATTGAACATTCGAACTAAACGAATCCTTTGATTCCCGATACCTTTTACAGCACTCTTCGACATGTCTAAAAGATAGGAGGTCATCGTAAAATTCCACGTTTAAGTCAACAATGTCAACTTTGTATTGTTCAACCTCTTGAAGATATGACTTCAAAACAGGCAAGGCAAGATACGGCCCCACTGGACTCCATCCTGGGGGAAATACTAAAAGCGTTTTAGGCATATCAACGTCACATCTTTCGCAAATAATTCAATTGAAACACAACTACCATCATAATTGAAAATACACCAAGTCCTGTAACGAGAATTGAGAACATCGCGATGCTCGTGAACAGCGAAACAAGAAGTGTTGAAATAACAACAGCAACCGATTGCAAAGACTCCCTAATTGAAAACAGGCTTATCGATTCAGATCCGTCTCTCGCCAAATCCTGCAGCGATGTTATGAGAAGCACATCTTGAATGGCGTTTCCGGCACCGACGATAAAAAGGAAAATAAACGATATCCCAGACGCATAGCGATAGCCAAACGCCAGATACGCACCGAGCGCAAGATACGTCACAAAACAATATGATTTAACGCAATCGGAACCACTGATTAAACGACCATATATTGTATTTCCGAACAACAGTCCGATTGTAAGACTACTCTGAAGGAATCCGTATTGTATCGATGACGAGTCAAATTGCAATTGCGCTATAGCTGGCAAAAGAGAATTCAGAGAGCCGAATGCCACGCCACTAGAAATATCGATTAATAGGAAACCAATTGCCAAGTGCTTCGCGCTAAGATCACTAAATGCAGTCCTGTTTTTTTCATTTTTGCTTATTCCCTCTTTATCATTAACCTCGATAACCGACGGAACATCTCGCAGCAACCAGAACGACGCGGCAAAAGAAAGCGCGTCTAATGCAAGAACAGCCTCCGCCCCAAATTGAGCGACAACAAAACCGCCGGCAACTGGCCCCAGAACCATCATCAAATTCTGCAGGAACCCAAACGAATTATTAATTACGTCGCGATTGATACTATTCGTATTGGCTCTTAACAATGAGTAAAAGCAGGGCATTTCTACCGTTCGGCAAAGCGATACCGCGCACGTAATAGCAAACATACTCCATTTACTATCAACAAAAATATAGCAAACGAATAATCCCGCGCGAATTAAGTCTGCCAATCTCATGGCCTGCAGTGTCCCGATACCCATCTTCTGAGGCAGCTGCGCGAGCGCAACTGAAAACAGAGAGGGGGCAAATCTGCAGCAGACCATCAAAGCAGTTGCAGAAACATCGTGAGTTACCTCGTAAATCAGCATTGGCAAAGCAATATTCGCACACCAATTGCCTATTTCGCTTATCCCTCTAGCAATATATAGGACCCGAACCGGACGGCTAGCTCTCAATACCGTGAACATCACGATTAACCTCGTATTTCAGGCCTCGTTCATCCCTTAATAGGAATCCATAATCAACCAAGTACCGCCTCAACACGGCATAATCAGGATAGAGCTGTGACAGCACACGATTAACCTGAAGCTCCGTATAACTTGTATTTAATTCAAAGAAAGAGACGGCCCATAGCAGCATGATTCTTTTATAGCTTTCCTTTTTTGGAATTGAAACCAGCTCGCCATTCTTGAGAAATCGTTTTTTAAAGTCTATTAGCTCATCCATTCACATCCTCCATTTCATACGCATCTAATACTAAAAATGCATACGCTTTAGGTCATCGCATTCAGCTTCTTTATTCGAACTAAACTCGAACTAATCTAAATTATTTGCTCAGACACTCTTCGAAAGCTCGTTTTTCACTCTGAGTAAAATGCCCTTCCCAGTCAGTCCACGAACAGGAAGGCAACTCACAACGAGCGGAGTCGAAGCCCTCTGCCGTCGGTCGCTCAAAATGCACGATAACCTTTTCAATATCGCCATCTGTAATCAGGTCAGAATGAATGACCTCGGTTCCATCTTCGAATGTCATATACGGGTACATCACGTAAACCACCTCGCAAACATAAATCCAGTTTAGCATCAAGCTATTGCACCAAAGACAGCAGGCCCCCTTGATGAGTTGATGGTATCTGTTAAATGTCACGTATGATTCACATCTGGTGGGTACCCTGATGGCTACACGAAACGAAGCAGATTTACACCGGGAGGACCCCGTATGACAACCAAGTACACCGACGCGCCGCGCACGCGCGTCATGACGCCGGCATCGCTCAACAACGGCGTGCACGAGAACCATTCCATCGGACAGACCATGGCCATCGCGCCCAAAAAGGGCCTGTTCGATGACATTTCCATTCCCCAGATCATCGCCGGCGCCGCAGCTGCCGCCACGAGCGTGGCGCTTGCCTCCAAGATTGGTATCGCTGGTTCAGTAATTGGTGCCGCCGTGAGCTCGGTCATCACCGTTGTGTCCTCGCAGGTCTACCGCCACTTTATCTCTGCCAGCGCCGAAGCCCTCAAAGGTACGCACGCCGCCGTCGACTACCCCGCCGGCGCCTATGAGCCCGTTGAGCTTAATGCCGAGGAGCACCTGGGCGGCGCCGCGACTACGCAGGAGATGCGTCAGGTCGCGGGACGCGCGACCACGGCGCGCGTCGCTCCCAACAGCCTGCGCGCCAAGGCGGCGGCTGAGCGCAGCCAGACGCAAAAGAAGGTCATCGTCTTCTCGATCGCTATCGCCATCGTCGCGGTCATCGCCTGCGCCGGCGCCATCCTTATCACCACTGCCGGTGAGGGTCTGGGCGAGCGTCCCGAGCCAATCCTGTCGTCGCGCACGACCGAGAGCGATGCAAATGGCAACACCCAGTCGCAAGATCAGCAGGCACAGACGGACGATACGCAAGACAGTTCTACCTCTGCCAATTCGTCCTCGAACACCCAAAACCAATCGCAGGGCGTCGATTCCTCTGCGAACAACAGCGGCACGCAATCCGGCACGACTGACTCAAGCCAAACGACTGACGGCTCTCAACCGAGCACGGGCGACCAGACGAGCGACACCACGTCGGGAACGGGCACAGCAAACAGCAGCAACAGCAATTCGAGTGGCACCACATCGGGCACGACATCTGACAGTTCAAGCCAAGGCACGACATCGGGCAACTAAGCACGTTTGCTTCTCATAGAGAACCGATCTGTATAACGGGCGCGAACCGGCAACGGTCGCGCCCGTTTGCCTTGGGCGCCGAGGTAGCACGCCCCGTGCGATGGTAAGATGCTTTGGTGTGTAAAGAGGAGATTTGCCATGAGCAAGACAATAGTTAAGCCCACGCTATCGCTGGGCAACCACATCTATCTGTATCGCCTGCTGCGCGATGCGATTGGATGCGGCAAGCAAACGTTTATGACGCAGGTCGAGGAGGCGCTCGCCACCGGCGACATGGCCGCTTATGACCTGGGCTTCGAGTCCACGCGCGAGTTGCTCGAGGAACTCGACGACTGCATTAAGCTGACCGTCTTTAAGGGCGGCCGCCTTTATGCCACCGTCATCGCCAACGAGGCCTGGGATACCGCCCTTGCCAAAGGCGAGGACAAGCCCAAGGCAGCCAAGGGCGCCAAGCAGTCCTACAAAAAGAAAAAGCGCGGCGAGAAGGACCTCAAGGCCGTACGTCCCAAGCACGTTAAGCATCCCGAGCCCGTGGCCGAAGTCGCTCCGGAACCCGAGCCCGAGACAGAGATCGAAGTCGCTATTGAGGTAACAGCAGAAGCCGAAACCGAAATCGCCGCCACGACCGATCCCGAAGTCATATCCGAGCAGGAAGCAACTGTGGAGCTCAACGAAGCGCCCAAGTCGACAACCGAAGAAGCCGCTGACCAACCCGAGACGCCTGCGTTCCAAAACAGCGATGTCTTTGGCAACGAGGCCGAGGACGATCAGTCCGACGAGCCCGCCGATCAAGGCGCCACCGAATCGGCACCGGAGCCCGAGACGCCGCTGCCCGCCATCTCGCTCACGGTCGTCTATGACCCCGAGAACGCCAACGCCGGCATCACCACCATGGCCTCCACACCGATCGAGGCAAAGCCGTCTGTCGAGGCAGAGGACGCCCCGCAAGCCGACGCCGAAACCGAGACTGAAGACACATCCGTCTCCGTGGAACCGACAGATTCCGCAGTTAAGCCGGAACCGGTGCCTGAGTCTGCACCCGTCATCGAGTCCGCATCCGAACCTGTCTATGACCAGATTCCCGCACCGGCTCCGGTCCCCGCTGCAGCACCGGCCCCCGCACCCGCAACGCCCGCCATCCCCGAGGACTTCCCCGTCGATTTCGCAACCGAGGTCTTCTGCCCCGGCCCGCTTCTGCACCAGCTGTCGACCTATCTCCCCTACGGCGCCGATACCCTCGGCATTGTCGGCGAGTACTACTGGATCGCCCGCGAGCGCGGTACCATCGAGGCCGCGCGAAACCGCGCAAGCTTCCCCCTGCACTACACGCAGGCCGGCGAGCGCCGCGAAGTCACCGTGCGCATCCGCCGCAACACCACCGGAGGCCTCGGAGCCACCTGGACCGTCGACAAGGTTGAAGAATCCAACGAATAGCAAAATGCGGCGAACGTCACAAAAACGTTCGCCGCATTTTTTTATTTTCCCAGGTTGAGCATAAGTTCGTGTGACAAAGGGGCTGTCCCTTTGCCACATCAAACTAGTCCCTGGTAAGTTTCCTGTGGATACGATGCGGCTGGGCTGCGTCCTCGCCCAGGCGCTCGATACGGTTGGCCTGATAGGCCTCGAAGTTGCCCTCGAACCAATACCAGTTGCCCGGATTCTCGTCGGTGCCCTCCCACGCCAGGATGTGCGTGGCGACGCGGTCCAGGAACATACGGTCGTGGCTAATGACCACCGAGCAGCCCGGGAACTCGAGCAGCGCCGCCTCGAGCGAGGACAGCGTCTCGACGTCGAGGTCGTTCGTGGGCTCGTCGAGGAGCAGCAGGTTGCCGCCCTGCTTGAGCGTAAGTGCCAAGTTCAGACGGTTGCGCTCGCCACCGGAGAGCACGCCAGCGCGCTTCTGCTGGTCCTGGCCCTTAAAGCCAAAGCTCGCCACATACGCGCGGCTCGGAACCTCGGTCTCTCCGACCATCATGTGGTCCAGGCCGTCCGAGACGACCTCCCACAGGTTCTTGTCGGGGTCGATGCCGGAACGGTTCTGGTCGACGTAAGAAATCTTGACGGTCTCGCCCACCTCGAGCTCGCCCGAAGTCAGCGGCTCCAAACCCACGATGGTCTTGAAGAGCGTGGTCTTGCCGACACCGTTGGGGCCGATGACGCCCACGATGCCGTTACGCGGCAGGGTAAATGAAAGGTCGTCGATGAGCACGCGGCCATCGAACTCCTTGTGCAGATGATGGGCCTCGAGCACCTTGTTGCCCAGACGCGGGCCCACGGGGATGCGGATGTCGGTCCAGTCGAGCTTCTGGCTGGCGCGGGCCTCGGCCTCCATCTCCTCGTAGCGAGCCAGACGGGCCTTGTTCTTGGCCTGACGAGCCTTGGGCGAGCTGCGTACCCACTCGAGCTCGGCCTCCATGCGCTTGGCGAGCTTGGCATCGCGGTTGCCCTGCGCCTCGATACGGGCGGCCTTGGTCTCCAGATACGTGGAGTAGTTGCCCTTGTAGGGATAAAGGTGGCCGCGGTCGACCTCGCAGATCCACTCGGCAACGTTATCCAGGAAGTAGCGATCGTGCGTGACGGCAAGCACCGCGCCCTGGTAGTTGTGCAGGAAGTGCTCGAGCCACAGGATCGACTCGGCGTCCAAGTGGTTCGTGGGCTCGTCGAGCAGCAGCAGGTCGGGAGCCTCGAGCAGCAGCTTGCACAGGGCCACGCGACGGCGCTCGCCGCCGGAAAGCACGTTGACCGGCATGTCGGAATCGGGCAGCTGGAGGGCGTCCATGGCCTGGCCGAGCTTGGAATCGATATCCCAGCCGTCGGCGGCGTCAATCTCGTCCTGGAGCTTGCCCATCTCTGCCATGAGGGCGTCCATGTCGCAGTCCGGGTCACACATCTCCTCGCCGATCTTATTGAAGCGATCGACCTTGGCGATCATGTCGCCAAACGCCATGCGCACGTTCTCGATGACGGTCTTGTCGTCGTCGAGCGGCGGTTCCTGCTGCAGGATACCCACGGTGTAGCCGGGGGTGAGCCTGGCGTCGCCGTTTGAGACCTCCTCGATACCGGCCATGATCTTGAGCAGGGTCGACTTACCCATGCCGTTGGGACCCACAACGCCGATCTTGGCACCGGGATAGAAGCTCAGGGTCACATCGTCAAGAATCACCTTGTCGCCATGGGCCTTGCGAGCCTGATACATCTGATAAATGAACTCAGCCAATGTCAGCTTCTCCTTATCTAGCTGCGGAAATCTTCTGATCCTCCCCGTGATGGAAAATCGGAGAGGCAATCCGCGCGTTCTAATAAAAAGGGGCATGGTTGCCCACACCCCCTAATACTACCTGGGAAAAGTCCCCCGGAACATACTATGAACTGCGTACGCTAGTTTTCCGCAACCTTACCGAACAGCCCCCTGAGACTTGCGCCACAGCAGATACGAGTAGACGTAGGCAGCTCCGGCCGATCCAAACGCCAGCACCGCAATCACTGTGGCGACGACTTCACTCGATAGCACGCTGCCCGCCACACCCATCACAATCAGACCAACGCCCAGCACCATAAAGCAGGCGCCGCCAAAGCGCTGCGTACGGCGCCAGTTCTCGGGGTCGGCAAGCGCCCAGGGTGTCTTAATACCGAGCGTGTAGTTCTGCTTCACACGCGGCAAGTAGTTGCCTACGCCGATGAACAGCAAACCGATAGCACCGGAAATCAGCACGTTGACCGAACCGACCGCCGGCACCACGCCCCAGACCGTAAGCTCTCCCAGCCAGCTTATGGCGCACATGAACAAGGTGAAGGCGATTACGAAGCCCTGATAGAACTTGCCCGAGGTTCGATATGCCTCACCTTTGGGATCGATGCGCGGCACCACGCAGAACATTGCGAGAAGCGCCAGAGGCAGCACGCCGAGCGCGGAGGCCATCCAGCTAGGACCCCAACCATCGACGGCGCCGTTCGCGCCCCAGTGCGTGGGAATCTGTGCAGGCAAGCTCGGCATCACCATGAGGTGCGCTACGACATTGGCAACGCACAGAACGACCAGCGCAATCCACACGCGCGACGATACCCCCGTGGGGTGAATGCCCTTGTTTTCGTTATTCATCCTTATCACCTTCCGTGTTTGTAAAGCCCATAAACCAGCCAATCAAGTCCTGCATGACGGTGGTGTTTAAGCTGTAAACGATGTTTTGGCCATGGCGCTCGTCGGTCACCAGCCCGGCGTTTTTGAGCGTCGCCAAATGATGGCTCAATGACGGCTTGCTGATGTCAAAATGCTCGGCAAGCTCCCCGGCCGTACAATTGCCCTCGCGCAGCAGTTCCAAAATGTGACGTCGTGTAGGATCGGCCAGCGCTTTAAAACCCTCTCCCGGCATAGGACCTCCTCTCACTATCTCTCACGACGCGCACACTATACTCGTTATTTAGATGTTTGTCTAATTATCTAATTTGATACTAAGTATAGAACATGCGTTCGTTTTTAGATACAATGAGCCCAGAAGCAGATGGGTCAGCTCCCTCTTACCAAGAAGGAGATGGACTATGAGTATTGACGATGTCCTGACGTTGTTATTGCTTGTAATCGCGGCTGTGGAACTCGGCATCCACATTGGAGGTCGAATGAAATAGCCGCCCCCGCGTAATGCGAAGACGGCCACTTCTCACGCTACAAACGTGTTTTGGAGTTGGCCAACCCGCTGCAACGGGTGCCATCTGCTTCATCTTATGCGAATCCCGATCTCATTTCAACAAGCCCCTAGGGCTCAAATGGAATCGTGATAATCCCTATAATGGCGATAGCCCAAACACGATCCGCTTCCCCATCGGAGGACATCTATGACCGAAACCGCAGCCGCAGCTCCCGTCGAGACACGCGACACCAAGCTCGAGATCATCATGGGCCGTGAGGCGCTCGATAAACTTGCCAACGCCACGGTGCTGGTGCTGGGCTGTGGCGGCGTGGGATCCAACTGCTGCGAAGCGCTCGCCCGCGGCGGCATCGGTCATTTTGTGATCCTGGACAAGGACATCATCGCGCCCAGCAACATCAACCGCCAGGCCATCGCCTTTCATAGCACCATCGGCAAGCGCAAGGTGGACGTAATGGAAGCCATGATCAACGATATCAACCCTGCCGTCACCGTCATCAAGCGCACCGAATACCTGTTGAGCGACAATATCGACGAATTTTTCGCACGCGTTTTGGAGCAAACGAACGGTAAACTCGACTACGTCATCGACGCCATCGACACCATTTCGGCCAAGCTCGCCATTGCCAAATATGCTCAGGACCATGACATCCGTTTGGTTAGCTCCATGGGCGGGGCCAACAAACTCCATCCCGAGTGCCTCCGCTTTGCCGACATCTTCGATACGGTACGTGACCCCATGAGCCGCATTATGCGCAAAGAATGTAAGAAGCGCGGAATCAAGAGCCTACACGTACTGTTTAGCTGCGAGGAATCGGTTAAGACACAGCCCCGCGATCCTTCCAACATCCACGAGCGCACCGAGCTGGGAACTGCCAGTTTTATGCCGCCCATCATGGGCCAGATGATCGCCGGCGAGGTTATCCGTCAGATCAGTGGCCGCGGCACCGAGCGCGTGCGCGCCGATGGCCAGCGCCTAGACTAGCGGAGCGCGCCGAGATGGAGCCCCGGTTATTTGATGCACACTGCCATCTTGATCTAATGGCTCACCCGGACGCCGTTGCCGATGAGGCAACAGCGCTGGGCCTGATTCTATTTGACTGCGGCGTCGATCCGCACGACTTTGCACGCGCCAAGAAGCGCGCCTGCGGCCGTTCAAATATCTTTGCCGGCATCGGCCTCCATCCCTGTTGGCTCGCCGACGGACGATGTGGCAACGCTGAAATCAATCTGCTTTGCGAAGTTGCTGCCCAAGAGCGCTATATCGGCGAAGTCGGACTCGACTTTTCCGCGCGCTTTGCTGGAAGTGAGCCGCTACAAATACAGGCATTTGACCGGCTCTGCGATGCGCTCGTGCAGCATCCTCTTACCGGGCGCGTGATATCAATTCACGCCGTTCGTTCGGCAGGAACCGTACTGGACGCCCTTGAGTCATATGGATTACTCACCCCAAGCCCCAACTCCCCCGCCATCATCTTTCACTGGTTTAGCGGCACCTCGAACGAGTTCGTCCGTGCGCGAAACGCAAGCTGCTATTTTTCCGTGAACGAGCGTATGCTCGCCACCAAGCGCGGTCGCGAATATGCCCGACAGATTCCACTCGACCGTCTACTGCTCGAGACCGATGCGCCGGCCGAGCCAAACACAGAAACAAGTGTGCAATCGCTCATCAGATCGCTCGCAAGGACCTCGATGCACATTGCCTCACTCAAAAACTGTGACGCAAAGCGCATCGAGTCGGTAGTTTTAGCAACTGCGCACTCTGTTTTTGACCTTCGCTAACCCCTGTGGGCAAAAATGCCAAGGGACATGCGAATCGCACAACGCAGTCCCTATTGGCAGGCAGTACAATTCGGCAGCATTACACCAATTCGTGCATGAGATCACGGTTGCGTGCATACAATTCGTCAAAGATATGACGACGCGACGCATATAGCTCGTGGGCAGCCATATCGGGCACGATTGTTTGTGCAACGCCAAGGACTTGGGCGAGTTCATCCCATGATGCATAGGCGCCACCTGCGAGAGCTGCCATGATGGCATCACCGAAGCATGCGCCCACCGTAACCTTGGCAACCGAGACCTCGCGCCCGCATACGTCGGCGATAGCCTGCATCCAAACTGGATTCTTGGTTCCACCTCCGACAAGCATAATGCGCCCAATTGGCAGTCCATGCTCTCGCTCGATAATGTCGACATGGGATGCAACGGTATACGCGACGCCTTCCAAGACGGCGCGAACCATATGGGCTCGCGTATGCCTTCCGGTCAGGCCAAAGAAGACGCCACGTGCCTCGGGATCGTTGAGCGGAGTACGCTCCCCCGCAAAGTACGGCAGGCACAGGAGCCCATCGGCACCCGGCGCCACATCGGCGGCATCATGCGCCATGACCGAATATGCATCGGGGCCACCGTGGCCCTCGGCCTCCACGGCGTCGCGATACAGTTCTTGGCGCAGCCACGATGTGAGTGCACCCGCCGTATTGGTCCCCGCGCAGATCCCGTAAGTTCCGGGAATGATAAACGTCCCTGGCCACAGGCGGGCATCATCGACCATATGATCAGCTAGGTAGATGAAATACGCCGTGCTCCCCAACTGAACCATCATATCGCCGGGACGAAATACACCCGTCGAAATGGCCTCGGCACCAGAGTCGCCCGTTCCCACTAAGACAGGTGTCCCTGCCGCGAGCCCTGTCGCCTCAGCCGCGCGCTGCGTAATCACCCCGGCAATATCGGTAGCCGACATTACCTCCGCCATCTGGTCAGGCCGGCAGAAACGAGCACATTCCCGAGCATCAACCCTCCAAGTGTAGCGGTCGTATAGGGGAAGAAAATCCTCCGCCAAGTAACGGTCCACCGTAAAACGCCCCGTCAACTTTGCGCATAGAAACGATGATGCCGTCAGGAACTTCGCGGCACGTTCGTGCACCTCGGGCATATTCTCCTTAAACCATAAGATCTTAGGAGCAATATCTGATGAGCAGGGATCGTGCCCGAAAAGTTCGCGTGCGCGACCTGACCCATATTCGGAAAGGAGCTCGTCAATCTGCGGCTTCGAACGTGCATCGACTCCATACAAAATCGCGGGCGCCAGCGCGTTGCACTCGGTATCGACCGGCACACAGTCGCAACCCAATGCGGAAAGGCCCACGCATCCGATCTGCACCGCGTTAACCCCCGATCGCATCACCAGCTCGCGCGACAAGCGGCAAAAATCGCCCCACCAAACTGCCTCAGCATCATGCTGGTACCATCCATCACACGGGTTGTCCGTCTCATGTCCACAAGAGGCTTGGCAAACGATGTTGCATCGATCATCGATTAAAACGCCTTTAGAGGCGCTTGTCCCAATATCAATACCCAGATAGAGCGCCATAGGTGCCTACTCCCCTCGCGCCGTACGAGCGGCAGCCATAAAACGAACCACCCGCTCAACATCAATCGGGGCATCCAGCTTTCCGTCGCGCTTTAAGCACGTGCCGACAAACGCGCCATCGTAGTGAGCAAATACGTCAGCCACGGTATTTTCGCGACAACCGGTGCCGCATACCACGGGCACTTCGCCAACACGCTCGCGGACCTCGTCGGCAAGCTCGCCCGAAGCGCCACGACCGGCAGCCGAACCGCCGATGACCATCGCATCCGGTAGGCAATTAAAGAGAAGTGAATCGGCAATGTCCGCGGTCGTGCGGTCGTTGAGATAAACCTCGCCCTCGCTCGTGATGAAGTGAAAAAGCTTGAGGTCGTCCAAGCGCAGCGCCGCCTTGCGACGCATGGTGTGAGCGAAATCTCGGTTAATCAGCCCGAGATCACCGGCCCAGGCACCGCAAAAATTGCAGCGCGTGAACTGCGCGTCGACGGCAGCGCACAGCTCGATTGTGGCATCACCATCGTAAATTGCCTCAGCTCCCCAAGGAGTCGACAGATCATGGGACAGAGCCCCGATTACATAGCCCATCGATGCAAGGGTTGAGGGAGAAACATGCTGCTCATAGGGCATCGAGAGCTCATTGGTAATCAAAATGCCATCGACACCGCCCTGCTGCAACGCCTCGAGATCGCGCTTGGCGGCTTCCACGACCTGCGATACGCTTCCGCCCGGGTAATACAGCGGATCGCCCGGCAGAGGACGCAGGTGCAGCATTCCGATAACCGGCTTTTCGTTCTTGAACATCGAAGTTAGAAACGACATAACGTGCTCCTTCATAGGGTTATTGCAGGGACGTTACTCCCCCAGCACCTCGACGTACACTTTTCGCTTCTGCGGACCGTCAAACTCCGCAAGATAGATGTTCTGGGCACTTCCGCACACGATGTGGCCATCTTGGACGGGAAAGAAGCAACTGTTTCCACAAATCATGCTCTTGATATGCCCACAGGAGTTGTTACCGGTGGCTCCATAGCTCGGCAGGAAGTGTGCATGCGCATAGGGGGCATCGAGTGGGGCGATGCGATTAAGCGTCTCCATAAGATCCGTCTCCACGCAGGGCAGCCCCTCGTTTACCACGATTCCGCAGGTCGTATGCGACAAAATAATCGCCGCCAAGCCATTGGTCACCGAGCTGCGTTCGATGGCAGCGTGCACGTCCTCGGTAATATCGATGAACTGGTCCGGAGCAGTCGATAGATAGCTCAATGTCTCGAGCGTCACCATGTTCACTCATCCCCTTCAAGAAAACGCAGGGCATTACCCCAGTAGAGCCTTTCTCGCGCATCATCGCGCATGGGCACGGTATCGAGCGCCCGCTTGAGTTTGAATGCACGGAAGCGCGGCGTATTGCTGGCGAACATCACTTGGTGCGATAGCGCGCGCTCATACCACAGCGGCCCCATATCGACCGTGAAAAGACGCTGCATCATCTCCTCGGGCGAATCGATGTAAGTGATAGAGGTGTCCGCGTAGCAGTTGGGATACTTGAGCAGCATCGCCACGGTCTCGCGCACCCAGGGCCAGCCAAAATGGGTCAAACTAAAACGCACATTTGGATGCGTTGCGATTGTGTGCTCAAATGCAAGCGGGTTACTGCGCGAGAGCTCTGCGCCCGGCTCCCAAGACATACCGGCATGGAAAACCACCGGCTTGTTATAGCGCTCGCACAGTTCGTAAAGCGGCTCGGCCACAGCATCATCGGGGGCAAAACCCTGCTTTGCAGGATGCAGGCAAAGCCCCTTTGCCCCCAACTCGGTAAAGGCGCGCTCCAATTCGTCTGCGGCACCGCTCACCTGCGGGTCTACGCTCGCAAATCCCCACAGACGATCGGGATGTGCGGCAACCAGCATGGCAATCTGGTCATTGGTGCCAAAGTGCCCTCCGCATGCCGTGGTTACATCGAGCGGCATGAGCACGCTCTTCTGCACATCGCAGACGTCCATCTCGACTTGAAGCTCATCCCAATCCATGGGGCCCATATGCCCCATACCAAATTCTCGTGACCAAAAACCGAATCCATCAGGCTCATCACCCGGCGTACAGATCTCGCCGTAGAGCATAGGATGGACCAACATGTCGATAACCATTTCGTACTCCTTTCCAGGCATTTGACCCTAGTACGGCTCAAACGAACCAATCACTCGGGACGACAGCTCAGCGCCCGCCTTCATACACGCCGGAATATCAAGGCCATCGATCACGCCCTTGGTAAACCCGGCGATATACGAGTCGCCGGCACCCACGGTATTAACGACCTTCTCCGCCGGCACGATCCCGCACTCATAGAAGCGCTCACCGTCATAGGCAATGCTTCCCTTCTCGCCAAGCGTGGCAACCGCAACGCGCGGCCCCAATTCCTGCGCGTGACGTACCCAGTCCCGCAGCTCCGGAGTGTCATCTTCAAACGACATAAATGCGTAGTCAACGTAGGGAAAATGATTCTCGCAGGCATATTCGGGATCCTGGCTGAACACCGAGAAGTCCATAACCACCGTCTTGCCCGCATCATGCCACTCGGGCAGGAGGTCCAAACAATTGCCAAACAGGTCGGTATGAATGATGTCATGCTCTAGGATAAACGCCCGGTCATCTTCATTCGGACGATATGTCTCCATTACGCCATCGATTGCCTCGAGATGCACGCGATCGACGCCGTCTTTCAATGCCATGAGCATCACCGAGGTGTCGCCATCCTCCACCCGCAGATGAGAGATATCAAACCCCTCGGCGGCCAGCGCCTCTCTCATCTTGTCTCCGTACTCGTCCTTGCCGACAACCGACACGGCGGATACCGAAACGCCCATTCGTGCAAGATGGATACCCCAGTCAATGCCATTACCAGTCGGATAGAACACGCCGATGTTTTGATAGACGTCCGCACAGCAAAAACCAGCCGCACACGCTTTAATACCCATGGTCTTCTCCAATGTTCAAAAGGGGACCCACCACATGGCGAGCCCCCTTTTCGCGTTTCGCTTATTGTTTTGCATCGGCTGTCCAAGGCCTCATAGCCAGACCGCCGTACGCTTTCTTAAGCTATTCGACGATTGGTGCTCCGTGGCCCCAAGAACCTTCCATGCCGCACACGGTCGAGGCAAACCCGGCAGCAAAGTCGAGCGCGCGCTCGATGGCCTCGGCGCCACCCTCACCACGCTTGACGGAATCGAGATAGCACATCAAAAACGAGGTGAGGAACGAGTCGCCCGCCCCCATGGTGTCCTTCATGTCCGTTACCGGTTTAGCCAGCTGGCGGTAATAGCGCTCGCCGTCGTAAGCGATGCAGCCCTCGGCGCCCGCCGTAGCCGACACAAAACGCGGACCCAGATCCTTCACCCATGCCAGACGCTCGCGAATCTCGTCCTCACTCGCGGCATCCGCCGCACTAAAGAAAGCAAAATCGACATAGGGCGCAATCTGCTCGTAGTACTCGTCGGTGGAGTCGTCCGAAAAGTCAAAAGAGACCGTGACGCCCGCAGCCTTCAACTTGGGCAGCTCGCGCTCGGTGAAGCAATAGTTGCCCGAATGAACCACATCGAACTGCTTCATGTACGAAAGGTCAAAGCGATCGAGGACATAGCGCGCATCGCCACGGATACCGCCCTCGTTGGAGCCAAGGAAGACACGGTCACCGTCAACGACGGTCACGCGAGCCGCTCCGTTCTCGCCAATCATCTGCTCGCACTTGTCAAGCTCGATACCCTCATCCTCGAGGCTTGCAATGACATGCTCGGCAGCGGCGTCATTGCCAAAAATGCCCATGTATGCGGAGCGTGCGGCACCGCATTTCTTGGCATAAACGGCGAAGTTCACCGCATTGCCGCCAGGATACATGGTATGGATATGCTCGTAGCGATCGACGACGTTGTCGCCAAATCCAAGAGCGCTAACGTTGAATGTCATAGTGCCGCTCCCCTCTCGTCCCAACGAGATCGCTGTAATAGCCGCCGTACCACCCCGGCCCTACGCGAATTCCAGCAAATCCGGCAGCTGGTCGATAATCTTATCCGCAGCATCTTGGCTAAATCCAAAGCGCTCCTCGCGCTTGGCAATCACCGTCAGGCCGGCTCGCTTACCCGCGGTAATGCCCGGAACGGAATCCTCAACGCAGCAGCAGCGATTCGCGGGCAGCCCCAGCAGGTCCAGCGCATGCAGGTAGATGTCGGGCTCGGGCTTACTCTCCTTAAACTGCTCGCCGCTCACCACGTACTCAAAGGCGTCCGACAGTCCGCATGCATGGAGCACCTCTTCGATGCTGACCATGGGAGACGAACTCGCCAGCGCCACACGGACGCCACGGCGCGGCAGCTCTCGAATCGTATCAACGGCACCCGGGTTGATCAAAGCCTGATAGTCGCGCGGGCGCTTATGCGCCCACTCGTCCCAACGGGCCAACGCTTCCTCGCCAGTGAAGTGCCCCTTACCGGCGCGCTCAAACCAATCGACCAGCATATGCAGGAAGAACTGATGCGAGGTACCGACCTGCCCATTCAACTCCTCTTGAGTCAGATTAAGCCCAAGCTCCTTGGCAAACGCGGCAGTCTCGCCCAAGTAGTAATACTCGGTATCGACAATGACGCCGTCCATGTCAAAGATAACGGCGTCGAACGGAAATGCGGACACGGCACCCTCCCTAACAAAAGGACGCCCGCAAGCAGGCGCCCGAGCCATGCATTAATCGGCGATTCTAACCCAGCAGCTTATCCAGCGCCACCGCAATGCCATCTTCGTTGTTATCGGCGGTCACCATCTGGGCTACAGCCTTAACCTCATCGACGGCGTTACCCATGGCAACACCGGTGCCGGCCCACTCAATCATGGACTTGTCGTTCTGGCCGTCGCCAAACGATACGACCTCACTGGCATCGATGCCGAGCTTGGGCAGGGCACCCTCGAGTGCGCGGGCCTTGTCGATACCGGGCGCCGTGTACTCAAAGTACCAGTCGGCCGTAAACATGCCCGAAAGCGTCTGCTTAAAGGGCGCATACATCTCCTCGTAATGCGCCTGCAGGTAGGCCGGATCGCCCGCCGTCAGCAGCTTGTCCACGGGATAAGTATCCACGACCTCATGCAAGCTCTCGACCTCGCGGATCTTAAGGTCGCACGCATCGCGCTCGTATTTGACGATGTTTTTCTGCGAACCGTCCGGCAGTGTAATCATGCAGCGATACGAGTCCACGACGTGCAGGTCCCGACCGAGCGAAATCATAGGGATCACGTCAAAATTGCGCAGATGATCAATCAGACGGTGCAGCTCGTCAGCCGGCATGGCTTGGTCAAAAAGGACCTCATCGGTCTGAGCGTCGACCACATGCGCGCCATTAAAGGCAACTAACAGACCGTCATGGTTTTGAAGGTCGAGCTCCTGCGCCAAGGCGTGAAGACCCCAGGCGGGACGACCCGAAGCCAAGATGAGCTTAATACCCGATTCCTGTGCCGCGAGCAGCTTCTCGCGCGTACGCGGGCTGATCACCTTCTGATCGTTGGTGAGCGTACCGTCGATATCCATTGCGATGGCTTTGATTGCCATATATGCCTCCCCGTCATTGAGCAACCTTGTCTGAGCCATCATACAGAACACCCACGGCGGCGCTGTTTGCAACGGGAAAAATGTCATATTGTCCCAAACATGAACGGCGTGCCTTCGACGATTGAGATGCCCGTCGAGGCGCCTCCCGATACATTCCATCCTATCCAAATAGCAAAGGGCCCGCATCCCAACGGATACGGGCCCTTGTCGGCTATGCGTTAGTTTTCGCAGCGAATCCTACTTGCGATGCGCGCGATAGAACTCGATGAGCGCCTGGGTCGAAGCGTCCTGCTCGGCCTTGGCGGCGTCGTCGTGGAAGGCCGGGGTGATCTGCTTGGCAAGCTGCTTGCCCAGCTCGACGCCCCACTGGTCGTAGGAGTCGATGCCCCAGACCGTGCCCTCGACAAACGTGATGTGCTCGTACAGGGCGATGAGCTCGCCGAGTGCGAACGGGGTCAGCGTGTCGCCGAAGATCGAGGTCGTCGGACGGTTGCCCTCAAAGCAGCGCGCCGGGACGATCTGCTCGGGCGTGCCCTCGGCACGAACCTCGTCGGCCGTCTTACCAAAGGCGAGCGCCTTGGTCTGGGCCAGGAAGTTGCCCAGGAACAGCTCGTGGACGTCCTGGCCGCTGTCGGTTGCGGGGTTGGCAGTGTTGGCGAAAGCGATAAAGTCGGCCGGGACCACCACGGTGCCCTGGTGCAGCAGCTGGTAGAAGGCGTGCTGACCGTTGGTACCGGGCTCGCCCCAGAAGATCTCACCGGTATCGGAGGTCACAGCGCTGCCGTCCCAGCGGACGTGCTTGCCGTTGGACTCCATGGTGAGCTGTTGCAGGTAGGCCGGGAAGCGGTGCAGATACTGGCAGTACGGCAGCACGGCGTGGCTCTTGGAACCGAAGAAGTTGACGTACCAGACGTTGAGCAGGCCCATCAGCGCGACGGCGTTGTTCTCGAGCGGGGTGTTGCAGAAGTACTCGTCGATGGCGTGGAAGCCCTCAAGGAACTGCTGGAAGCGCTCGGGGCCGAGCACGACGATCAGCGACAGGCCCACGGCGGAGTCGACAGAGTAGCGGCCGCCGACCCAGTTCCAAAAACCGAAGGCGTTGGCGGGGTCGATGCCGAAGGCCTCGACCTTCTCGAGTGCGGTGGAAACGGCAACGAAGTGCTTTGCCACGGCCTCGGCGTTCTGCTCATCGGAGCCGTCGATGGCACCCTGAGCCTTGAGCTGCTCGAGCATCCAGGTCTTGACCTCACGAGCGTTGGTGAGGGTCTCGAGCGTGGTGAAGGTCTTAGAGACGATGATCACGAGCGTGGTCTCGGGATCGAGACCCTTGAGCTTCTCTGCCTGATCGTTGGGGTCGATGTTGGAGATGTAGCGGCAGTCAATACCGGCGTCGGCGTAGGGACGCAGGGCCTCGTAGGCCATGACCGGGCCCAGATCGGAGCCGCCGATGCCGATGGACACCAGGTGCTCGATCTTTTTGCCGGTAACACCCTTCCACTCACCGGAGCGCACGCGCTCGGCGAAGGCATACATGCGGTCGAGAACCTCGTGCACGTCGGCGACGACGTCCTGGCCGTCGACGATGAGCTGGCCCTTCTCGCTTGCCGGGCGGCGCAGCGCGGTGTGCAGGACGGCGCGGTCCTCGGTGGTGTTGATGTGCTCGCCGGAGAACATGGCGTCGCGGCGCTCCTCGAGCTTCACCTCGCGGGCAAGATCGCACAGCAGCTTGACGGTCTCATCAGTCACCAGGTTCTTGGACAGGTCGAAGTGCAGGTCACCGGCGTCAAAGCTCAGCTTGTTCACGCGCTCGGCATCGGCGGCGAACCAGGCCTTGAGGTCGATACCCTCGGCCTCGAGCTTCTCCTGATGGGCCTCGAGCGCCTTCCAAGCGGCAGTCGACGTAGCATCGATAGGTGCGGCAACAGTTGCCATAGAGTCCTCCTCAGCATACGGGCGCACGCCTCCATGCGCCCGGACATTCAGATGCCACTATTCTAGCGCAGGTCAAGACTATAATCAGCGAGCGTTGCCAATCGGCCCCCAAACGGCAACCGACCAAAAAGGGACAGGTTTAATTTGGCAGGTCAAACGCTTTACCAATCAAAAATAACCTATCCCTTTATGCCAAATATTAGGCCGCAGCGCAGACGCTACCGAGCAACTCACGCAGAGGAGACCCGATGCCCTCCAGCAGTTCGGGCGCGATGATGGCAAAAACGGGAACCTCGCCGGCCCCCACGACGGCAGGCACCTTGCCCTCCGAGACGATACATCCATAAGGGACAAAACCGTCTTCGCCGACATCGAACGCCGCCATGCGACGGGCGAGCTCGCGCGCAAAGCCGGCAGTATCGGCATCGCCAATCGCCAAGACAAAGTCCACGCCTTCGTCGGTCGCCAGGGCCACGGCTTCGTCGATCAGCTCGTCTCCTCCGTCGCCTTCAACCGAGCCGCAGCGGAAAAGCACGCGCTCGAGCAGGGCGCGATCGAGCGAGCCCAGCGCCGCCGAAACGAGCTCATCACGCGTGTGCTTGTCGCCTCCCAGCACGACCAGTGCCTTGGTGCCGCCATAGTGGGCAACCAATCGCCCGCACCAGCGAGCCACATCCCCATCCGCAACCAAGCGCGTCGGCATACCAAACCCATAGTTGACCATTATCCCCACAACCCTTCCGTGCTTTATGGTGGTATCAATCGTTAGCCTCATGCTACGAAGCGAGCTTTTCCGAGCTGTTTCGCGCTCTTTAGGGCTGCGTTAAAAACCCGATGCAACCGCACGACCATACCTGCCAAATAGGGACAGGTTTTGACGGTGTCCGGTCGAGCAGGTATTATCGAACAGGTATTCGATAAGAACATGTGTTTGATGGGAGGCTCGGATGGAGCACGAGCAGCACACCTACATCTGCATCGACCTCAAGACGTTTTATGCCAGCGTCGAGTGCGTCGATCGTGGGCTCGATCCGCTCACCACCAACCTGGTCGTTGCCGACGAATCGCGCGGACGCACGACCATCTGCCTCGCCATCACGCAGGCCATGAAAGACCTCGGGATACACAACCGCTGCCGTCTGTTCGAGATTCCCGACGGCATCGGCTACATCAAGGCCATACCGCGCATGCAGCACTACATGGAGGTGTCGGCGAAAATCTACGGCATCTATCTGGAATACGTGAGTCCGCAAGACATTCACGTCTACTCCATCGACGAATGCTTTATCGACGTGACGCCCTATCTGGACCTCTATCACACCGATGCGGAAGGGTTCGCCTGCACGCTGCGCGACGAGGTCTTGGCGCGCACCGGCATCACGGCGACGGTCGGCATCGGCCCCAACCTATTCCAGGCCAAGGTAGCGCTCGACATTACCGCCAAGCACGTACCCAGCCGCATCGGCATACTCGACGACGGGACCTTTCGCAAGGAGATCTGGCCCCATCGCCCCATCACCGACATCTGGGGCATCGGCCCCGGCGTGGCGGCCCGTCTCGAGAAATACGGCGTCTACGACCTGATGGGCGTCGCCGCACTCGACGAGAACCTGCTCTACGACGAACTCGGCGTCAATGCCGAATATCTCATCGACCACGCCTTCGGGCGCGAGCCGACAACCATCGCCGATATCCAAGCCTATCGCCCGCAAGCGACCTCGACCACCACAGGACAGGTGCTCTCGAAGGGCTATGCCTACGAGCAGGCCTACACCGTCTTACGCGAGATGGTCGACAACGCCGTACTGGACTTGATCGATAAGCACGTGGTGTGTGACAGCATCTCGCTCTTCGTGGGCTACGCGAGCGAGCGAGCCGACATACGCCGCCTCGACGCCAGCGGTACAGCGCAATATGTGGACGGATGCGGACACCTACGCTCGAGCACGTCGAGTATCGAACCCACCGCAACCGCCGGCCCCGAACTCGCGCCCCGTGCGCCCAAGCCCGTCCAACGCGATGACGAACGGCACCGCTTGGTGCGCGAGGCGCAGGCAATCGACGGCATCTTTGTGGGGGAACACGGCGGCAAACCGCGCGGTGGCTATGCCGCACTCTTCGCGCACTCCAACGCCTCGCGAAAACTGCCCGAGCGCACCAATTCATTTAAGAAGATCATGGGCTATTTCGATGAGCTCTGGGCGCAGACTGTCAATCCCAAACGACCGGTCAAGCGCATCAACCTGGGATTTGGCAATCTGGTACCCGAAGAATTTGCCACCATCGATCTGTTCAGCGATATCGAGGCCGATGAGCGCGAGCGCGACCTGGCGCGCGCCGTCCTGGCCGTGAAAGGCAAGTACGGCAAGAACGCGCTCGTCAAGGGATTAAGCTTTACCGCCGGCGCCACCGCGCGCGAACGCAACGGCCAAGTTGGAGGACATCGTGCCTAAACCCAAGCAGCAGCCCGTGCGCCCGCCGACCGCCTTCGAGCGCCTGGCGGACCCCGAGGGCAGACGCCGCGCCGCCGACCCCAAGCTCACTGCCAACGGTGCCGTGCGCGCCAACCGCGCCGCACAGTTTATGCCCTTTGCCGCCCTCACGGGATACTACGAACTCGTGCGCAAGCAGGAAATCACCGTCGAGCCAAAACGTGAGCTCACGGAAGAAAAAGCCCTCGCGCTTTCTAAAAAGCTCGAGGGTCTCAAACGTGGCGACTTGATTCGTGTCACCTATTACGATACATACGGCTATCGCAGCCGCACCGGCATCCTCGACGAGGCGCTCCCCGCCTTCAAGCTCCTCAAACTCCGAGACATCGCCATCGACTTCGACGACATCCAAGACATCGAACTGCGCGGACGAGCCTAGCCAAGGAAGCGCATCCAGGGCGGCGCTTACAGAGTCATGACGTAGTAGCCCGCGTCTTTCACGGCCGTCTCGAGGACACCACGATCAACCGGCTGCTTAGAGCGCACGCGTGCCGTGTGGTCCGCATACGTCACCGTTGCCCACACGCCATCCAGCGCATTGAGGGCATTGGCTACGTTCTGAGCGCAGCCGTCACAGCTCATGCCGCCGATGAGCAGCTCATCGCTATAGGGATAGTGGGACTCGTCGGTGTCTGCCACCACAACCTTCTTGGCTTTCTTGCCGCTCGCGCCATCACTGCAACAGCTCTTTCCATGCGTCGACGCCGCAATGCGACGCAGCCCAAAAAACATGCCGACGGCAATGACGGCCAGCACGATGAGATTCGCAGGGTTGAGCAAGTCACTCATGCGTTCCCCTTTCAAGTAGCCCTATCTAGATACCCCCATGGGGTGTTCCCATCTTAACCCAAAATCATGTCCGTTCGGTCAATTAGTTTCCCTCTTCAAACTTTTTAGTTGACCAAGGCTTACTTTCGTGTATAAGTTTTCCTAGGCTAACAGTTTAGATCCGTAAGGAGCGTCGTGACTCGAACCATAGACATCCCAACGTTTCAGGCGGCAGTCGTGCGCAACTGCTCCCCCACGCTCGCGGGCATCAAACCGGCATCGCTCTTTACCTATCCAGGAGTCTATGCCGATCAAGACGGCTCAAGCGTAACTGCGGCGATCGAGGATCGCCGAGCACGCCTGCTCAACGTTATCGCCCGGTGCAACCGCGAGCTTAATCCGTTCGGTATCCATCTGAGCGTTTTGGTCTGGCGCCCCTGCGGGGCGCTCGTATACGCATATCGGCCCAATAGCCTCGCCACTTACCTTGCTGACCCGCGCGCCAAAACGGCACTCGCCAAGAAGGGCTACGACACCGGCAACCTCTCGGCATGTCTTGTGCACCTGGCATCACGCATCACGCTCGCGAGCAATAACGCCGCGGAATGCGCCTGCGGCCAGACTCGATGCGCACTGGATCAGCAAGTCTGCTGCAACAACGACTGCGCCTGCGAATTTCCACACGAGATTGGCTACTTCCTGGGGTACCCCTGCGACGACGTATACGAGTTCATCGCTCAGCGTGGCGAGAACTACAAGATCTTTGGAGCCTGGAAGGTCTATACGAATGTCGAGCAGGCGCTTGCGACGTTTGATGCGTACCGTGCCTGCACCCAACACCTCACCTTTATCTATCAGCAGGGCTGCAGCTTGGCGCAACTTGCCCAGGCGACCCGATAGAACGTACAAACCGCGACCGCACGCCGCACAACCGAAAGGACTCAACATGAGCAAGATCGCCGTCGTCTACTGGAGCGGCACGGGCAACACCGAGGCCATGGCAAACCTCGTTGCCGAGGGCACCACGTCCGCGGGCGCCGAGGCCGAAGTCATCCCCTGCGCCGACTTCTCTGCCGACAGGGCCGCCGACTATGATGCCTTCGCCTTCGGTTGCCCCGCCATGGGCTCCGAGGAGCTTGAATACGATGAGTTCCAACCGATGTGGGACGAAGTCAAGGAGACCCTCGGCGACAAGAAGGTCGTCCTCTTTGGCTCTTATTCGTGGGCCGAAGGCGAATGGATGGACAATTGGAAGGCGGACGCCGACGAGGCAGGCGTCAACGTGGTCGACTCCGTCATCTGTTACGACGCCCCCGACGATGAGGGCGAGGCGGCCTGCCGCGCCCTTGGAGCCGAGCTCGCCTAGCTGCAATGAGCTCCGCCCGTAACGCGCTCTGCACCAAAACACATTCGCGTCCCAACAAAAACGGGAGCCGGATCACATCCGGCTCCCGTTTTCTGCTGTGTCAGTCATATAAAGCGGCTACGAGATATTACCCAAGAACGCCTTGGTGCGCTCGCTCTTAGGATGGTCGAAGACCTCGCTCGGCGTGCCATCCTCCACGATAACGCCGCCGTCCATAAAGACGACGCGGTCGGCGACGTCGCGGGCAAAGCCCATCTCGTGCGTCACCACGATCATGGTCATACCGTCATGCGCAAGATCGCGCATGACGCCCAATACATCGCGGACAAGCTCAGGATCGAGCGCCGACGTGGCCTCGTCAAAGAGCATCACGTGCGGATTCATCGACAGGGCGCGGGCGATGGCCACGCGCTGCTGCTGACCGCCCGAAAGCTGACTCGGCATAAAATCGATGCGCTCGGCCAGGCCGACCTTGGTCAGCTCCTCGATGGCAATCTTCTCGGCCTCTTCCTTGCTGCGCTTGAGCACCTTTTGCTGCGCAAGCATGACGTTCTTTTTGACCGACAGGTGCGGGAACAAGTTGAACTGCTGAAACACCATGCCCAAGTGCGTACGCACCTTATTGAGGTCAACGCCCTTGGCGCACACATCCACGCCCTCGACGACAATCGAACCACTCGTGGGCTCCTCGAGACGGTTAATGCAGCGAAGCATCGTCGACTTGCCCGAACCCGAAGGGCCCAGGACTACGACGACCTCGCCCTTGTGCACATCAAGGTCGATGTCGCGCAGGACCACGTTATCGCCAAAGGCCTTCTGGAGATTCTTGATGCTGACGACGACCTCGTTCGAGTTATTGGTTTCGCTCATAATAGAACCTCCTTACAGACCAGCGATATGGTCGGCGGGCGTCGCGACAACCTGTCCGGCGCTCTTGGTGGGACGCTTCTTTTTGGTTTCGGCCGTACCCAGCAGCCTCGCCTCAAGACCGCTCACCAAGCGCGCAAGCGGCAGGGTAATGACCAGATAGAACAGGGCGGCAACCACATACGGCGTAATGGAGCCCGTCGTTGCCACGATGGTGCGGGCGTTCATGACGATCTCGACCACGCCCACGGCGGCGAGCAGCGACGTATCCTTGTAGAGCAGGATAAACTCGCTGGTCAGCGTAGGCAGGACATTGCGGAACGTCTGCGGAATCATAACGTAGAGCAGCGTCTGGAAGGCATTCATACCCAGCGAACGAGCGGCCTCGTTCTGGCCCTTGGGGATCGATTGAATACCGGCACGGAAAATCTCGCACAGATACGCAGACGAGTTCATGGCCATGACGATAACGCCCAAGACATAGTCGTCCACCTTGACGCCGGCAAGCGGCAGGCCAAAGAATGCAATATAGATCTGCAGGAACGCCGGCGTACCGCGGATGACATTCACGTAGATGCCGGCAAGGCAACGCAGGATGCGCGATTTGGATATGCGCATAAGCGACAGGGCAAAGCCAAAGGGGATCGCCAGCGGAAACGCCACGAGCACGATCGAGAGCGACATAAGGAAGCCCTTGAAGACGATCGGCAGGCTCTGGACCAAAATGACCGGGTTCAGGAACAGGCGAAGGAACATGTTGGAATTCCATGCCTCGACCCACGGCTGTTCCTTAAGGTCGGCCAGGAAGTTATCGAACGCCGTCACGCCCTTAATCTCGACGGAAGGAATCTTGGAAATCTTCTTGGTCGAACCGTCGGCGAGCGTATAGGTTCCGCTAAAGGCCTCATCGCCGCCCTCGACGGGGAACGTCACGCCGTAAACCTCGACACGGAAAAAGCCGCCGGCAGGCGCCGTCTCGCCAAAGTCAATCTTGAGCGTCTGGCCGTCAGCCTTGCACGTGGGCTTCATGGGCGTACGATCCATGAGGTCCTCGCCCGAGAGCATCGTCAATCGCGTGTCATCGGTACCAAACGTTGTGCCGTCGACAAACGTCAGAGAAAGACCGCTCAGCTCCTCGTCGGCATCGGCCTGAACTTCCCAGGTAATGCGCGTCTCGGTGCCGCCGACCACAGCGCTGCCCGAACCGGTGTTGGGTCGGGCGGTAATCTTTGCGGTCTCAAGCGCCTGGGCGGTCGTGGGCGCATATGCCCCCACGCACACCAGCGCGAGCGCCACGGCCATGGCGCAGGCTAGCTTTTGGAGCAAGGCGGGCAGTGGAAAACGCTGCTCCGCAGCCCCTTTGTTCAGTCGAGACAAGGTGGCTCCTATCGTAGAAGTTGCCGGCAAAACGAGACGGAAACACTCTCCGTCAAGAGAAGCGCAAAGGCCCTCTCCGCCAAAACGGAAAGGGCCCGCGCGCAATCAAGTAGCTATTTTACTTGATGTTGTACTTAGCCATGAGGGCGTCGACGGTACCGTCGTCAGTCAGGTCCTTGATGGCCTGGTTGATGTCGTCCTTGAGCTTGGTGTTGCCCTGGTTGATGGCGATGGCGTACTCCTCGCCGGTGCTGACCTGCTTGATGGTCTGGCAGGTGTTGAACTGCTCGGCGGTCAGCTGGCTGGCAACGGAGCGGTTGGTGACTACGGCGTCGCCCTTATCGGACTGCAGGGCGCTGAAGCACTCGGTGGCGTCCTTGTAGGGGACAATCTTGGCCTTGGGGAAGTTCTCCTGGGCAAAGGCCTCGGCGGTCGAGCCAGACTGGACGATGATGGTAGCGTCGGCGTTGTTGAGCTTCTCGCTGAAGTTGTCGGCCGTGATATCGGTGTTATCGACCTTGGTCACGATAGCCTGATCGTCCATGTAGTAGGAATCGGAGAAAGTGACTTCCTTCTCACGCTCGGGCGTGTCGGTGATAGCCGCGATGGCGACGTCGTACTTGGCGCCCGAAGCAACGCCGGGGACGAGCGTGTCAAAATCATTGTTGACATACTCGACATCCAGACCCAGCTTATCGCCGATAGCCTTAATGAGTTCAAGGTCAAAGCCCTGGTAGTCGCCATTGTCATCCTTGTACTCAAACGGAGCGTACTCGGCAGAGGTGCCGACGGTCAGCGTACCGTCCTTGACGAGCGCGTACTCCTTGGAACCGTCGACCTTCTCGACCTTAGCGTCGTCAGAGCTGCTGGAACTGGCATCAGAACCAGAGGTGGCGTTGGACGAGCCGCAGCCCGTCAGAGCAAGGGCGAGCGCCATAGCACCCGTGGCGGCAAATGCGCCAAGCTTCTTCAGCTTCATAATCAGTCTCCTTCCAATGACCCCACGTGATTCAGGGGTCTGCAAAAACTGAGGGTTATTATGCACCCGCTTGGAAGAATCCGCAATTAGAAAACTGATTGAAACAAACCCATAACGTGAATGGAGCACTCCACTTTATGACAGTCATCACTGCTGCAATGACCTTAACAATTTGATTTCAGCCGCATAACCTGCAAGTTCGTTCGGTGTCTCCAAAATGAATGGCAATGCGCGCAAGCGGCCATTCGATACAATATTCTGCATAACCTGCATACCGCCGCCAAACTCTTCGCTACCCAGGTAGCCCTTACCGATGCATTCGTGGCGGTCCTTATGGGCGCCGCAGGGGTTCTTGGAGTCATTGATATGCACGGCGCGCAGGCGCTCGATACCCACCACACGATCGAACTCGTCGAGCACGCCTTCAAGATCGTGGACGATGTCGTAGCCGGCGTCATTCACATGGCAGGTGTCCAAGCAAACGCCCAACTTGGCCGACAGCTCGGGGCACTTGTCGGCAACGCCCTGGATGATGAGTGCCAGTTCCTCAAAGCTGCGGCCCACCTCGGTGCCCTTGCCGGCCATGGTCTCGAGCAGCACCGTCGTCTGTTGGCCCTCAAACATCACCTGGCACAGGGTGTCGACGATCATCTGAATGCCGGCGTCGGAGCCCTGCCCCACATGCGCACCGGGATGGAAGTTGTAGTAGTTGCCGGGCAGCGCTTCCATGCGCCGCAGGTCCTCCGCCATGGCCTCCAAGGCAAACTCGCGCGCCCGCTCTTTGGCCGAGCAAGGGTTATAGGTATACGGGGCATGAGCCACAAGCGGGCCAAAATCGTTCTGTTCCATAAGCTCGCGCAGGGCGGCCACGTCATCCATGTCAAGGTCTTTCGCCTTGCCGCCGCGCGGGTTGCGTGTAAAGAATGCAAAGGTATTGGCGCCAATTGACAACGCCGTCTCCCCCATCGCCCAATAGCCCTTCGTCGTGGATAGATGACACCCGATCGTCAGCATCCCCAGCTCCCCCTCATCAGTTGCGGTGAAATAGTTCCTGTCGATGCCTTATTCTGCCGCAAACAGGAACTATTCCACCGCAAGTTATAAAAGGGTCACGAGGAGCGCGTTTTGCCGAAGGCCTTAAGCACCGCCGTCACGGGGCCAGGCTGAAAACGGCGGCGTACGTCGTCCAAGCGCCCGGGGATATCGATATGCTGTGGGCAATGCCGCGCGCATTTGCCGCACTTGACGCAATTGCTCACCAGCTTGGGCTCGTTCGTCCGCACCGCGCTCGCCGTAAAGTATTGAGACAGCCCCGTAAACCAGCTGTGCGCATAGCTTGCGTTGTAGGCAGCAAAACACCCAGGGATATTGATGCCTTTAGGACACGGCATGCAATAGCCGCATCCCGTGCAGGGCACGCGATTCGATTTTTCAAACTCCCTCAGCACGCGTGCGATGGCATCGAGCTGAGCAGCCGTCATCGAATCCGGCAGGGCCCGATCGGCCAACGCCGCGTTCTCATCCACTTGCGCGGTATCGGTCATACCCGAAAGCAGCATCGTCACCTGAGGATGGTTCCACACCCACGAAAGCCCCCAGGCGGCCGGAGTGCGCAAATGCGGGTCACGGGCGCCATCGAGCACAGCGCGTGCCCGCGGCGGCAGTTTGCCCGCTAGACGACCGCCCAGCAGTGGCTCCATCACAAACACCGCAAGACCGCGCTCCGCAGCCGCCATGAGTCCTGCCGTTCCCGCTTGGTAACGCTCGCCGGCATAGTTGTACTGGATCTGGCAAAAATCCCAGTCATATGCGTCAAGCACCGTCAGGAAATCCGCCGCGCTGCCGTGATACGAAAAACCAATCTGGCGAATGCGCCCCGCCGCCTTTTGACGCGCGATCCAGTCCTCGATGCCCAACGCCACCACACGTTCCCACTGGGCGGGCGAGGTAATGTTGTGCATGAGGTAATAGTCGATATGGTCGGTCCGCAGGCGGCACAGTTGCTCGTCGAAGAACCGGTCGAAATCCTCCGCGCATTTGCACGAAGCATGCGGCAGCTTGGTCGCGAGCAAAACCTGGTCGCGTAGGCCTAGGCGCTCAAGCGAAGCGCCCACGCAAGCCTCGTTGCCGGGATAGAGATAGGCCGTGTCCAGGTAGTTAATCCCCTGCTCCACCGCACGGGAGATGATGGCGTCGGCTGTCTTCGCATCCGGGCGTCCCGGCGCACCGGGAAACCTCATGCAGCCCAGCCCCAACGCCGAGATACGGTTACTGCTTTTGGGGTCAACGCGATATTGCACGGCCCCTCCTCCCCCATCGAAGCCCTGATAAGGCGAAACAAACCTGTCACGTCATCGAAGCACATCGGAATCGCAATCGAAAACGTATCGTAACGCAGCAGAAATCAGGCCGTCACGGCACCGCTTTAACATCAGCAAAAAGCCCGATGAAAGGAGGCGAGCGTGGCCACGCGTGAGGACGCCTACCCCTATCCCGGCGAGCAATACATCCTCTCAGTCGACCGCTACCAGATCGAGGTCATGAACCATCTGGACGAGCTTCCCGCCACGGGCGCAGGCATCATCTGCACCTTCCCCAAGGTGCGCGATGGCGTTGGATATCCTGTGCGCGTTTTTGCGGTCTGTCCCGCGGCATAAGCGCACAGTGCAATAGTTCTTTTTCGTAACAGCAGTCCCGCGCATCCACCAATCACCCTGGCAGCATACAATCCATCAGGCGCCCCTTACGCGGGCGCCTTTTATATGGGGAGATGATTCACATGCAGATCAACAAGGTCGCCTTTATCGGCAAGGGCGGCGTCGGCCTGCTCTACGGTAGCATGATTGCCACGGCCCTCGGCAATGACGCCGTCGAATACGTTATGGATGACGCCCGTTTCGAGCGTCACGCAGGCGACGCCCTTACGGTCAACGGCGAGCCCTGCGCACTCAAGTCCGTGCGCGCCAGCGAGGCAACGCCCGCCGATCTTGTCATTCTCACGGTCAAGACGACGGGACTCAACCAAGCACTCAAGACTATGGAGCGCGTCGTGGGGCCCAACACGCTCATCGCCTCGCTGTGCAACGGCATTACGAGCGAGCAGAAGATTGCCGAGCGCTTTGGCTGGAAGCATACCGTTCTTGGTATTTGCCAGGGCATGGATGCCGTGTTCCTCGACGGCGCGCTCACCTTTACCAATGCGGGCGAGATTCGCTTTGGCGCGGCAGCAGGCACCGAGCCCGCAACCGTCACCGCCATCGACGAGCTCTACACACGCTGCGGCATCGCCCATACCGCCGAGAGCGACATTGCGCACCGCATGTGGGCCAAACTCATGCTCAACGATGGTATCAACCAGACGTGCATGGCCTACGGCGGAACGTATGGAAGCGCCACAGAGGCCGGCTCCGAGCAGCGCCGCTGCTTTGTCTCCGCCATGCGAGAGACACTTGCGGTCGCCAATGCCGAGGGCATTGAGCTGACCGAGGCAGACCTGACGCAGATGGTGCACCTCATCGAGGGAATCGACCCCACCGGTATGCCCTCGATGGCGCAGGACCGCATCGCACAACGAAAGACCGAAGTCGAGGAGTTCGCGGGCACCATTTGCCGCCTGGCCGCCAAACACGATATCCAAGTGCCGCAAAACGATTGGCTCTACCAGAGGATTCGCGAAATAGAAAGCAGCTGGTAGCCTCGGCCGCATCGCGACGTGCGCAATACAAGCAGACAGGCCTTCGCGAGGATTCCGTCATTCGCGAAGGCCTGTTGCATTTAGCTCGAGGCTAAAACTGAGGCTTATTTTGCGATTCCGGAACCTCGTCCTCGTCATCGCGGCAAAGTAGCACGCCGGCGCTTCCCAGCAACGCCGCTGCAATCAAGGCGCCCACAATCACAGGAGCGGCGCCCGTAGCGGACTGCAAGCCGGCAGTTAACGCCGCCGTCGGACCAAGGCATCCGATCAAAAGGGCAACGACGGCAATAGCGACATCTCGAGCGTTCATGGAACCACTTCCTCCACGAGAAAGACTTTGTTTCTCGTGACTTAGTGTGCCCCGCGCCCATATGCGCGGCGTACTGCCACGGTAAGCGCTCTGTTAACTCAAATGCATACATAGAACGGGCGCCCTTACGTTGCCCTAAAGCTCGGTAAAGACGCCCGTCCGCCAAATATTCGTGATGCAGAAAAATTACCAGCCAGTGTAGTAGTCGGTGGTTCCGGCTGCGCAGCCGGAGTCATAGACCTTGCACTCGCCCTTGGAACCGGTAAACGTGGAGCCCTGAGCCTTATCGCCCGCGGCAACGACGTAGTAACCATCGGAATCGCGCCAAAAGCCCTCGGAATCCTGAGTCCACTCGCCCGTGCGGTGATGGTAGAGCACGTTGCTGCTGTAATAGGTCTCACGACGACCGTTATAGTTATTGACGCCGCTCGAGCGCGTCAGGCCCGAGCCGTTCGCGTAATACGCAGCAGACGCGTAAGACGAGCCGGAGCCGGCGTTGTAATACAAAGCCTGAACGGCCTCAGCGGCCTCGGCTTCGGCGGCCGCAGCCTCGAGCGCCTCACGCTTGGCATCCTCAAGCGTCGTGCGCAGCTCATCGAGCTCGGTCGATTTGGCGTCGACCTCCTCCATCGTCAAAAGACCGCCCGCACCATCGATACAACCTTGCAGTACAGCGCGCTCGTCATCGGTGGCATAGTCACCGTACATGTTCATGATGATCTGGGCGCGGACCTCCAGGGAATCGCGCTTGGCCCCCATAGAGGCATTCCACTCCTGCATGGAGCCAAAGCCGTCGCCGCGATAGTCGACGGGCTGCATCAGCGTCGCCTCGGACGGCGTGGATCCGACCGTGTCGGACAGTGTTGCCGCGTGGGCATCGGTTGCGCCGGCGCCCGCTAAAAGTGCCACGGTCAGAGCGGCGGAAAGGGCGGCGGCTTTCGGTTTTCGTGAATCAATCCTCATGTAGCTGGAAACCTCCGTAGTGCGTTTTTGCTGCGTTTGAGCTGCGCGTGATTCGATCGCGCTGCATAGTACTCCGAGCAAATCGCGACCTGCGGTTTTTCTCAAAAGGTGCACGTCATTTGCGTAAAACTCACATCCTCTCAACAGGAGTTTTCCACATCTCGATTGCATAAAGCATGTCAAAAACCCTGTAATAGCGCCCTTCCTATGCAAAAAAGGCGCCTGCGCAACCATTGCTTGCGCAGGCGCCTTGAGCAGGCATTTTATGCAGCTATACCTATCGAGTCGCAAGGGGTCCTTGCACAAGTCGCCCTACTCGTCCAGTGCGGCAAAGGCCTGCTTCAGGTCCCAAATGATATCCTCGGCGTTCTCGGTACCGATGGAAAGACGGATCGTGGAGGGCGTGATGTTCTGCTCGGCGAGCTCCTCGGCAGAGAGCTGGGAGTGCGTAGTCGTAGCCGGGTGCACGACGAGCGACTTGACGTCGGCCACGTTGGCGAGCAGCGAGAACACCTGCAAGTGGTCGATGAACTTCCATGCAGCCTCCTGGCCGCCCTTAATCTCGAAGGTGAAGATCGAGGCACCACCGTTGGGGAAATACTGCTTGTAGAGCTCATGGTCGGGGTGCTCAGGCAGGCTCGGGTGGTTCACCTTGGCGACGTGGCTGTCACAAGCCAGGAACTCAACGACCTTCTTGGTGTTCTCGACATGGCGGTCGACGCGCAGTGACAGGGTCTCGGTGCCCTGGAGCAGGATCCAGGCGTTAAACGGGCTAATGCAAGCGCCCTCGTCACGCAGCAGGATGGCGCGGATATAGGTCGCGAAGGCGGCAGGGCCGGCAGCCTCGGCAAACGAGACGCCATGGTAGGAGGGATTGGGCTCGGCGATCTGCGCATACTTGCCGCTCGCCTTCCAGTCAAAGTTGCCGCCATCGACAATCACGCCGCCCAGCGAGGTACCGTGACCGCCAATGAACTTGGTCGCGGAGTGGACGACGATATTGGCGCCATGCTCCAGCGGACGGAACAGATACGGGGTGCCGAAGGTGTTATCGACAACAACCGGCAGGCCATGCTTCTTGGCAATCTCGGAGATGGCGTCGATGTTGGGGATGTCGGAGTTGGGGTTACCGAGCGTCTCGAGATAGATGACCGTGGTGTTGTCCTTGATGGCGCCCTCGACCTCGTCCAGGTTATGGGCATCGACGAAGGTGGTCTCGACACCAAACTGGGAGAGCGTGTGCTCCAGCAGGTTGTAGGAACCGCCGTAGATGGTCTTCTGGGCGACCACGTGGTCACCAGCCTGGGCAAGTGCCTGCAGGGTATAGGTGATGGCAGCGGCACCGGAGGCGACGGCAAGACCGGCCACGCCACCCTCGAGCGCGGCGATACGGTCCTCGAAGACGCCCTGGGTGGAGTTGGTCAGACGGCCGTAGATGTTACCGGCGTCGGCAAGACCAAAGCGGTCGGCGGCGTGCTGGGAGTTGCGGAACACATAGCTCGTGGTTTGATAGATAGGCACAGCACGGGAGTCGGATGCAGGATCGGCGCTCTCCTGGCCAACGTGCAGCTGCAGGGTATCGAAACCAAAGGTGTGCTCGGGGTTGTTGATAAACTGGCTCATGATGATCTCCTTGATCGAACAAAAGTAATAAGAGTAAGAGAAATAAGTCGCTGTCTCCTGATCACGCCGACGGGCGCAAGCAGGAGCCCGGCATTCGTCTTGGTAAGCAATTCATATGCGGGCCTCCTTTCGCATCCCGGTTCCGTGGTCGGCTTAATTACCTACCGCCTTTGTGTGTTTTGAATAGTACGAGCATTGTTTCGCTCGGTCAATCACTTAAAAGCGCTAACCTGTTATCGGTTTTTTAGATAGCTATCGAAAGGACGGGCGTCGATGACCCTCCAGCAGCTTCGTTTTCTGATTGCCGTGGCAGAGTCCGGCTCAATCAACGCCGCAGCTCAGCGCCTCTATACCGCTCAGTCCAACATCTCAAACGCCGTCAAAAGCCTGGAGCAGGAGCTCCATCTGGAAATCTTTACGCGCTCCAGCCGCGGCGTCACGCTCACCAACGACGGTACCGAGCTCTTAGGCTATGCGCGCCAGGTCGTAGAGCAGGCCGACATGCTCGAGGCACGCTACGAGGACGGCGGCACACCCCAGGCGCGCCTTGCCATCTCGGCCCAGCACTACGCGTTTTCGGTCGAGGCCTTTGTCAACGTCGTCGAGCGCTGCCGCGACAGTAAGTTCGAGTTCATCATGCGCGAGACCACCACCTCGCAGATCATCGACGACGTCCGCGCATTTCGCAGCGATATCGGCATTCTGTACCTGGATGACTTTAACGCCCACGTTCTGCAGAAGGCCTTCGCCGATGCCCGCGCAAGCTTCCATCCCCTCTTCGACGCGACGGTCCACGTCTTCGTTAGCGAACGCCACCCGCTCGCACGCCGCCCTCAGCTGTCCCTTGCCGACCTCACGCCCTATACGCGCTACAGCTTTGAGCAGGGAACCTCAAACTCCTTCTATTACGCCGAGGAACCTTTTAGCTATATCCCTTGCGACCGCAACATACGAATCTCGGACCGCGGAACACTTACTAACTTACTTATCACGTCGAACGGTTACACCCTGTCGACCGGTGTCCTTTCCAATGAAATGCAGTGGGGTATGGCATCGATCCCGTTAGCAGACGCCCCAACGATGCACGTAGGATATATCATGCACGACGAGCGCAAGCCCTCTCCTCTCTTGCGGCAATACCTCGACGAGCTCAACCGCATCATCCATGCCGACCAGCTGTCGGAAGACGGGGTAGAAATCGTAGATTGCTAGCCCGCGGCGGGCATGGCGCTACAATGGTCACTCACACGAAGCGTACCCAACGAAAGGAACCATGTGAAGGTCATCATCTATACCGACGGCTCGGCCCGATCAAATCCGGGACGCGGCGGCTACGGCGCCGTGCTCAAGTACACCAACCCCGCCGGCAAGACCTTCACCTCCGAGCTTTCGCGTGGCTACGCCAAGACCACTAACAACCGCATGGAGCTCATGGCGGTCATCGTGGCGCTCGAGGCACTTAACCGCCCCTGCGAGGTCGAGGTCCATTCCGATTCGCAATACGTCGTCAACGCCTTCAACAAGCACTGGATCGACGGCTGGAAAAAGCGCGGGTGGAAAACTGCCAACAAGCAGCCCGTCAAGAACCGCGACCTGTGGGAGCGTCTGCTTGCCGCAAAGAGCAAGCATAAGGTGGAGTTCATCTGGGTTAAGGGGCATGCCGGCCACGAGCTCAATGAGCGCTGCGACGAGCTCGCCACCACCGCGGCCGACGGAGCCAACCTCGATATCGACGCCGGCTTTAACGAGAGCGACCTGTAATAGCGTTTTCGCGCAGCTTTATATCCCCACGCGCTACACTCATCCTGTAGACCAAACAACGCAAGGGGGACGCATGCTGCGTATAGCGACCATCGGCACATCCATGATCACCGACGACTTTATCCAGGTCGTCAATGCCAACGACCAAGCCGCGTTTGTGGGCACGCTTTCACGCGATGCCAATCGCGGTACCACCTTTACCGCCGAGCACGGCGGCGAACGCAACTTCACCGCACTCGACGAGCTCGCGTCCGCCGACGACGTCGATGCCGTCTACATCGGCAGCCCCAACGCGCTCCATCACGAGCAGGCGCTCGCCTGCATCGCCGGCGGTAAGCACGTTATCGTCGAAAAGCCCTTCTGCGCCACCGAGGCCCAAGCGTTCGAGGTCTTCCGTGCTGCCGAGGCAGCAGGCGTCGTGGCCCTCGAGGCCATGCGTCCCCTCCACGACCCCGCTTTCCACGCCGTCGAGGACGCCCTGTGCGAGATTGCGCCCATTCGCCGCGCCTCACTGCGCTTTGGCAAGTATTCCTCACGCTACAACGAAATCCTCGCTGGACGCGCCACCAATATCTTCGACTGCAATATGGCATCGGGTTCCCTCATGGACATTGGCGTCTACGCCGTCGAGCCCATGGTCGAGATTTTCGGCATGCCCTCTGGTCTCACCAGCATGACCACGCTGCTCGACCCCTCAACGCAAGAGCTCACCCATGGCCCCATCGACGGTTGCGGTTCCATTCTCGCCAGCTATGGCGGTGGCTATATCTCCGTCGAGCTCGCGCACTCCAAAATTACGAATGACCTGCTGCCCTCGCAGATCGAAGGCGAGCGTGGCACTATCCAGATCGACCATCTGTCCACGCCCCGCAACGTCCGCATCGACTATCGCGGCGACGTCGTACGCGGCTCGGCGACCGAGGCGCCGCGCGAACAGGACGACAACGGCCGCGCGCTCGACCTTCCCAAGTCAAGCAACACCATGGAATACGAACTCGCAGACTTTATCACCGCCATCGGAGGCATCGATAACGTTAAGGAAGAGATCTGGGAGACCCCGGCGGGACGCCATGAGCTCGGCCACTACCGCGATGTCACGCTCGTCTCGCTGCGCATCATGGATGCCGTGCGTCAGCAGGCCGGCATTACCTTCCCCGCCGATTCAGTCAAGCAGGCCTAGCGATGGGCCTCTTCGATACGTTCTTCTCCAGCGTCACCGGCGGCAGTCGAGAGCCTCAAAAACCATCAAACATCGAGCTCGAGCTGCGCCGCAGGCTTACTGTGCTCGCAAGCGACGAGGCCACTCAAGACACTCCCCTGCGCTACTTCCTGCACTGGACGGGGCAAGTCCAAGGCGTTGGTTTTCGCTTTACCAACACCAACCTCGCGCAGGCACGCGCACTCACCGGCTGGGTGCGTAACATGGAAGACGGCTCCGTCGAGATGGAGATACAGGGGGCTCCGGCAAACATCCTATCTCATCTCGAGGCGCTTCATGCCTCCTACGAGCGCATGGGAACGCGTTTTCGCCTCGCAGACGCCCAGGCCCGAGCCCCACTTACCAATGAAGACGGTTTCAGTCCTCGTTATTAGTATTGTGTGCTAAATACGGTATCATTTACCTACGACCGTTGATAGAAAAGAGGCGAGGCGCATGGCGGTGCAAAGAAGAAACACCAAGCAGCGGAAGCTGGTTCTTGACGCCGTGCGCCAAAGCTATAACCACCCCACCGCCGATGAGATCTACAACGCCGTGCGCGCGCAGGATGACAAAATCAGCCGCGGTACGGTCTACCGCAATCTCAATCTCTTAGCCGACGCCGGCGAGATCCTCTCCATCAAGACGCCGGGCGGCAGCCGCTTCGATCGCACGATCGAGCCGCATGCGCATATCATCTGCACCTCGTGCAGCCGCGTCATCGACGTACCGCTCCCCTTCGATGCCCAGCTCGACGCCAAGGCGTCCGAGCAAATCGGCTGGAACGTCACCTCGCACTACACCATCTTCGAGGGCCTCTGCCCCAACTGTAGGTAGATTTTGGGACATGCCTACTCAGCAAGTAGACGACGCAGCTCTTCTTCGACCGTGCGCACGTAGCGGACACGGTCATTGACACCGCGCATGCTGGGATTGCAGCTCTCCATCAGATAGGGATGGCCCACCACGTTGAGCATGTCGCGATCGTTTTCGTTATCGCCAAACGCCATCATTTCGTTAGGTGAGATCCCCAGTGCGCGACCATAATCGGCAAGCGCGGACCCCTTGCCCGAATCAAAGCCGATAAAGTCGGTCCATTCGGTTCCCGACGTCATCACATCGACCCGGTCGCTAAAGCGACGCGCAAAATACTCCAACGCCGCCGGCTGCTCTGTCTCGGGCGTTTGAAACGCAATCTTAATGACATCCTCGTCAATGTCCTCGGGACGGTCGACCACCGCCACATCGCAGTGGACCTCGTAACGCAAATGGTCGATGAACGCATCGTTACCGCTTATGGTGTAGAGGTGCCCCTCGCAGGAAAGGGTTACGTCGGCATGGGGGTAGGCGACCACGGCATTCGCGATATCCATAGCAAGGCTACGTTCCATGGAACGTTTGACAACGGCACGCCCCTCGCTCATCACCAGGGCTCCGTTTTCGCATACATAGGCGAGCTCATCGGCCACCGGGGCAAACAGGTAGCGCAAGCTCGCATATTGACGGCCACTCGCCGGCATAAACACAATGCCGCGACGATGCAGCTCGTCGATGAGCTCAAATGCCTCAGGACGCGGCTCGCGCTCCCCCGGATGCAGCAACGTGCCATCCAAATCGCAGGCGATCAGTTTGATTCCCTCAAGACCCATATGCTTCCCCCAAAGCACCCCATCAAAAGTAAGACGGACTTTGAATAGTTGCCTCTCAAAGTCCGTCTTACGCATACGCACGTTAGCCGCGCGCCTTCTTTACGATCGTAAAGTCTGGAGCCATACTCACAACAACATCCGCCGCGCTCGATGCAAAGCGTCGACTGGCATCGAGCTCGCGTGTGACCACCGAGAGCCGAACACCCTCGACACCCCGGAGCATGCGGCCCAAAACAGGCCGCACCGGCGTATACATGCGCACGGTATGCTCGTCCGAGTCGCCCCGGAAGAGCGGCGCATGCATGTTGCCGATTTCCCAGCACGCATGCGCGAGCGCAATCGGATCCATGCGGTCGACTTCGACCAAATAAACCTCGGCGCTGCGCAGGCGCACGACAACCGCTACGGGCACCGTGCCCGAACGGTCAATGGCGAGCACGTCGCCATCGGCAAGACGACCGCCGTCGGTAGCATCCAGCCGAACATCAATCGTGCGCCCCAGCTCCGTCACGCCCACAAACGCGCATACATCGGCCTGGTCCCAATCGAGCAGCAGCTCGTCAACTTCAAAGACGCCGCCCAACTTCCGGCGAAGCAGGAGTTCATAGGACGGATCGTTGAGATTTCCCAAGCATGTCGTCGAAACCAGGCGTTCAGGCATACTCTAACCCTCGACCTCAACGAGCTCGATATCAAAGTTGAGGTCCTTGCCGGCCAACTCGTGGTTGGCGTCGAGCGTCACAGCCTCGGGCGTCACGTCAATGACGACGGCGGGAACGGGCATGCCGCTCGGCGTGGACAGGAAGAGCTTCATGCCCTTCTCGATCTGCTCGATGTTGGGAACCTGCTCGGCCGGGAAGGTCAGAACCATCTCGGGATTGTGCTCGCCGTAGGCATCGGCAGCAGGAATGTGCACGGTCTTCTTCTCGCCCACCTGCATGTCGACAACAGCGGCGTCGAAGCCCTTGATCATCTGGCCGGCGCCGCAGGTGAACTCCAGCGGCTCGCCGCGATCGTAGGAGCTATCGAACTGCGTGCCATCGTCGAGCGTGCCACGATAATGGGTCTTGACCTTCTTGCCCTGGTTGGACATGGTAACCTCCGTGATAAGGGCGGCGCACAACGCGGGCCGCCGTGAACATATGGCGCTAACTATACCCTAGTCATACAATTCAATGACAGTTTGCAAAGAAACGCTGCAACCGGAGGAACCATGGCATATCCTGTATTTGACCTACACTGCGACACTGCCGACCGCATCGGCTGGGCCACGCTCGATCTCGACCTGCGCTTTACCGCCGGCACCGACGGTTATTTCCCCGGCGACGAAACGCATCCGCAAGATTTCGACCTCATCGAGGGTAACGCCTGTGCCATCTCGCTCGCAAAGATCGGCAACACGCCGTGGGCACAGTGCTTCGCCACGTTTGTCCCCGACGAGATTCCCACCGCCCACGCCGCGCGCTTCCAGGCGCAGATCATGGCACACATGAGCGGCCAAGCAATGCTCAACCACGACCGCATGGTCAACGTACGCAACGCCGCAGACATTCGCCCCGCGCTCAAAGACGGCAAGGTCGCCTGCATCCACACCATCGAAAACGCCACGTTCTTTGCCGAGGACCCCGCGCTGATCGAGGTGCTCAAGAGCCTGGGCGTACTCATGTCATCACTCAGCTGGAACGCGCAGGGACCGCTCGCGAGCGGCCACGACACCCACGCCGGTCTCACCGCCGCCGGCATCGAGGCACTTACGCAGATGGAGCACGCCGGCATGGTACTTGATGTCTCCCACCTCAACGATGAGTGCTTTGACGAGGTTGTCGCCCACGCCACGCGTCCCTTCGTCGCCAGCCACTCCAACTCCCGTGCGGTTTGCGGCGTCAAACGCAACCTTACCGACGACCAGTTCCGCACCATTCGCGACATGGGTGGCATCGTCGGCCTCAACTACTGCAGCGAGTTCCTTTCCAACGACGCAACCGACGAAACCGCCGCAGACGTCACCTTCGACCAGCTGGCGGCACATATCGAGCACTGGCTCGACCTGGGCGGCGAAGATGTCATCGCACTCGGCGGCGACTGGGACGGCGCCACGGTGCCCGCTTTCCTCTCCGATGCCAGCATGATGCCCGAGTTCCAGAACATGCTCTCCAAGCACTTTGGCAAGACCGTGATGCAAAAGCTCTGCAGCGACAACGCGCTTGCCTTCTTTGAGCGTTATTAGTTTCACATCCCTTGAGCGGGCCGGCATGCCGAACGGTCGACATGCCGGCCCGTCCCCAACCCAAAGGACCGCTTTTGACGCAGCAATTTACGATTTCCGTATCTCGACCGGATGGGACGGCCTTGCCCGTCATCGTTACCAAAAAACGCGTCAAGAACTTCAACCTACGCGTCACATCGAGCGGTGAGGTCCACGCCAGCGCACCGCTCGGCGCCGGTCGCGAGCGCATCGAAGCGTTTGTGAAGCGCAACAGCGCCTGGATTATCGGCCGACTTGCCCAGCGCGAGCAACGTCAGGCGACGGCGCGAGAGCCGCTCAGCCCCTCGTCCATCATTGCACTTTGGGGCAAGCCCATCACGGTACAGGACGCACTCGATCACAACTTTGCATCGCCCGCACCGCGGCCCAAGCAGGCCACCTTCGCAAGTTTTATGGGTACCGACGAATCGGACGAAGGCCCACAGGCCAAGCGGCGCGCAATCCTCGACGGCCTAACGTCCGACGAGCTCCAAGCCCACATCGACCAGCTCTATACGTCCGAGGTCACATCGGCGCTGCGCGATATGGTGCACGCGTACGAAATCGCAATGGGTGTCGCCGTCTCCCGCGCCTCCGTGCGCAGTATGAAGACGCGCTGGGGCTCATGCACGCCCAAAACCGGCGCCATTCGCATCGCACGCGAACTGGCCGCCTACCCTGTCGAATGCCTCGACATGGTTGTCGCCCACGAGCTCGTTCATCTGCTCGAGCCGAGCCACAATCAACGGTTCCATGCCCTGCTCGACACGTACTGCCCCGACAATAGAGCCCTGTCGCAGCGGCTCAAAAAACCGCCCGCCGACGAGCTCTAGCGTCGCCTAACGCACGCGCTCGATCTCGACGCCGCAGCTTGCCAGGGGCAGGCCAACAGGAGCCCACGGCTTATCGAGCTTGATGCGCACACCAAGCAGCGAGGGATAACGACGCAGCAGCATCTGGGCCACACCCTCGGCTGCCGCCTCGATGAGCTTAAACGTGTGCTCGCGCAGATAGCCATCAACATCGTGGCACACCGAGCCGTAGTCAATCGAGGCATCCAGGTTATCGTGCTCCCCCGCCGCGCGCAGGTCGGCATAGAGCACCAGAGAAACGATGAACTTCTGACCCAGCGCGTTCTCCTCGGGATACACGCCATGGTTGGCAAAAACCTCAAGGCCGTCAATGACAATACGATCGGCATGGCGCAGATCATCATAGCTCACGTGAGGCACCGCCGTTGCGGTGGATATTTCGCCCCTTCCACGGCGGGCGAGCTCAGCACCTTCAGTCTTGGTTGCATTCTCGGGCAGTTTTTTGTTACTCAACGCGATCGTCTCCTTCGTTTAGAACCCCAACCGCGCAAACTAACTACACGCGAATCGACAGGTTCTTTTTATCATCGCTCCAGTTGCAAGCATTGCGCGCGGGGCATGCAAAGCAGGCGCGCGATGCTTTGTCGGCCGCATAGAGCAGACGCTCAAGCGGTTGGCTGTTCACGCGCAGCTTTCGATGGCCCAGAATGGCCGTCTTAATGGCTGCGGCATCGGCCGGCTCAAACGCCACATCATCGGGCATGCCGCCGAGAATCGCATCAGCGACGCGTTCGCTTGCAACATCATGGGATATACCCGATTCATACTGTTCATCTTTGCCGATATCGTGAAGAAGTGCCGTGGCGTAGATGACCTCGCGGTCAAATTCGAGCTGCTCCTCGAGATTCTTGATCCACATAATGCGAGCGACATCGAGCAGATGGTCAATACCGTGGCGGCAGAAGATGCGCCCCGATTCCAACTGTACGATGTTGCCCAGGTGCCGCCGGAACAGCCCGTTGGCACAAATGTAATCAATGCGAGGCATGGCACCAAAGGGGGCCAGGCCCGAAGCCATAAAGCCGCGACGCGACGTCCCCTCATCGGTCTTCGATGTAAAGTCGTTGACGACTCTCATGGTTAGCGGCCCAGCATCCTAAAGAAACGCTCCTCGAGCGCGGGATCGGTCTCAAAGACGCCGCGGCGAGCAAGCGTCACGGTCTTGGTGCCGGGCTTTTGCACGCCACGCATCGTCATGCACATATGCTCGGCCTCCATCAACACAATCGCTCCCTGGGGAGCGAGATAATCCATGAGGGCATCGGCAACCTGTGTGCACAGTTGCTCCTGCAGCTGAAGACGGCGGGCATAAACCTCAACCGTGCGGGCGAGCTTGGAAAGCCCAGCCACCCGACCGTTAGGGATATAACCAATGGCGGCCTTGCCATAAAACGGCAGCAGATGATGTTCGCACAGCGAGTAGAACGTAATGTCGCGCTCGATAACCAAATCGTTCGAAGCGACGGCAAAGGTTTTGGACAGGTGCTCCTCGGCACTCTGGTCCATGCCGCCGGCGATCTCACCATACATACGGGCAACGCGCGCCGGGGTCTCCAGCAGGCCCTCACGAGTTGGGTCCTCGCCTATGCCCTCAAGCAACAGCTTAATGGCGGCCTCGACTTTTTCCTGATCGACCATCTGGGCCTCACTTTTCCGATTTCACGTTCGCGCTATGGTACCACGCCCTCCGGCATCGACCACAAGCTACATAGTATGGGTCGAATAGACTGGATCGTCCCGCCAAAGCTCCACAGCGTCGCAAAGCGCAACGCCCTCACGCACGGCGCGGTCGCGCGTAGCGTTCATATCGATCACACGCTGGTTACTCGAGCCCCTAAAGCGCAACGAGATATCATAAAGATCCTGAACAAACGGGCCATCCACCAACATGTCGAGGCAGGCAAGGATACGGTCCGTGACCTCGGTATGGTGACGACCACCCGGCATAAGCTCCTCGAGCACGTCGCCGGTAAAACACCAAATGGTCTTTCCTGACCCCGCAGGATAAGCGGCACGAACACGCTCGACAAACTCAACGAGCCCCGCCTGGTTCTCGGGCTCCATGGGCTCTCCGCCCAGAATCGTCAGGCCGTCAATAAAGGGATGATCGAGGCTCTCGATAATCTTGTCCTCGACGGCACGATCAAAGGGCTCGCCCGCAGCAAAGTCCCACGCGACGGAGTTAAAGCAATTCTTGCAGCCACGACGGCACCCGCTCACAAACAGAGAAGTGCGGACGCCTTCTCCATCAGCAATGTCGAAATACTTAATGTTCGCGTAGTTCATAGGTAACCTTCCTGGGGGTCTGGAGTATATCATCCCGTCCTCAAACATTCTCGGCCTTCGGCCTGCGAAACTGCGGGCGGGACGATATACTCCAGACCCCTCGCGAGCGATACTCAATGAACTCAGCGAACATCGAGTATAGGGTTCGAGGTCCAATAAAAACAATGCTGCAGCTCAACCGTTATCGCAAGCAGACCGTTGTCGCAGGTCAACTCATTTCCGCTAAGAACTTCGAGGAGCGAGCAGGCTGCGTGCTGCATCTCAGCTACATCAACTTGGCCGCCCCGTAGCGAGGCCCCGGACCTTTGCTCGATATGAGTTCCGCACGAACAGGAGGCGCCAGTGGCGCCTCCGTCGTGAGCCAGGACTGTCCGAAATAGCGAGTAAAGGTCCGGGGCCTCGCTACGGGGCGGCCTGGGATGGTTATTAGAGATGCAGCACGCGGTCGCGGATCTCCTCGGTTCGACCCTGGTTCCAGAACTGGGTACCGATGTAGCCGCACGTACGACGAGCGACGTTCATCTTCTCCTGGTCGCGGTTGCCGCAGCTGGGGCACTCCCACACCAGCTTGCCGTCATCCTCGACAATCTTGATCTCGCCATCGTAGCCGCACACCTGGCAGTAATCGCTCTTGGTGTTGAGCTCGGCGTACATGATGTTGTCGTAGATGTACTGCATCACGCGAATGACAGCCTTGAGGTTGTCCTGCATGTTGGGAACCTCAACGTAGGAGATAGCACCGCCCGGCGAAAGCTGCTGGAACATGCCTTCAAACTTAAGTTTGTCGAAGGCATCGATCTCCTCGGACACATGGACGTGATAGCTGTTAGTAATGTAGCCCTTGTCCGTCACGCCCGGGATAATGCCAAAACGACGCTGCAGGCACTTGGCGAACTTGTAGGTCGTCGACTCCAACGGCGTACCGTACAGCGAGAAATCGATATCACTTTCGGCCTTCCACTCCGCGCACCTGTCGTTCATGCGCTGCATGACGGCCATGGCGAACGGCGTGCCCTCCTTCTCGGTGTGGCTGTGACCCGTCATGTACTTGACGCACTCATACAGGCCGGCATAGCCCAGGCTGATGGTGGAATAGCCGCCCACGAGCAGCTTGTCGATCGTCTCGCCCTTCTTCAGACGCGCCAGGGCGCCGTACTGCCAAAGAATCGGCGCGGCATCCGAAAGCGTGCCCATCAGGCGCTCATGACGGCACAGCAGGGCACGATGGCACAGCTCAAGGCGCTCGTCGAAGATCTTCCAGAACTTATCCATGTCCTGATGCGAGCTCAGCGCGACATCGGGCAGGTTGATGGTCACAACACCCTGGTTAAAGCGACCGTAGTACTTAGGCTTGGTCGGGTCATAGTTCAGCGCGTTGGCGACATTGTTAAAGCCGTTGCCCGAACGGTCGGGCGTCAGGAAACTGCGGCAACCCATGCAGGTGTAGCAATCGCCGTTGCCGGCAGTCTCGCCCTTAGACAGCTTAAGCTCGCGCATCTTCTTCTCGGAGATGTAGTCGGGCACCATGCGCTTGGCGGTGCACTTGGCGGCGAGCTTGGTCAGATAGAAGTACGGCGAATCCTCGCGAATGTTATCGTCCTCGAGCACGTAGATGAGCTTGGGGAATGCCGGGGTGATCCACACGCCGGCTTCGTTCTTAACGCCCTCATAGCGCTGACGAAGCGTCTCCTCCACAATCATGGCAAGGTCGTGCTTCTCCTGGGGCGTACGGGCCTCATTGAGATACATAAAGACCGTCACGAACGGCGCCTGGCCATTCGTGGTCATAAGGGTCACGACCTGATACTGAATCGTCTGGACGCCGCGACGGATCTCGTCACGCAGGCGGTCCTCAACAACCTCGCGGACCTTTTCGGGAGATGCCGAAACACCGAGCTCCTCGAGCTCGCGGGCAACCTCGCCGCGAATCTTTTGACGGCTCACCTCAACAAAGGGGGCGAGATGGGTCAGCGAAATAGACTGGCCGCCGTACTGGGAGGAAGCAACCTGGGCGATAATCTGCGTCGCGATGTTGCAGGCAGTCGAGAAGCTGTGCGGCTTCTCGATCAGCGTGCCCGAGATAACGGTGCCGTTCTGGAGCATGTCCTCCAGGTTCACCAGGTCGCAGTTATGCATGTGCTGGGCAAAGTAGTCAGAATCGTGGAAGTGGATCAGGCCCTCATTGTGGGCATCCACGATCTCCTGGGGCAGCAGCACACGCTGAGTCAGATCCTTTGAAATCTCGCCGGCCATATAGTCGCGCTGGACGGAATTGACGGTCGGGTTCTTGTTAGAGTTCTCCTGCTTGACCTCTTCGTTATTGCACTCGATCAGCGACAGAATCTTGTCGTCGGTCGTGTTCTTCTGGCGCTTCAGGCTCTGAACATAGCGATAGATGATGTAGTGGCGGGCGACCTCGTAGCAGTCGAGACGCATGATCTCGTCCTCGACCAAATCCTGGATCTCCTCGACCGAAACGGTGTGGCCCGCGTTCTCGCATGCCTCGGCGACGTTTTGCGCCGCATAAACCACCTGGCGGTCGGTAAGACGAGAGCTCTCCTCGACCTCCAAGTTTGCGGCGCGGATGGCATTGACGATCTTATCGATGTCAAAGACAACCTCGGTGCCGCTGCGCTTGATGATCTTCATCCTCTTGCCTTCTTTCGCGTCGTAGCCTCATTGCGCTTCAGAGCCAAACGATGCCCGGCAGGGCCTGCCCCTGTCTTGCGGCGCCGTCGCGCAATCTGTGTTCTCGATAAACCATAAGCCTCAATGCGGACACTCCCAGGAGCCGATCAAGCGGCTCAAGGACACGTTCAAAAGAGGCAGTTAAGGTCTTCGTTCTCTGTCCGCCATCTATCATACGACAAAGAGGCATCTATATCCTGTATTCTTTTTTTAGGTCAAACACAACATATAGTGTTTCAGCAGGTCAAAGCAATTGGTCATTTTGCAGACGCATTAAAAATGAGGGGTTCTTGGCAAGTCGGTAAAACGTTACCAGCACGGCTACCTGCATGGCAGTTATAAAACCCCCTTAGTTAGGCCGCTGACAAATCCTACCAAAACCAAGCCACTCACGCCAAAAGAATCCAAAAGATTATGCTTGACCAACATGTTGCGGTCGTGCCTTGCCGAGCCTCATGCAACCGCGGCACGAATCCTTGAAAGATATGTGTATGCAAACGGAGAAGACGAGAGTTTCCTCGGATGACTACTGAGAAGCATCCCGGAAGATCAAAAACTCGAAATTTGGTGACGTATTTGGCGACCCATTTGGCGACCAAAACAAAACAGCCCAGAGGCGATGCCTCTGAGCTGCGAACATTTGGTGGGCGTTAGAAGATTTGAACTTCTGACCTCT